>DATJJR010000020.1:0-14196 GCA_035492055.1 Rhodocyclaceae bacterium | reverse complement strand
TCCATCATCTTCGGCAGACGATGGATGACGACGTTGAGGAAGCTACCGATGGCGAGCCCGAAAAATGCGGCGATAAAAAGTTCAAACACCGGATTTGTCGCCCTCTACTTGATTTTTATCCACCAACCACCGAGCCCAGCTTGAAGATCGGCAGATACATCGAGATCACCATGCCACCGATCACCACGCCGAGAAATACCATGATCATCGGTTCCATCAAGCTGGACAGGGCTGCCACGGCTTCGTCGACTTCGTTTTCGTAGAAATCGGCGACCTTGCCCAGCATGCTGTCGAGCGAGCCGGACTCTTCGCCGATGGCGACCATCTGCAACACCATGTTGGGAAATACTTCGGCATTCTGCATTGATACGGTGAGGCTGGAGCCGCTGGACACATCGCCCTGAATGCGTCGAGTGGCAGTGTAATAAACGTGGTTCCCGGCTGCGCCTGCAACCGAATCGAGTGCGTCGACGAGTGGCACGCCGGCAGCGAACATGGTCGAGAGCGTGCGTGTCCAGCGAGCAATGGTGGCTTTTCGGATGACTGCACCGAACACCGGCAGACGCAGAAACAATTTGTCCATCGCGATCTGCATCGGCTTTGAGCGTTTCCATGCATAGAAAAAGCCGAATATGGCCAAGCCGATGCCGCCGAAGATCGCCCACCACCAGGCGACGAATGCATCCGACAGGGCAATAAAAAACAAGGTTGGTGCAGGCAGATCGGCACCGAAGCTCTGGAATACTTCCTTGAACTGCGGAATCACGAAGATCATGATGATCGCCGTGACGATGAAGGCCACCACGATGATGGCGATCGGATAGAACAGTGCGCCCTTGATCTTCTTCTTGATGGCGAGGATCTTTTCCTTGTAGGTCGCAAGGCGATCCAGCAGGGTCTCGAGAATACCGGCTTGCTCACCGGCACCGACAAGATTGCAGTAGAGCGCGTCGAAGTAGAGCGGATGCTTCCGGAATGCAGCGTTGAGTGAACTGCCGGTTTCCACCTCGGTCTTGATGTCGAGCAGCAGCTTGCTGACCGCGGCATTGCTGGCGCCCTTGCCGACGATGTCGAAAGACTGCAGCAAAGGCACCCCTGCCTTCATCATCGTAGCCAGCTGGCGGGTGAAGACGGCAATGTCCTGGTCCTTGATGGAACCGCCGCCGCCCATTTTTTGTTTCTTGATCTTGGTGACGAGAACACCCTGGCGACGCAGAGTTGCCTGAACCACGGCAATGCCACCGGCGCGCATTTCGCCACGCAGGATTTTGCCCGTGCGATCTTTGCCCTCCCAGACAAAGTTGACTTCTTTTGCGCCGGCGGGTTTTTTCGCTGGTCTGGCTGCGGCCATGCTGATCCTTTGAGGTCGAATGCCTGATGCAGCGGCGTTTATGCCAACATCAAGCGGTTTCGCCGGATCATACGCTAGCGTCCTGATTAATGGGCAATATCGATTGGGGTTGTTGGTGTTGGGCGCAGCACTTTTACAACCTTGATGCGGCGATCCTGTGTTTGCACGATTTCCATGGCCACACCTGCAATGCGCATGGACACGCCGGCTTCAGGGATGTCTTCCAGATGTTCGAGGATTAGACCGTTCAGGGTTTTGGGGCCGTCCGTCGGCAGATCGAGGCCGAGTTCGCGATTGACGCTGCGCAACGTTCGCGCGCCATCGATCATGGCAGTGCCTGCATCAGACCAGCGCAAGGCATGATGAGCGTCCGACATCCCGGTGGTGAACTTGCCGACGAGCTCCTCGACGATATCTTCGAGCGTGATCAGCCCGAGCAATTCGCCGTATTCATCGACGACCAGGCCGAGGCGCTGGCGATTTTCCCGGAAGTACTGCAATTGATCGTACAGGTGTGTACTGGCCGGGACGAAATACGGCTCGCTTGTGACTGCGCGAATTTCATCGAGTGTGAGTTGGCCGTCAAAGGCCGCGGTAATCAGGCGCCGCAGCTTTAGCAAACCCACCACGTTGTCGAGCGAACCGTCGCAGACGAGCATGTGCGAATGAAAGCAGGTGGTGATCTGACGGCTCAATTCGTCGAGCGGTGTTTGCAGATCGATGGCTTCGATTTCGCCACGCGGCGTCATCACATCTTCTACCGTGATGTCTTCGAGATCGAACAGGTTGATCAGAATTGCACGGTGTTGCTCGGGAATGAACTGGCCGGAGTCGAGTACGAGCGCGCGCAGTTCCTCCGGTGACATGGTTTGTTCACCTTCGCCGGGTTTGGTATCGAGGTGCAGTAGCTTGAGAATGGGGCGGACGAAGAGGTTGACGAACCAGATTGCCGGTGCGGCCAGGCGTGCGAGCGGCATCAGCACAAAACTAATGCGCGGCGTCAGCCAGTCTGGGTAGGTTGCGCCGATGACCTTCGGCGTCATTTCCGAAAACACGAGCTGGCAGAAGGTGACGAATAAAGTGCCTGCTTCCAGTGCCCAGCCGGTGGTACCGAACAGATTGAGCGCGATGTAGCTGGTCAGCGCGGCCGATGCTGCATTGAGCAGTGTGTTGCCAAGCAGCACCATGCCGAGAAGGCGATCTGGCGTCGACAGCAGGGCGTTTGCGATGCGCGCGCCGCGACTGCCGTTTTTCGCTGCGATGCGAAGCTTGTAGCGGTTGCTGGCCATCATGGCTGTTTCGGCGAGCGAGAAAAAGCCCGAACACAGCAGCAGCACGGTTAGCACGAGCAGGTTGGAACCCAGCGATGATTGATCCACGGCGCGAAAAAGAAGGCAGGAAAAAGAGTTATCCGGCGCGATGCAGCAGCACTTCAAGCACGAAGCGGCTGCCGATGTAAGCCAGGAACAGTGCACCAAAGCCGGTCAGCGTCCAGTGCAGGGCGAGGCGACCGCGCCAGCCGCGCAGATGACGGCCGAGCAGCAATGCGGCAAAGATCAGCCAAGAGAGGATCGCGAAGACCGTCTTGTGTGTAAACCCCATCGGCTTGCCGAAAAGTTCTTCGGAAAAAAATATGCCGGAGGCCAGCGTCAACGTGAGCAGCACGAAGGCGATATGGATGAGGCGGAACAGCAGTGCTTCCATCGTCAGCAATGGCGGCAGGCCAGCGACGATACGCGGCAGGCGGCCGCGATGCAGACTGCGCTCTGCGGTCATCATCAGCAGCGCATGCAATGCCGCGAGCGCGAAAAGGCTGTATGCCAGCATGGCAACGAGAAAATGTGCGCGGAACAACAGTTCGTTGGCGTAGCCGAGCAGATGCTGGCCTGGAAATACCAGCGGCAGTACCGCTCCGACGGCAGCGAACGGCAGGCCGAGCAACAGCAGCCCATCCATGCGCATGTAGTAACTCTCTATCCAGTAGAAGGCCAGCGCGAGCCATAGCATCAAGGAAATGGCGACAGCGAAACCGAAACGCAGATGTTCGTCACCGAACATTTCATTGGCAACAGTCAGGCCGTGGCAGATGAGCGCCACCAGCAACCAGCCGCGCGTCAAGGTGTTGTGTTTGGACGAGCCTGCATTCAGTGCGGTGTCGTCAGCAGGGCCGCGCCAGAAGTACAGGGCCAGCGACAGATACAGGGCCGCAGCCAGCAGATACGGTAAAATTTCAAGCATTAGCGCAGTTTAACAGGGTGCCGCGAAACTACTGCGGTGCCTGTTTACTGCGTTCAAGAAGGCGGAGAGGCTCTTTCGATCCCTCCCGGTGCCTGCAATCCTCACGTGCTCCAAGTACGTTCCGGTTGTTGTGCGCCGTGCGCCTTACATTCAGTCATTCTCGCTACGCTTTTCGACACCCTGTATTAATCAGACCATGCTCGATAACCTGACTCAACGCTTGGCCTCGGTCGTCAAGACCATGCGCGGGCAAGCCCGCCTGACCGAAGACAACATCGCCGACATGCTGCGTGAAGTACGCATGGCGCTGCTTGAAGCCGACGTGGCGCTACCGGTGGTGAAGGATCTGATCGCTGCCATCAAGGAAAAAGCCCTAGGCCAGGAGGTCGTCGGCTCGCTGACACCAGGTCAGGCGCTGGTTGGCGTTGTACACAAGGAGCTCACCGCGCTCATGGGTGGCGCAGCGACGGGCATCAATCTCGCCACGCAGCCGCCGGCGGTGATTCTCATGGCCGGTTTGCAGGGGGCGGGCAAGACCACGACTACAGCCAAGCTCGGTAAATGGTTGAAGGAGCGCCAGAAGAAAAAGGTGCTCGTCGTCAGCTGCGACGTATACCGTCCGGCTGCCATTGAGCAGTTGAAGACGGTGGCGGCCCAGGCCGGCATTGATTTCTTTCCGTCTTCAGGCGATCAAAAACCGGCGGATATCGCCGCCGCCGCGGTCGATCATGCCAAGCGCCATTACTACGATGTGCTGTTCGTCGATACCGCCGGCCGGCTGGCCATTGATGAAGCGATGATGGCGGAGATCAAGCAGCTGCATGCGTTGGTCAACCCCATTGAAACGCTGTTCGTCGTTGATGCCATGCTGGGTCAGGATGCAGTGAACACCGCGCGATCCTTCAACGAAGCACTGCCGCTGACGGGTGTGGTGTTATCCAAGCTCGATGGCGATTCGCGTGGTGGGGCTGCGCTGTCGGTACGCCATGTAACAGGCAAGCCGCTCAAGTTCGCCGGTATCGGCGAGAAGCTCGACGGCATCGAGGAATTCCATCCCGAACGCATGGCATCGCGCATCCTCGGCATGGGCGACATCCTCGGCCTCGTCGAAGAGGCGCAACGCAATGTCGATACTGAAAAAGCCGAGGCATTGGCGAAGAAGTTAAAGAGCGGCAAGGGTTTCGACCTGAATGACTTTAAGGCGCAGATCGGTCAGATGCGTCAGATGGGCGGTCTCTCATCGATGATGGACAAACTGCCGGCGCAGTTTTCTCAGGCCGCCGGTCAGATCGATCCGAATCAGGCCGAAAAGCAGATTCGTCGCACCGAAGGCATCATCAATTCAATGACCGCAGCGGAGCGTGCCAATCCCGATCTCATCAAGGCCAGCCGCAAGCGCCGTATCGCCACCGGAGCCGGTGTTCAGGTTCAGGAAGTGAATCGCCTGCTGACGCAGTTCGAGCAGATGCAGAAAATGATGAAACAATTTTCCAAGGGCGGTCTCGGCAAACTCATGCGCGGCATGAAAGGCATGATGCCTGGCATGCGGTGAATTCTTGAATGCGTAAACAAAAAAGCCGCTCATTGAGAGCGGCTTTTTTGTCGGCAATGAGGTTACTGCGCCGGTGGTACGTAACCCTGCGCCTGATCGGCACCTTCGCCGAAGAAGTGCTTCTGGACTTGCTCCTGCAAATACTGGCGCGCACGCGGATCAGCGAGGCTGAGGCGATTTTCGTTGATCAGCATGGTTTGCTGTTTGAGCCATTGCGCCCAGGCTTCCTTGGAAACGTTTTCCCAAAGTTTTTTGCCCAGTTCGCCAGGCATGGGCGGGAAGTCGAGTCCTTCGGCTTCGCGGCCGAGTTTGATGCAATTGACGGTACGCGTCATTTCTTGTCCTTTCGGTGCTGCGGGGTAGATGGCGGGATTTTAACCCGGCCATGCTGACACTACAGCGTCTTGATCAGCACCTTCGAGCGGCGCTGGTAGTTGTAGAGCTCGCGCCGTGCCGATGGCAATGAATCGAGGCCTTTGTCGGCGAAGCCGCGTTCGGTGAACCATTGCGCGGTACGCGTGGTGAGCAGGAACAACTGCTTGAGCTTCTGCTTCTTCGCCTGAGTCTCAATGTAATTGAGCAACAACTCGCCATAGCCGAGACGCTGGTAGTCGGGCATGACAACGAGACAGGCGAGCTCGCCCATTTTGTCTTTGGCGAACGGATACAGCGCGGCACAGCCGACGATGACGCCGTCGTGGTCGAGCAGCCAGAAACGTGGAATTTCGATTTCGAGACGTTCGCGACCGCGCTTGACCAGTGTGCCGTCGGCTTCGAGCGGTGCGATCAGCGCGACCACTGAGCCGACGTCATCGATGCTGGCCTGGCGGATATGCGCGAGCGGTGCATGCGTAATGACGGTGCCCACGCCGTCGCGCGTGAAGAACTCCATCAGCATGGCGCCGTCGACGGTACGATCAAGGAAGTGAACACGCCCCACGCCATGATGCGCGGCACGCAGTGCGCCGGGCAGGCTGCGCTCGACTTCCGGCGCCTGTTTCGCCTTGCTTTGCTCGGCCTCTTCGATGGTGATGGCTTCGATCAGCTTGCCTTTGCGATCGACGATGCCGGGCGCATCGCACAGATAAATCAGCTTGTCGGCCTTGATGGCGATGGCAACGGCTTCGGCCACTTCTTCCCAGGCGAGGTTGAAAACCTCGCCGGAAGGTGATGTGCCCATCGAGGAAATCAGCACGACGTTTTCCTGATCGAGATCGGCGCGGATTTCTTCGGCCAATACTTTGCGAATCTTGCCGGTGTACTGGTAATCGACGCCATCGACCACCCCAACAGGTTTTGCTGTGATGAAGTTGCCGCCGGTCAGACGCATGTAGGCGCCGGCCATTGGCGTATGCGGCAAGCCTTGCGAAAGCAGCGCTTCAAGGTCAATACGCGTGACGCCGACGGCGCGCTTCACGCATTCGAGCGTTTCTGCATCGGTGATGCGTAGGCCGTTGTGAAAACGCGGCGAGAGGCCGCGGTATTGCATTTCGGCATCAATCTGCGGCCGTGCGCCGTGGACCAGAACGAGCTTGATGCCCATGCTTTCAAGCAGATTCAAATCCTGCGCCAGCGCTTGCGCGCGCAAGTTGCTGTCATCGCCCTGCAGCACCTCGCCGCCGAAGGCGATGACGAAGGTACGGCCGCGGAAAGCATGGATGTACGGCGCCGCCTGTCGGACCCACGCGACGAGGCGTGCATCGTCTGCGCTCTGGATGCGGGTCTGTTCGGCGGGCTGGTTCATCGCGGCTCCTTGTGTAATGCCGCGATGTTAGCAGGCCGTGCCCGGCCGCTGTTTCCGGACAGACGCAATGGCACGCCTGGATTTGCAACAAGACGCAAACTTACAACGCTTCCTCGATGCGCTGGCAGAGTGTCTTTAATACTTCGACACGGGCATATTGCTTGTCGTCGGCTGCGATGAGTTTCCACGGTGCCTGTGCGGTGCCGGTAAGCTCAATCATGTCGTTCACAGCGGCTTCGTAAAGCGGCCAGCGGGCGCGATTGCGCCAGTCGTCCGGTGTGATCTTGAAGCGCTTGAAGCGTGTGTGTTCGCGTTCATGAAAGCGTTGCAATTGCTCATTGGGCGACACCGAAAGCCAGAACTTGGAGACGATGGCACCATGGTCGATGAGCTGGCGCTCGAAATCATTGATCTCGCCGTAGGCACGCTGCCAGTCGGCTTCACTGCAAAAGCCTTCGACACGCTCGACCAGTACGCGACCGTACCAGGAGCGGTCGAACACGGCGAATTGACCGTGGCCGGGAATGCAGCGCCAGAAGCGCCAGAGATACGGCTGCGCGCGCTCTTCCTCGCTTGGTGCGGCGATCGGAATGGTGTAGTAGTGACGTGCATCGAGCGCTGCAGTCACGCGGCGTATCGTGCCACCTTTGCCGGCGGCGTCCATGCCTTCGAATACGAGCACGGACGAGCGCTCGCGGAATTTCGGGTGACGCGATAGCAGGTTCAGTTCGCCCTGCCACTTTTCAAGTTCGCGTGCGTATTTCTTGTCGCCGAGCGAGGCCGACATGTCGAGCGTGGCAAGCCCGCCGGGTTTTTCGGCGGATTTGG
The DNA here is from genome assembly GCA_035492055.1 of Rhodocyclaceae bacterium. Lineage (GTDB taxonomy): Bacteria > Pseudomonadota > Gammaproteobacteria > Burkholderiales > Rhodocyclaceae. The sequence continues at coordinate 6,483 of DATJJR010000020.1, read as the reverse complement.
GCACTTTCTCGGATTTGGCAACGGACTTGTTCTTCGTCGGACGGCGTGTCGCCAGTCGTTTCTTGATCTGCTCAAGCAAATGTTCGCCGACAGCGAGCGAGCGCCAATTCTCGTCGCTGCCGTCGATCAATGTCCATGGCGCGTGACCGCGGCTGGTATCGACGAGCACCTTTTCTGCCGTGGCGACGTAGTCGTCGTAATGCTTGTAGAGCTTCCAGTCGTGCTTGGTCACACGCCAGGCGGTGCGTGGATTGGCCTCGAGTTTTTGCAGCCTTTTTTCTTGACCCTCTTTCGACAGATGGAACCAGTACTTGATGAGCAGTACGCCTTCGTCGGCCAGCATTTTTTCGAAGCGCAGGATGTCGGCAATGCGCGCATCAAGTTTGGTGTGCCGTTGTTTGCTTTTGCTGTTGGCGTGCGTGACGACCGGGTCGCTATACCAATTGCCGAATAGGATGCCGATCCTGCCCTTGGGCGGTAGCGCTTTCCAGAAGCGCCACATCGGCGGGCGCTCCTGTTCCTGCTCATTCGGTGGCGGAAAAGCATGTGTCTGGATATGACGCGGATCCATCCATGCGTTAAGGAGATTGACGGTTTCGCCTTTGCCCGCACCGTCTAGGCCGTTGACGAGTACGAGCACGGAAAAGTCACCGGCTTCCTTGAGGTCGTACTGCGCATCGAGCAAATCGCTGCGCAGGATTTTCACGCGCTTTTCGTAAATCGCGTCGTTGACCGTTTGACCGCGTTCGGCGGCATCGAACAGACCCATCGCAACCTCCGTTCCGGAAGTGTCGGATTGGCGGCGTTTACACGTCGCCCCATAACGCCATGATCGCCGCAATTGCGGCCAATCCGGCAGTTTCTGTACGTAAAACGCGCGGACCAAGTTGCAGCGGCGCAAATCCGGTTCGGCGTGCGCCAATGCTTTCGGCTTCGTCGAAGCCACCTTCCGGCCCGATCAGTAACGTGATTCGGCCTGCTGGCGCCGACATTTCCCGCAGACGCTGCTTGGCATCAGGCGCCAGCAAGAAGCGTTGTTCGCCCGCAGAAACCGGTACAGCGAAGAATTGATCAAGGTTCACGAGCGGCATGACTTGCGGCACGAGATTGCGTCCGCATTGTTCGCAGGCGGAAACGGCGACTTCTTGCCAGTGCGTGATGCGTTTCCTGGCGCGATCGCCGTCTAGTTTCACTACGCTGCGTTTGGCTGCCACGGGTTGAATGGCACTGACGCCCAACTCAACGGCCTTTTGCACGATCCAATCCATCTTGTCGCCACTGGGCAGCGACTGCACCAGCGTGATGTGCAACGCGGGCTCGGCAATGCCGGACGCTGCGTCCTTGATAATCACTTCAACCTTGCGATCAGCTTCAACCAGCGTGCCTTGCCATTCCCGGCCGGCACCGTCGAACAGCGTCACTGCATCGCCGCTGCGCAGACGCAACACACGCATGGCGTGATGCGCAGCGGCTTCGGGTAATTCGATCGTTGCGCCGACAACGGTATCGAGCGCGGGGCAATGGAAACGGGGATTCATGGGGCGGATTGTAGCCGCCCTGTTTTATGCCGCGGGCTTGGGGGTTGGTGCTGCGGCAGCGCGCGCAACGGCGAAGGAGCCGCGCACGCCGGTGGTCGGATCCACGATCACTGCGAAACTGACTTCGGCGAAAATCGATTCACCGGCCTTGTTTAGTGCCTTGGTGCGCGTCGGCTTGCCGCCATGTTTGGTGTTGCCGGAGGCGATGGCGGCATTGAAGCCGCGCCAGTGCGCCTCGCGCAGGCGTTCGGGAATGATGATGTCGAGGCTCTGGCCGAGCGCTTCAGCCTGGCTGAAACCGAACATTTCTTCGGAGGCGTGATTCCAGAGGCGGATGATGCCTTTTTCGTCGGCGTAGATAACGGCTTCGGAGGTCTGTTCGACCATGGCTTGGTAGGGAAGTGTGTTCGACATGAATGCCTCAGCGGGATGTTGTTCTGGAATTTTTTCTAGGCTTATTGTGTCATCTAAGAAGCAGCTTTTGAAGGCGTTACACAAAGCCCTGAAGAATCATAACCCTAGCCAAGAATACCGGTTTTCGCCGATAATTCAGGGCCCCACGCTGGCTCACCGGAACTCATCGCTATGTCCACCGCCCCCGCTTCCAGCGCCGCCGCCCAGGCTGGCCTGCCTAATTTTTCATTCAGTCCGCTGACGGGTGCAATCCGCGCCCTCGCCATGGATGCCGTGCAGAAGGCGAACTCCGGTCACCCCGGCGCGCCTATGGGCATGGCCGAAATCGCCGAAGTGCTGTGGCGTCGCAATCTCAAGCACAACCCGCAGAATCCGCATTGGGCCGATCGTGATCGCTTCATCCTGTCGAACGGCCATGGCTCCATGTTGCTGTACGCGTTGCTGCACCTGACCGGCTACGACCTCACCATCGAGGACATCAAAAACTTCCGCCAGCTCCACAGCAGGACGCCGGGCCACCCGGAATACGGCTACGCGCCGGGCATCGAGACGACGACCGGTCCGCTCGGCCAGGGCATCAGCAATGCCGTCGGTTTCGCACTGGCCGAAAAGCTGCTGGCCGCCGAATTCAACAAGCCCGGCCATGCCATCGTCGATCACCATACCTACACGTTCCTCGGCGACGGTTGCCTGATGGAAGGCATTTCGCACGAGGCCTGTTCGCTGGCCGGCACGCTGGGCCTGGGCAAGCTGATCGCCTTCTACGACGACAACGGCATTTCCATCGACGGCGACGTCAAGGGCTGGTTTACCGACGATACGCCAAAGCGCTTCGAGGCCTACGGCTGGCACGTCGTGCCGCATGTGAACGGTCACGATTCCGCCGCCATTGAAGCCGCGCTGAAGGCGGCGCAGGCCGTTACCGACAAGCCTTCGCTGATCTGCTGCAAGACGGTGATCGGTTTCGGTTCGCCGCACAAGGCGGGAAGCCACGACGTGCACGGCTCGCCGCTCGGCGCCGACGAAATCGCTGCGGCGCGCAAGTTCATCGGCTGGAATTATCCGCCGTTCGAGATTCCCGCCGATGTTTATGCTGCGTGGGATGCCAAGGCCAAGGGCGCCGCGGCCGAGGCGGAATGGAACAAGCGTTTCGACGCCTACGCTGCCGCCTTCCCCGAACTCGCTGCCGAGTTCAAGCGCCGCATGAATGGCGAGCTGCCGGCGAACTGGCAAGGCGCGGTGGACGCTGCTATCGCCAAGGTCGCCGAAAAGGCCGAGAACATCGCCACGCGCAAGGCATCGCAGAACAGCATTACCGCGCTGGCGCCGGCGCTGCCGGAGCTTCTTGGCGGCTCGGCCGACCTTGCCGGTTCCAACCTCACGCTGTGGCCGGAGGCCAAGTCCGTGAGCGCGAAGACGGGCGGCAACTACATTCACTACGGCGTGCGCGAGTTCGGCATGGTAGCGATCGGTAACGGTCTGTCGCTGCATGGTGGACTGATTCCTTTCACTGCCACCTTCCTGATGTTCTCGGAATACGCACGCAATGCACTGCGCATGGCCGCGTTGATGAAGGTGCGCCAGATTTGCGTGTTCACGCACGATTCCATCGGTCTCGGCGAAGACGGCCCGACGCACCAGCCGGTCGAACAGACGGCGACCCTGCGCATGATCCCGAACATGGACGTCTGGCGTCCGGCCGACACCATGGAAACGTTGGTGGCCTGGGCGCATGCAGTCGAGCGCAAGGATGGACCGTCGTCGCTGTGCCTGTCGCGCCAGAATTTGCCGTACACGGTACGCAGCGCAGAGCAGATTGCGGCGATTCGCAAGGGCGGCTACGTGTTGTCCGAAGCCAAGGGCCCGCTCAAGGCAGTACTAATTGCCACCGGTTCGGAGGTTGAACTGGCGCTCAAGGCGCAGACGGCATTGGCGTTGGAAGGTATTCACGTGCGCGTTGTGTCGATGCCGTCGACCAATCTCTTTGATCGCCAGGACTCGTCATGGCATCAGGCGGTATTGCCGCATGGTGTGGTGCGCGTTGCCATCGAAGCTGGCGTCAGCGACGGTTGGTACAAGTATGTCGGTCTCGACGGCGCTGTCGTCGGCCTCAATCATTTTGGCGAATCGGCGCCCGCCAGCCTGCTGTTCAAGGAATTCGGTTTCACCGTCGAGAATGTCGTCGCGACCGTGAAGGCCGTGGCCTAACGCAATAACTCAGTGCAGTAAAACAAGGGACAAGGAAACAAGGAATGACTATCAAGGTCGGCATCAATGGTTTCGGTCGCATCGGTCGCATGGCGTTTCGTGCCATCGCGAAGGAGGCCGAGTTTGCGGATGTGGAAGTGGTCGGCATCAACGACCTGCTTGATCCGGAATACCTTGCCTACATGCTGACGCATGATTCGGTGCACGGACGCTTTGACGGTGATGTGTCGGTCGAAGGCAATACTTTGATCTGCAATGGCAAGAGGATTCGCCTGACCGCTGAAAAAGATCCAGCCAGCCTGAAATGGGGCGAGATCGGCGTCGATGTCGTGATCGAATCGACAGGCCTGTTCTTGACCACCGAAAGCTGCGAAAAGCATATTGCCGCGGGTGCCAAGAAGGTGGTGCAATCGGCACCGTCGAAAGACGACACGCCGATGTTCGTGTTCGGTGTGAATCAGAAGGAATACGCTGGACAGAAAATTGTTTCCGCTGCCTCGTGCACGACTAATTGCCTCGCGCCGGTCGCGAAAGTCCTGCACGACACCTTTGGTATCAAGCGCGGCCTGATGAGCACCGTGCATGCAGCCACTGCATCACAAAAGACCGTTGATGGCCCATCGTCCAAGGATTGGCGTGGCGGCCGTGGCATCCTCGAGAACATCATCCCGTCCTCGACCGGTGCAGCCAAGGCCGTCGGCAAGGTGATTCCATCGCTCAACAAGAAGCTCACCGGCATGTCCTTCCGCGTACCGACCTCCGATGTGTCGGTTGTCGATCTGACGGTCGAGCTGGAGAAGGCTGCGTCCTACGAAACCATCTGCAACACGATCAAGGCCGCATCGGAAGGTGCGCTCAAGGGCGTGCTTGGGTACACGAGCGAGGCTGTTGTCTCTACCGATTTTCGTGGTTGCCCGTTGCCGTCGATTTTTGACGCCGCCGCTGGCATCGCCCTCGACGACACCTTCGTCAAGCTGGTGGTCTGGTACGACAACGAATATGGCTACACCTGCAACATGCTGCGTTTCGTCCAGCACGTTGGCAAGTGAACGGTCAATAAGCGCATGGATTTCAAGAAGCTCACCGATCTCGACGTCGCCGGCAAGCGTGTTTTCATTCGCGCCGATCTCAACGTGCCGCAAGGCGACGATGGCAGCATTACCGACGACACACGCATCCGCGCCGCCTTGCCAGGTATTCGCTATGCACTGGAGCATGGCGCAGCTGTGATGGTGACGTCGCATCTGGGGCGTCCGACTGAAGGCGAATTGCATGCCGAAGATTCGCTTGCACCGGTTGCCAAGCGTTTGTCCGAACTTCTCCACATGCCAGTCCCGCTGGCGCAGAACTGGACGCACGGTGTTGACGTCAAGGCTGGTGAGATCGTGCTGCTTGAGAATTGCCGCGTCAACAAAGGCGAGAAGAAGTGCGACGAAGCATTGTCAAAACAGCTTGCTGCGTTGTGCGACGTGTGGGTTCATGATGCCTTCGGCACGGCGCATCGTGCCGAAGCAACAACTTACGGCATGGGCAAATTCGCCAAGATCGCCTGTGCCGGCCCGTGTGTTGCCGCAGAGCTGGATGCGCTCGGCAAGGCACTTGCCGAGCCCGCGCGCCCACTGACGGCGATCGTTGCTGGTTCCAAGGTGTCTACCAAGCTGACTGTGCTCGAATCGCTGGCCGACAAGGTGGATCAGCTCATTGTTGGCGGCGGTATCGCCAATACATTCCTGCTTGCTGCGGGCAAAAAGATCGGTAAATCGCTGGCGGAACCCGATCTGGTCGATGCGGCCAGGATCGTCATGACCAAGGTCAGCGTGCCTCTGCCCACCGATGTTGTTGTCGCCAGGGAGTTTTCTGCGACGGCGGCTGCTACAGTGAAGAGCATCGACGCCGTTGCAGATGACGACATGATTCTCGACGTTGGCCCCGAGACCGCCAAGGCATTGGCGGCGATTGCCGCTGCATCGGGTACGATTGTCTGGAATGGTCCATTGGGTGTGTTCGAATTCGATGCGTTCGCCAACGGCACCAAAGTGTTGGCCGAAGCCATTGCTGCTTCGAAGGCATTTTCTATCGCGGGTGGTGGCGACACCATTGCCGCGATCAACAAATTCGGTACCAAGGTCAGCTATATCTCGACCGCCGGCGGTGCTTTCCTTGAGTTCCTGGAAGGCAAGACCTTGCCTGCCGTAGAAATTCTTGCGCAACGCGCCCGTGCCTGAACAGGCTTAAACAAGATCGCCCATAGGAGAATCATCATGCTTGTATCCATGCGCCAACTACTCGACCACGCCGCCGAACACGGCTACGGTTTGCCCGC
>DATJJR010000019.1:0-7495 GCA_035492055.1 Rhodocyclaceae bacterium | reverse complement strand
GCATGTGCCAAACCCTCCGCAGCAATCTGCGGCAGCAGCGCGATATCGCCGCGCAGGCGTTCCGGTGGCGCGTCGGTGGCAGCGTTCCAGTTATCGAACGGTGCACGGTATTGACCGCGCAGATCGATGGCGGCGACGAGCGCGTCGCCCGGTGCCGCGGTAAAGCTGCTGATCAAGGCATTGGCCTGGCCGAGCACGGCGACAGCAAGCTGCTGTTGCGAACGCGTATTGCTGTGGCCTCCGACGATGGGCACACCGAAAGCTTGCGATGCGGCCTTCATGCCGTCGATGACAGGCTTGGCCTTTTCGTGTCCGTCGCTCCAGAGGGCATCGACCACCGCAATCGGCCAACCGCCCATGGCGGCGATATCGCTCACATTGACCATGACACCGCACCAGCCGGCGAACCACGGATCGGCCACGACGAATTCATTCATGAAGCCTTCGATGGCAAACAACAGATTGCCATCGGCACGCGGAATCACGGCGCAGTCGTCGCCGACCAGCGGCACACCATTGGCTGCACCCACGTGACGCTGCAAGTCGAAGCGGCTCAATACGCCGTCAATGGCGCGCTTCTGCGCGATGCCGGTGTATTGGCGCAAATGCGCAATCAAGGCCTGGAGTTCCATCATGCACCCCGATTCACATCGATGCGACGCGCCTCGGTGGCAGCGAACGGTGGGTAGTGCGGCAGCGAGGCTTCCATCAGATGATGCAGGCGGCCATGCAATTCAATTTCGCGCACGGTGTTCCAGTGCAGGCGACGGAAGAAAGTGACGTTGCGTTCCTGCACTGTGGCGATGAAGCGGTCGCAACCTTCGCTGTTGGCCGTGCGTACGGCGAGCTTGATCAGCGCGGAACCGATCACACCAACGCGACGGAAAGCCGAATCGACGGCCAGGCGCGAGCCTTGCCATTCACGCGAATCTGCCTGCTCACCAAGGCGATGAATGCGCACCGTGCCAACCACCGGGCCGAGGTATTCGCCTTCGTCGCCGATCAGACGCGGCCGCGCCACCAGGAAAATGGCATTGCTATCGGTGGCGTCGAGATCGCTGCCTTCGAAGATGTGCTGCTCGTTGCAAAACACCGCCTGACGTAATTTCAATGCCGCTTCGCGTTCCTCGGCATCGGCCGCGTGCACGCTGTAGTCGCGTGGCAGGTGTTGGCTCTCCGGAATCTGGATGATGGGTGCGTTCATACCGAGGCTCCTTCCTTGACGGTCGACTTTCCGGCAACTTCGTAGCTGGCCAGCGCCGAGCAAGCACCGCATTTGCCACAACCGGCCTTCATGTCGGCCGAGCGCATGCCAGCATCGGTGAGCATTTGTCCGAGCGGTGCCAATACCGAATCCATGAACGCCGCAGAAGGCGACGGGTGATCTTCAAGCGGCGTGCCAGAGATGGGAATGAAAGGCACGACGAAGGGATACACGCCTTTGTCGACAAGCGTTTCGCAGGTTTCCAGCAAGGCCTCACGCGTATCGCCGAGACCCGCGAGGATGTAAGTCGAGACTTGTCCACGACCAAACATTTCAACGGCGGCCTCGAAGGCGTCGTAGTAGTAATCCATCGGAATGGTTGCCTTGCCGGGCATGAGCTTGTGGCGCAGCGCCGGCGTAACAACCTCGATGTGCATGCCGATTGTGTCGACACCTGCATCGCGTACTCTCTTGAACCACGCGAAATCGTCTGGCGGTTCGAACTGCGCCTGCAAGGGCAGATCAACCGCGGCTTTGATGGCCTCGGCGCTCTCGCACATGATCTGTGCGCCACGATCCGGCGTCGGTGGCGTGCCGGTCGTCATCACCATGTGCTTGACCTTGTCGAGCAACACAGCAGCACGGGCGACTTCAGCCAATTGCTGTGGCGTCTTGCGTGCAATGGTGCGACCGGCGGCCAGTGACTGGCCAATGCTGCAGAACTGGCACGTCTTGGTGCGGCTCTGGTAGCGAATACAGGTTTGCAATACCGTTGTGGCCAACACATCGGTGCTGTGCAACGTGGCGATATGGCTGTAGGGAATGCCATCCAGCGTCTGCAGACGATAGAAGCGCGGCTTGCCGGCGAGCGACACGCGCGCAATCGGAATGCCGTCGCGACGGATCGTGCTCAAACCTTCGGCATCGGGCACCGAGGCCAGATACGGTGAGCTGGATGCGCTGCTCGTATGGATCGGAATCATCACCGGCCGGTTGCCCACCACCACAGCGGTATGGTCAGACGGCCCCGCGCCGCCGCGGCGGCTTTGAACGCTACTGGTCGCGGCCTCTAGGCGCAGGCCGTGGCTCTGCAGCTCAGAGATGAGTTGCGTCTGGGATAACGCTGCTGATGTCGTGGCCATGGTGTGTTTCTCCTGATTGAAGATTCAGCGGTGCAGCAATGCCAGCAGCATCGGCGACTTCGCTGGCATGTGAGGTCGGCTTGGCGCGTGCGTCGATATTCAGCGACAGCAGCTCGGGGCGCGCGTAGTGGCCGACCGAATCCATCATGCGTTTGCGCTTGGTAATCAGCGCCATGTCGAGATCGGCGATCAACATGCCTTCGCCTTCGGTGAGTGGCTCGCACACATAATTGCCTTCGGGCGACACAATCGCGGTATGGCAGCCGCCGCGCAATGCGCGTTGCAGTGCGGGGTCTGGCGTAATCGAGACGATCTGCGCATCGGTCAACCAGCCGGTGGCGTTGACCACGAAGCAACCGGATTCAAGAGCGTGATGACGAATCGTCACCCCCATTTGATCGGCAAATATCTGGCCGACCATAGAACCCGGAAATTGCGCAACGTGAATTTCCTCATGCTGCGTCATCAAGGCATAACGTGCGAGCGGGTTGTAGTGTTCCCAACACGCCAGCGCGCCGATGCGGCCGATCTTGGTTTCCACCACCTTGAGGCCACTGGCATCACCCTGGCCCCAAACCATGCGCTCGTGATACGTCGGCGTGATCTTGCGGCGCTTGAGAATGATCTGGCCTTCTTCGTTGAAAACCAGTTGCGTGTTGTAGAGCGATCCGTGATCGCGTTCATTGATGCCAAGTACGACGACCGCACCGGCGCGACGCGCCGCCTCACCCACTGCCTGCGTGACCGGCCCAGGCACAGTGACGGCCCAGTCGTATAGCTTGAGATGAGCAGCGCCCATCTGCACGGCCGGTTGCACGAAGGAAAAATACGGGTAATAGGGAACGAAGGTTTCGGGGAACACCACCAACTGCGCGCCCTTTTCCCCAGCTTCGCGGATCGCATTGCATACGCGATCCACCGTGCCGAACTGCGATTCAAGATCGGGGGCGATTTGTACCGCAGCAACCCGTACGATTCGTTTGGTCGTCATGCTTGGCTCCTGTCTCTCTCGAAATGCTTAGACGGTCCAGGTGTCGACGATCACAGCGTTGTCGCGGATGTGCAGCAGCTTCAGGTCAAGCACGTCGAGCGGGCTGATGGCACGGATGCCAGGAATCAGCGACGGTTCGCCGTGACCGAACAGACCTTGCAGCGCGAAACGGCAGGCATACACCTTGCCGCCTTCGGCCATAAACTTGACGATCTGCTCATTGAAATTTTGATGGCCCGGGAAAGCCGAATCGCCAATCGTCGGGAAACCACGTTGTACGCCGAGCATGACGCCAGGGCCGTACAGCAGGATGGATGTTTCGTATCCCTTGCGTTGCAAACGCGTGGCCTGCAGCAGATTGACGAAACCGATGGAGCCTTCGAAGGCAACGGTATGGAAAGTCACCAGCGCTTTCTCGCCGGGATGGGCCTTGACGTCTTCGAAGACTTTTTCTTCGTAATCGACAAAGAAGTCGCCCTTGGCGTGTGCTGCTTTCTGTACTGCTGGCATGTTGATCGCTCCTGAATAAATTGTGAAAAGTAGAGCGGCCCGCGTATCTAGGAGCCGGTCACACCGTTGTCGTGACAGGCGGATTGAATGCAGGCGACATGCCATCCATGCAGTTTTTTCAGTGCAATTGACTGCATCAAAATCCATGCAATCGCGATCAGCAACAACGGCAGGTGCGTAACTGCTGAATACGTAGGCAACAGTGCAGTAGAAAATTTCTGCATTCCGCATTGCCTCCATTCAATCAATCCATTCAATTGAAATTTTATGCATGCAATACATCGTCACAAGACCGCATCAACACGGTGCACAACCGCACCCGTTTGGCGCGAAAAATCCCCTATTCATGAACGTTTTCACGGTTTATCGCGGCATTCCACACATCAATTGAATGGAATGAAAAATGCATACATTCATCAACGTCGATATACGAGACATCAATACACGCCACGATGAAAACCAAGTACTTCTGGATTCCGAAACTCAAAAAGGGCAGCGCACCGATCTATCAGTTAATCGCTAATGCCATTGCCGAGGACATCGCCACCGGACAATTGAGCGTTGGGCAACGACTGCCACCACAACGCACACTGGCGGAGGCACTCGATCTCGATTTCACGACGGTGGCACGTGCTTATACGGAAGCTCACAAGCGCGGTCTGGTTGATTCGACGGTCGGTCGCGGCACATTTGTTAGCGGCCAGCGCCGACCGCGTATTCCACGCGTGGTCGAGGGACGGCCGAATGTCGACATGTCGATGAACATGCCGCCGGAGGCCATGTCGCAGGAGTTGAAGGAGTTGATGCATGCCGGTCTTGTCGCCGTCGGCGAAAAACTGCCTGATCTGTTGCGCTATCAGAATTTCGGCGGCTCGACCGATGACCGGGAAGCCGGTGCATTATGGCTACGCCGACGCGGCTTGCTAGTACCGCCGGAAAGGTTGCTGGTCGTGCCTGGTGCCCAAGTTGCCCTATTGGCACTGCTCAGCGTACTTGCGCCGAGCGGCTCGGTGATCTGTTGCGAAGATGTGACCTATCCGGGTCTGCGCGCATTGGCAGGCCAATTGGGCATTCGTTTGATTGGCTTGCCGACCGATGCGGAAGGCATCGATGCCGTCGCCTTCGCCGGCGCTTGCGCGCAGTACGCGCCGAAAGCGCTGTACTGCAATCCAACGCTGCTCAACCCAACCACGGCCACGATTTCAGAAGCGCGACGTCACGCCTTGGTCGAAGTTGCGCGCAACTACAACGTACCGATCATCGAGGACGACGCCTACGGTTTCCTGCCCAAAAATGGGCCACCGCCGCTTGCCAGCCTCAGCCCCGATATCGTGTTCTACGTTGCGGGCTTGGCAAAATGTGTCGGTGCCGGCTTGCGCATTGCCTATCTGGCAACGCCGGATACGTATAGCGCGGCACGCATTGCCGCTGCATTACGCGCCACCGCCGTAATGGCTTCGCCACTGACATCGGCGCTTGCGACGCGTTGGGTGCGTGACGGCACGGCCGATCTGGCACTCAACGCGATCCGCAAAGAGTCCGTCTTTCGCCAGAAGATGGCAACACGCCTGCTACCGCACGGCAGTTACGTCAGTAAGCCGGAAGCATTTCATTTGTGGATACAGCTACCACCGATGTGGGAACAGAATGCATTCGCCAAGCATATGGAATCGTCGGGCATCGGCGTCGTTGCCAGTGATGCCTTCTGTGTTGCCGGCCCCGCACCAGCGGCGGTACGGGTATGTATCGGCGGCATTGCAACACGCGACGAAATTGAACATGCTTTGCGTCTCATCGGCAGGGCACTGGTCGATGGACCGATGAGCAAGCCCGCCGTGGTATAGCCAACAACGCTGAAATCGGGATCGGCAATACCGAACGTCGATGATCTGCAGGCCATCAACCGGGCAATGCATTCTCGATTGTCCGGTTGATGGCCTGCATTACACACTCACATCAGGAGCCCGTATTCACCAAAACCGGATCGGCACGATACTGCGCGGGGAATACACGTGACAGGTCACGCACCTTAGGCAGATCATTGATCACGATGTAGCCGTGGTTCGGATGATTGGCGAGGAAGTTCTGGTGATACGCCTCGGCAGGATAGAAACCAGTGTAGCTCTCGATGCGCGTGGCAATCGGCCTTGCAAATACATGCGCGGCGTCGAGCTGGGCAATGTAGGCCTGCGCCACGCGTTGCTGTGCGGCTGTCGTCGGGAACAGTGCCGAACGATATTGCGTGCCGCTATCCGGGCCTTGACGATTCACTTGGGTGGGATCAAGCGCGACCGAGAAGAAAATCTGCAGCAGCTTGCCATAGCTGATCTGGGTCGGGTCGAACGTCACCTCAACCGACTCGGCATGGCCGGTATTGCCGCCGCTGACGATTTCATAGTGCGCCGTATCAGCCGCGCCGCCGGCGTAGCCGGACACGGCATTCTTGACGCCCTTCACATGCTGGAACACACCCTGGATACCCCAGAAACAACCACCAGCAAAGACGGCTTTCTCGGTGTGAAGTTCGGAAACAGGGGCATCAAGCTTGGGCGGCGGGAGCGCGACTGCACTTTCGGCTGCGCCGGACAGGGGAATTTTCAGAAACAGCAGCGCGGCGATGGATGCAACGACGAGATGCAGCATCGTCCGCACGCGCGATGAGGTGATGAAACGATTCAGAATGAACATGATGAACTCCTTGGATATTGAATCTGGTATTGAGTCGTGGGCTAAGTCGGATCAACCGAATGTGAAAGCGTAGGCCGCAACACCCGAATCAAGAAACTCGATGCTGAAGGTGTGGTCGGTGATATCGCCACGCTGACGCACCAATTGATACAGGCGCTGCTCGGTCACCTTGCCGGTACCATCGGCGGCGGCGTCCATGCCGTGATCGCCCCCCGGTGCATGGCCATCAATCGTGATGCGGAAACGCACCGGCTTGCCGTCCTTCGTCGGGCCCAATACCAGGTGAAGATCGCGCGCCTTGAAGTGATAGACGATGCGACCACCAGTCTGATCGAGCACGGCGCGTTGTTCGTCAACCGTCCATGCACCATTCAATGCCCATTGATTCAAGGCCAGGTTCGATGGCGCGACGTAGTTGCTGCTTTGATCGTGTTTCATCGCACCAACGAAGTTTTCCGCGCGGCCGTAACCGACATAAGTCTCAGGCGAGTCAACCATGTCGCTATCCGAAGCAAGCTGTGCGCCGTTACCCTGCACGTCGCTCAAATCGTTGTTGATCTGCTTGGCGCCTGCTTCACGCAGCAATTGCTGGATCACATGCTCAGACTCGGCTTCGCCGCCCTCGCCAAAGTGGTGGTAGCGAATGCGGCCCTTCGCATCGATGAAGTAGTGCGCCGGCCAATATTGATTATTGAATCCACGCCAGATGGCGTAGTTATTGTCGATTGCAACGGGATACGTCACGCCCAGTTCACGAATAGCTTTCTTGACGTTGTCGACGTTGCGTTCGAAGGCAAATTCAGGGGCGTGTACACCGATTACCACCAAGCCTTGCTTGCTGTATTTATCCGCCCAGGCCTTGACGTAAGGCAAGGTACGCAGGCAGTTGATGCACGAATACGTCCAGAAATCGATCAGCACGACTTTGCCGCGCAAAGCTTGCGCCGTCAGCGGCGGCGA
>DATJJR010000018.1:0-2859 GCA_035492055.1 Rhodocyclaceae bacterium | reverse complement strand
GGTGTGAAGCCGAAGTTGTCGGTAATCATGGCGTTCACTGACACGCCACTCGATTGACCCAGAAAGAACAAGGCCGCAAATAAGGCCACCGCCGTGCCACGGTGTGCCGGCGTCATCTGCGTGGCGTTGATCTGGAAGGTGTTGTGCAGCATGTAGTAGCCCATGCCGGCACACAAGCCGCCGGGAATGGCGCCCAGCCAATGCGGCGTGAACAGGAAGATCAGGTAGGCCGCACTGCTGAGCAAGCCACCTGCAATGGCCAAGCCACGCTCACCCAGGCGACCGACAAAACGACGTGAGAACAGCGCATAGCCGAGCCCGCCAAAACCGAAGCTCGACATCAATGCACCGGCCAGCGTGAGTGAAATGCCGAAATGAAGATGCAGATACGTCGGCACGAAAGACAGTCCGCCGAACACGCAAGCACCCTCAATGCAGGTACCAATGATGATGATGCGCGCCCACGGCGAACTGAGTACCGCGCCGAACCGTTGTAGGAAACCCACCGTCGCGGTCGTCGTTTGCGCGGCAGCGGCATCGACCGTCGGTGAACGCCTGATCTCCAGCAGCAGCAACATGCCGACACAAGCGAAGGCAGCCAACATGAACCAGAAGGCGCCGCGCCAGCCGGTGTAGTCGGCGAAGAAACCGCCGAACAACTGGCCGGCAATCATGCCGAAAATCTGGCCGATCAAGAAATAGGCAAGTACCGGTTGACGCTGTTCATACGGCACATTGTCGGCAATCCAGGCCATCGACAGCGGCACGGCCGCTGCCGCTGTTGCGCCGTTCAAGGTACGAAATATCAGCAGATGATCAAAATCAGATGCCAGCGCCGTACCAAGCGAGCCAACCATGCTGGCAAGCATGGCGCCGCAGATGACGCGATATTTGCCGAAGCGATCGCCAAGCGGGCCGTAGAGTAACTGTGCAAAACCATACGCCAGCGCGAATGACGACACCGCGCGTGCCGCCAGGCCGGGAGAAATCATGAAAGCCTGCGCCAGTTGTGGCAGCAGAGGATCGGTAATCCGCGCCGCGCCGCTGGCAGCAAAGGCAGCGAAGGAAAGCAAAATGATCTGTCGAATCAGCTTGCGGTCAAAAATTTGGGGGGCAGTGTGTGCAGTCATATCCGAAGGGTAACAAAGCATCGGCCCGATGCACCAAAATGGCTCGGCAACAATACGTACAGCCCGACCTCGTTGCCGGGTATGGCGGCTTTCGCGGCATAATCCGAACATGACACTGACCGATCTCAAATACATCGTCGCCCTTGCCCGTACTCGCCATTTCGGACGCGCCGCCGAAGCGTGCTTCGTCGCACAACCAACCCTGTCGGTAGCGGTGAAGAAACTTGAGGAACAACTTGGCATCGCGCTGTTCGAGCGTGCGCCTGGCGAGGTTCGCACCACCGAGATCGGCGCGCAGGTGGTGGCGCAAGCCGAACGCACGCTCGCCGAAGCCGCCCGTGTCGCTGAAATCGCTGCTGCCGGCAAGGATCCACTGACCGGACCGCTGCGTCTCGGCGTGATTCCAACCATCGGCCCGTATCTGTTGCCAACACTGGTGCCACTGCTCAAAGCACGTGCGCCGCAAATGCCTTTGATGCTGGTTGAGGGTTATACGCACGAGCTTGTCGCCAAGGTGAAGAACAGCGAACTCGACCTCATCATCATTGCGCTTCCGCTTGAAGAACCTGGCCTCGTTGCACAACCTGTGTACGACGAAGACTTCCGCGTATTGCTGCCGCACGACCATGCCTGGGGCAAGCAAAAGGGCAATGAAAAAGCCGGTGTCGATCCGGCACGCCTGCTTGAACAACCTCTGCTGATGCTGGGTGCGGGCAACTGTTTCCGCGATCAGGTGCTTGATCTCTGCACTCGTGCCAGCAATGCGCCGTCACCACATCAGGTGCTTGAAGGCAGTTCGCTTGAAACCATTCGCCTGATGGTCGCCAGCGGCTTGGGCATCTCCGTCATGCCAGCTTCCGCTGTCGATACGCTGGAAACATCGCCGCTGCTGACCGTCAAACCTTTTGTCGAGCCAACGCCGACGCGCCGTGTCGGCCTAGTCTGGCGCAGCAGCTTCCCGCGCTCGAAAGCCGTCGACCTCGTACGTGAAGCCGTGCTCGATTGCCAACTACCCGGTACCCGCCAGGTCGGCCGCCGCGGCGTGATGCACTGAACGCAAGTGCGCGGTACTGACACGAACACATAAGCTGCACTTAAAATACCGCTTATCAGTTCACTGCATTCAAGGGAAGAAATCACATGGGCTACAAGCTGTGGCGCTGCATTATTTGCGGCTACGTTTACGACGAAGCTGCGGGCGACCCCGAGCATGGCCTTGCACCGGGAACACGCTGGGCCGATGTGCCGAATTCGTGGATGTGCCCGATTTGCGAAGTCGGCAAGGATGAATTTGAAATGGTGGAAATCTGATGACGGCACCCATCGTGATCCTCGGTACTGGGCTCGCTGGCACCAGCGTCGTGCGCGAGTTGCGCAAGCTGAATCCGGACATTCCGATCACCCTCGTCAGCGCCGACCACGGCGGTTTCTATTCAAAACCAATGCTGTCGAACGCACTGGCACAGAACAAGACACCGGCGCAGTTGCTGGTCACGCCTGCGGAGAAACTCGCGGAACAGCTCAAGGTCACGCTGCGCGCACATACACGCGTCACATCCATCGACGTCGCCAACAATAAGCTTGTCACCGCGCAAGGCGATATTGATTACAGCGCGCTCGTGCTCGCCGTCGGCGCGCATCCGATTCGTCTGCCGATTCAGGGCGATGGTGCGGCCGACGTGCTGTCGGTCAACAGCCTCGACGACTACACCGCGTTCCGTGAACGGCT
>DATJJR010000017.1:0-46037 GCA_035492055.1 Rhodocyclaceae bacterium | reverse complement strand
TCCATCATGGCGCAGGCACGTGCGTCGCCGGCCTCACCGCTGCTGCTCATGGAGCGTTCCTCGTAACTGCGCACCTTGAGATTGATACCGATCTGCTGCAACGCATGTGCTGCAGCATCGATGGGGCCGTTGCCTTCGCCGTTCAGGACATGCTTGACACCATTGTGTTCGACGACAAGCTTGATGCCCTGTTGCTTGCTACTGTCACCAGCATTCTCGAACAGATGATGTTCGGCGTAACGCACTGGGCTGACGGTATCGAGATAGGTGTCGGAGAATAGTTTCCAGATGTCGGCAGCATTGACTTCGCCACCGAATTTGTCGGTGTGCTCCTGTACCACGCGCGAGAATTCGACTTGCAGGCGACGCGACATGACGATGCCGTATTCGTTTTCGAGCAGGTAGGCGACACCACCCTTGCCCGACTGGCTGTTCACGCGGATGACAGAGTCATAGCTGCGGCCGACATCGGCCGGGTCCATCGGCATGTAGGGCACGTTCCACTTGGCATCCGCCTTCTGGCGCGAAAAGCCCTTCTTGATCGCGTCCTGATGCGAGCCGGAGAAGGCCGTGTAGACGAGGTCGCCGACGTAGGGATGGCGCGGGTGAATCGGCAATTGCGTGCAATGCTCCGCCGTGCGCGCGATGGTGTTGATGTCGGAGAAATCGAGGCCCGGGTGGATACCCTGCGTGTAGAGATTGAGCGCAAGCGTGACGAGATCGACGTTGCCGGTGCGTTCGCCATTGCCGAACAAACAGCCTTCGACGCGATCAGCGCCGGCCATCACGCCAAGCTCGGCGGCAGCGACACCGGTGCCGCGATCGTTGTGCGGGTGCAGACTGAGGATGACGCTGTCGCGGCGCTCAAGATTGCGATGCATCCATTCCACCTTGTCGGCGTAGATATTCGGCGTTGAAACTTCCACCGAGGCAGGCAGATTGATGATGACTTTGTTCGTCGGCGTTGCACCCCAGACAGCAGTAACTTCGTCCACGACTTCCTTGGCAAAGTCGAGATCGGTATCGCTGAAGGTCTCGGCGCTGTACTGGAGAATCCACTCGGTTTCCGGATGTTGCGCAGTGAGCTCCTTGATGAGCTTGACCGCGTTCACGGCCATCGCCTTTACTTCATCACGCGTGAGATCGAAAACGACTTCGCGGAACTGATCGGACGTGGCGTTGTAGACGTGCACGATGCCGCGCTTGCAGCCGATCATCGCTTCGATGGTGCGACGGATCAACGGTTCGCGCGCTTGCGTCAGCGCTTCAATGGTGACATCGTCGGGAATGTGCTTGCCGTCGATAAGCGTGCGGAAGAAATCGAATTCAGTCTGCGAGGCGGAAGGAAACCCGGCTTCGATTTCCTTGAAGCCAATCTGGCAGAGCATCTTGAACATGCGCATTTTCTTCTCGCCATCCATCGGCTCGAACAGCGACTGGTTGCCGTCACGCAGATCGGTACTCATCCAGATGGGCGGCTTTGTGATGGCGTTGTTCGGCCACGTGCGGTTGGGCAGGTTGATCGGCTTGAACGGGACGTATCTGCCGAGAGGGTTCTTCAACATGGCCATGGTGCTGCTCCTTTGCGGGGATTCTGGAGAAATTGCTGATGGCTGAATCATAGGCGTCAAGACGCGAAATAGGCTTGCGTATTTGGCCAATATTGGGTTTTTTGTGCAATTTAATTTCAAATTATGTATATTTTGTGAAATTAAATTCTTTTTGTGTTCTTACTGAGGCCGTCATGGACCGTTACGACAGGCAAATACTCGACATCCTTCAACAGGACGGTCGTATCAGCAATCAGGATCTGGCCGAACGTATCGGTCTCTCGCCAGCGCCAACTCTGCGGCGCGTTCGTGCGCTGGAAGAGAGCGGCATGATCGTCGGCTACCGGACGTTGCTGGATGCCAAGAAGCTGGGCTTGTCTCTCATGGCGTTGGTCTACATTTCGATGGATCAGCACACGCCGGAACGCTTCGAGCATTTTGAAGCACAGATTGCCGGCATGCCCGAAGTGATTGAGTGTTTGCTCGTTACCGGACAGAGTGCTGATTACCAGCTCAAGGTTGTTGTCACTGATATGGATGCGTACCAGTCATTGCTGCTGACGCGCATCAACCGGATTCCCGGTGTGTCGGGCGTGCATTCGAGCTTTGTGCTGCGCCGTGTGGTGGATCGCACCGCCATGCCGCTGCCGGACGATCAGGCTTGATTCGTCTCGGCGGAATCTGGTTCGATGAGCCACACCGGGTCTTCGTCGAAGCCGGTGATGCGTAGACCGTCGAGATCGTAGAACGAATTGCGCGAGAAAAAGAAGCCGCCGGCATCGCCGGTCAGTTGCAGCAGGAATTTGAGCCCCTCTGCAGTCAACGCCGGTTTGCTGATCGTGCCGTAGCAAGCCGTGACCGTATCGAATGAAGTCACCAGTGCACGCACACCTTCAAGCTCGCGCACATGCTTGGGGAAACGTTCCGTCCAACCGCGCATGCCTTGCATTTGTGTTTGCCTGTCCCAAGTGGGGTCGATGGTGATGACGGTTTCTGCGCTTGCCCAGCGTAGCGTGATGCGCGTCTTGCCGTCCACATCGGTAATGTCGCAGTCGGCTGGCGCTGCCAGTGAAGAGATGCGTGCGATCTCTGGGGTTGGGCCGTAGAAAAACACGGCAACGGCTTCTTGTCCTGTGGGTTGCGTTGCAGCCGCGGCGTGGATGTGGCGAGTGACGAAGGATTTGAGAAAAGACATGATGGCGGCGCGTGAAATGAAACGACATTCTAGCCGCCGATTTTGCGTTTAAGCGCTGGATAGACGTGCTGCAATCCATGTAGCATGTCGCTCACACATTTATCTCCCGGGAGGAAATATGAGCATCGTGACCGAATTTAAGGAATTCGCCATCAAGGGCAATGTCATCGACCTGGCGGTCGGTGTGATTGTCGGCGGCGCGTTTGGCAAGATCGTGGAGTCTGTTGTCGGCGACCTCATCATGCCGATTGTGGGGCGTGCCACGGGCGGGCTGGATTTCAGCAACTATTTCATCGCGCTGAAGGATATTCCGCCGAATGTGCCGCATGTCCTGGCCGAGGTGAAGAAGGCCGGTATCCCAGTCATCGCCTACGGTAACTTCATCACCATCGCGATCAACTTCGCCATTCTCGCTTTCATCATTTTCATGCTGGTCAAGCAGATCAATCGCCTGAAGCGCGAAGCGCCGGCCGCACCGACGGCTGAACCGGTGACGCCGGAAGATGTGCTGCTGTTGCGTGAAATTCGCGATGCGCTGAAGAAGTAAGTAGTTTTAGTCTCAGACAAAAAGGCCCACTTCGGTGGGCCTTTTTGTTTTCAGCACTGCGCGTTGACGATGCGTTGGAACTGTTCGTAGCGGCGCGGATCAATATCGCCGCTTTCGACTGCGGCTTTGATGGCGCAGTCGGGCTCGTTCTGATGACGACAATCGCGGAAGCGGCAGTGGCCGCTGTGCGGGCGGAAATCGATGAAGCCTTCTTCGATTTCGCCGAAGCTGAGATGGGCAAGGCCGAACTCTTGCAGGCCCGGACAATCGATCAGTTTTCCGCCAGAGGCTGCCGCATGCGGCAAATCGTAAAGCCGCGCGTGCGTGGTGGTGTGCTTGCCGGAGTCGAGCGCTTCGGAGATTTCGCGGGTCGCCGCCTTGGCTTCGGGGATCAAGGCATTGGTCAGCGTGGATTTGCCCATGCCGCTTTGGCCGACCAAGACGCTGGTTTCACCCGCCAGCAGTGAATGCAATGCGCCGACATCCTGTTTGGCGGAAAGCTCGATCACGCGATAACCGAGTGCGGCATACATTGCGAGGCGCTGATGGGCGATAGCGAGTTGTGCGGTTAGATCGGCCTTGTTAAGTACGAACAGCGTACGCAATCCTTCATGCTCTGCGGCGACCAGCGTGCGTGCCAGAAGATCGTCGCTGAAGGAGGGCTCTGTGGCGACGACGAGCACGATTTGCGTGGCGTTTGCCGCGATCAATTTTTCGCGAAAAGCATCGCTGCGATAGAGAAAAGAGGTGCGCGGCAGATGTTTGACGATCTGCGCCTGATCCTCGCCTGCGTTGGTGGATGCCATTTCCAATGCAACGCGGTCACCGCACGCATACGGGCTTTTTTTGCCTCGCGGGAATCCGGTAATGCGGTTGCCGTCGGGCAGAACGATCTCATAGTGTCGACCGAATGCTGCGACGATGGTGCCTTCCTGATGTTTGCTCAAAGCTTGAGCAACGCGTCGATTTTCGCCGCGCAGATGAAGTCGTTGTCGGACAGACCGCCGATGGAGTGCGTTATGTAACTGACCGTGCAAACGTTGTAGCCAACGGAAAGATCGGGGTGATGGTCGGCGCGATGGGAAATCCACGCCGTGGCGTTCACGAAGGCCATGGTCTCGTGATAGTTCTTGAAGCTGAACGTCTTGACGAGATGTCCATCGACGATTTCCCAGCCATCGAGTTGTATGAGCAGGCTGTGTGCAGCAGCGGTATCGAGCGGTCTCATATGGCGTGCTCCTGCAAATGGGCAATGCGCGCCGCAGCCGGCGGATGCGAATCATAGAAGAGCGAATGCAACGGATCGGGCGTCAGCGTCGCGGCGTTGTCACGATAAAGCTTGACGAGTGCCGTGACCAGATCGGCCGCGTGAGTCTGGCTCGCGGCATAGGCGTCGGCCTGGTATTCATGCTTGCGTGACAGGGCTGATGTCAGCGGACCGAGCGTGAATGTGAACACGGGCAATACCAAGGAAAACAGGATCAGCGCGACAGCCGTTCCCTGGTAAGGCATGCCAAGACCTGCGTAGAACCAATCTGCATCGATCAATTGACCGAGCAGCCACAGGAAGGCCAGGCTGATGACGGCCAGCATGGCGATGCGTTGCTTGATGTGGCCGTGCTTGTAGTGGCCGAGTTCGTGGGCGAGTACAGCTTCGACTTCCGGCGGCTCGAGGCGGTCGAGCAGGGTATCGAAGAAAACAATACGCTTCGCTGCGCCGAAACCGGTGAAGTAGGCGTTGCCGTGTGATGAGCGCTTCGAGCCGTCCATCACGAACAAGCCTGCCGAGGTAAAGCCGCAGCGCGTAAGTAGTGCTTCTATGCGCGTCTTGAGCGATTCGTTTTGCAGTGGCGAAAATTTGTTGAACAGCGGGGCGATGACGGTCGGATAGAGCAACAACACGAGCAAATTGAAGCCCATCCAGAACAGCCACACATAGATCCACCAGTGTTCGCCCATGGCGTTCATCAACCAGAGCACCGCGAGAATAACGGGCGCGCCGATCGCTGCGCCGAGAGCAGTAGATTTGATGAGGTCAAGCAGCCAGAGCCTGAGGGTGAGTTTGTTGAAACCAAAAGCCGTTTCGATACGGAATGTGCGGTACAGCGAAAACGGCAGCTCGACGATGAAGCTCAGCACGGCCAGGCTGGCGACCAGCGCAAGACTATGCGCATAAGCGCCATTGGCGAACCATTGCGCCCAAAAGTTGTAGAGCATATGCAGGCCGCCGCCGAGTGTGAACCAAAGTAACAATGCTGCCTCGGCAATTGCGTTGCCAATGCCGAGCCGAGTCTTTGCGATGGTGTAGGCAGCAGCTTTCTGGTGCGACTCAAGCGTGATGTTCGCGGCGAATTCGGCTGGCACTGTCGCGCGATGGGCGGCGATGTGGCGGACTTGGCGCAATGCCAGCCAGATGCGCAGGGCAAGGCTGAGTGCGAAGAATGCAAGAAAGAGGGTAGCGAAGAGCGAAGAAGTCATTGGGTTGGGCGACTGTGAGAAAATGCGGCCTGTTTACGTAAACCCTTGGCACAGAACCGCTTGAAAATTATGGCACAAGATCAGAACGCCCTCATCTGGCTGGACATGGAAATGACGGGACTTGAGCCCGATAAGGACAAGATTCTCGAACTCGCGGTAGTCATCACCAACTCGAAGCTCGAAACCGTCGCCGAAGGCCCGGTGTGGGTAGTGCATCAGAGTGACGAGATTCTGGATGGCATGGATGCATGGAACAAAGGTACGCACGGCCGTTCTGGCCTGATTGACAAGGTGAAGGCATCAACGCTGACCGAAGACATGGTCGCCGAGCAGTGCATGGCTTTTCTGAAGCAACACGTACCGGAACGTACTTCACCCATGTGTGGCAACTCGATCTGCCAGGATCGCCGTTTCATGGCGCGTCACATGCCGAAGCTGGAGGATTATTTCCACTACCGTAACCTTGATGTGTCCACGCTCAAGGAGCTGGTCAAGCGCTGGAAGCCTGAGCTGGCGAAAGGCCTGACCAAGCACGGCAAACACGAAGCATTGGCGGACATCTACGAATCGATTGAAGAGCTCAAGTACTACCGCGAGCACTTCATCAAGCTGTAATCAACATAGCATTCACAGTACAGCATCAAAAACATCAAGGGCCGGAATTTCCGGCCCTTGATGTTTGTGCGATCTAACGTTTGTATAGATAGTAGCGATCGGATCTGTCACTCGGCCGTGCGCCGTCCCAGACCAGTTTCCAGCCGTCCTCGACGACGGGTGTCTTGTTCGGCTCATTCACGATGAGCAGCCAGTTGCAGGCCTTGGCTTCATCATTGCGGCGTACCAGAATGCCCGCGTGATAATCGAGTGCGGCGCGCTCCACCAGATCAAGCTTGCGGCTGGCGAGGCAGGCGTTCTTGTCGCTACTCATTTGTTGTGCGATTTCATGCGTCATTGGCGCATAGCTCTTGCCGTAGTCGACGACGGGAATCCACAGCGCGGCAAAGAGGCACCAAACCAGCACGACGCCACATGCCCAATGCGTCGTACCGCGCCAGGGTGAACGGCGTGTATTGAAGATGATGAGCAACCAGAGTATCGAGATGACAATTGCACCGCCCCAGGCGATCAGGCTCGGCGTGTCGGCATAACCTGGAATCAGGCGTATGACGCTTTTGTACATCTTGGGCGGAGTGCCGGTCAGCAGCGCCGCCTCAAACAGCCAGCTCAGAATGCCGATGAGCGAGAAGGTCATCATGCCGAACCAGTCGAGCGCGTTGGCTGCACCGCGCCGCAGGCGGCCTGCGCCAGTGGAGGCGAGTAATGTCAGCGGCAGCAGCAGTGGTAGCGCTTGCAGATTATGGGGAGCGCTGAAAAGAAAGAACCAGATTAGCGCGCCGATGCAGCCGACGAGGGGCAAGGCAATTTGTCCGAGTTGGCGGCGGAACAGCCACAACGGCCACAATGCCACGGGCATTGCCGGCCACGCATACCAGGTTAGCAGTTCGAGATGGTTGAGGCTGGATTGCGGTGCAAAAGGGGCCAGGCCGGGTAGCGTGACGAATTGTCCGATGGCGGCGATGACTGCCATGGCGAGCGCCGCGGCGATCAGCCAGCCTTGCAAGGCGACGATATTGCGCCAGGGCGCGAACAGCAGTGGCATCAACAATAAGGCGACAAGGGGCAGTAGCGCATTGAAGCCACCGGACAACGTTGTGACAATGAGACCCAATGCCAGCAAAAAGCCACCGGTACGGCGTTGCGGCAACGCCGCCAAACCCCAGTACGCAATGGCATGACCTGCCAGCACGGCAATCATCGGCTGTGCATCGTGCATGGGCAACAGTAGGCCAGGTGCGCCAATCAGCAGGAGCGGCGCTGCAGCATCGAATCGGTTGGCCGCCATGATGCGTTGGCTGGCGAGGATACGACCGGATGCGTGGCCAAGCGCGAATAGCGTGATTGCACCGAACAACGCCGTAGCGAGACGCGCGGCATTGTGGAAACCGAATAATGGGCCAAACACTTTGCCAAGGATGGCTGCCAGCCAGTACCAAAGCGGGGCAGCGTGCCAGTCGATACCGGCAATTTGCGGCATGAGCCAGTGATTGCGCTCTGCCATGTCCCACGCCACACCGAGGTGCACCGCGTCCTCGTAGCGCCACAGGCTGTGATCGAGCAAGCCGGCGAGCAGATAGACCGCGCACAACAGGCACAGCAGTCTCAGGCTAACGGGATGGGCGGGTTGGTTGTTTTGCATCAAAGCGATGTTTGAGGTCGGGTTGCCGGGCGAACTATGTCTTGTTGGTCAGCGGTATTGTTGACCAGCGTATTTGGTGCCGCAAACAAAAAAGGCAGCCGTAGCTGCCTTCTTGTTTGCATGCATCGGCATGCAGGTGATTACTTCTGACCGTACTTCTGACGGAAGCGCTCAACGCGACCGGCGGTATCAACGATCTTCTGCTTGCCCGTGTAGAACGGGTGGCAGTTCGAGCAGACTTCGATGTGCAGCGCCTTGGCGTTGGTCGACTTGGTCTTGAATGCGTTGCCGCAGCTGCAGGTCACGTCGATTTCGACGTAGTTCGGGTGAATGCCTTCTTTCATGATCTGTCCTTTGGTATCAAGCGATCAGCGGTTGTGACTGATCTGGGAAACACGCGATTATCCGGGAAAATTCAATAATTTGCAAGATGCTGCCGGGTAACGAATTAACGCCCGCCCTTCATGGCATCGAAGAATTCACCGTTGTTCTTGGTGGCCTTGATCTTGTCGAGCAGGAATTCCATCGCTTCAAGATCATCCATGTTGTACAGCAGTTTGCGCAGGATCCACATCTTTTGCAGGACGGCCGGCTCAAGCAGCAGCTCTTCCCGACGCGTGCCGGAGCGATTCACGTTGATCGCAGGGTAGACACGCTTTTCGGCCATACGGCGATCCAGATGGATTTCCATGTTGCCGGTGCCCTTGAATTCTTCGTAGATCACTTCGTCCATGCGTGAACCGGTGTCGATCAGCGCGGTAGCGATGATGGTCAGCGAGCCGCCTTCCTCGATATTTCGGGCAGCACCGAAGAAACGCTTGGGCTTCTGCAGGGCATTGGCGTCCACGCCGCCGGTCAGTACCTTGCCGGAGGCCGGCTGCACGGTGTTGTAGGCACGGGCGAGGCGAGTGATCGAGTCGAGCAGGATGACCACATCCTTCTTGTGCTCAGTCAGGCGCTTGGCCTTTTCGATCACCATTTCTGCGACCTGCACGTGGCGCGTAGCCGGTTCATCGAAGGTCGAAGCAATGACCTCGCCGCGCACGGTGCGCTGCATTTCGGTCACTTCTTCGGGACGTTCGTCGATGAGCAGGACGATGAGTTCAACGTTCGGATGATTGGTCGTGATGGCATGCGCAATATGCTGCAGCATCACGGTCTTGCCGGACTTCGGTGGAGCCACCAACAGCGCGCGCTGGCCTTTGCCAATCGGCGCGACGATATCGATGATGCGCGAGGTGGTGTTTTCCTCTGCACGGATATCGCGCTCCAGCTGCAATACATGGTTCGGATGCAGCGGGGTGAGGTTTTCGAATAGGATTTTGCCCTTTGCATTCTCGGGCGGCTCGCCGTTGATGCTGTCGAGCTTGACCAGCGCAAAGTAGCGTTCACCATCCTTGGGCGCGCGAATTTCACCGACGATGGTGTCGCCGGTATGCAGATTGAAGCGGCGGATCTGCGATGGGCTGACGTAGATGTCGTCGGTGCTGGCGAGATAGGAAGTATCGGGCGAACGCAGGAAACCAAATCCGTCCGGCAGGATTTCCAGCGTGCCGTCGCCGAAGATGGCTTCGCCTTTCTTGGCGTGCTGGCGCAGGATCGCGAAGAGCAGCTCCTGTTTGCGCAGGCGGTTGGCGCCTTCAATGTTGAGGGTCGCTGCCATTTCCAGCAGCTGGCTGACGTGCTGGGACTTGAGTTCGGAGAGGTGCATTAGTTGATGAACCTGTATGCGGTATGCGCGCGATGCGTATGGGGGAGTGTGCTTACGACAGTCTTTGCTGCGGTATTGCTTGTGGGGGAATGTATGGGCGCGACCGGCGTTATGACGTTCTGTTGCCGGTGGCCGGGCGGGTTCTGAAAGACCCCGCCTGCTGCCTGAGGCCGTGACCTCAGGCGCGAAATGTAGCGGTATTACAGGTTGCTGTCAATGAAAGCAGTTAGTTGCGACTTCGACAGGGCACCAACCTTGGTCGCGGCAATGTCGCCGCCCTTGAACAGCATCAGGGTCGGGATGCCGCGGATGCCGAGCTCGCCAGGCGTCTTCTGGTTTTCATCAATGTTGAGCTTGGCAATCTTCAGCTTGCCCGCGTATTCCTTGGCAACCTCGTCGAGGATCGGGGCGATCATCTTGCACGGTCCGCACCATTCGGCCCAGTAATCAACCAGCACTGGGGTGCCGGAATCGATCACTTCGTTTTTGAAGGTGGCGTCGGTAACGTGATGGATATGTTCGCTCATGTTGTATCTCGTATTGGGAAAGTAGGGCTTTACGCAAGCGCGGCAGACGCAAAAAACCCGGATTCATCCTAACAAAAAATGCCGGTCACAGGGAGACGCGCATCTTTTGCTGCTTGGCATATTACAATTGAGGCTATTCGGGCATTTTCAAGCAGAACAATATTTACCCCAGCCCGCTGATTTGACGGAGATTTCTCGTGACCTATGTTGTGACCGACAACTGCATCAAGTGCAAATACACAGATTGCGTTGATGTATGCCCGGTGGATTGCTTCCATGAAGGCCCCAATTTCCTCGTAATCGACCCTGAAGAGTGCATTGACTGCACGCTGTGCGTCGCCGAATGCCCAGCCGAGGCGATCTATGCCGAGGATGACGTGCCAAAGGGCATGGAGAACTTCATTGGACTGAACGCTGAACTGGCCAAGACGTGGCCGGTCATTATCGAACGCAAGGAACCAGCGTCTGATGCCGACGACTGGGCCAAGGTCAAGGATAAATTGCAGCATCTGGAACGTTGAGCCGAACGTTTTTCTGCTGTTTCCCCTGAAAAGCCCCGCATTGTCGGGGCTTTTTGTTTGATGTTTCGTTGCTTGGGGCCTGTTATTCGCGGCAGTGTGGACTACGCTGAAAATGTCCGTCCGGTTCCGGGCGGCATGACCGAGGAGGGTTCGTGATGAAAGTTCGGGAAATTCTCGCGCTCAAGGGGGCGGTTCTCTACAGCATCGACCCCGGGCAAAGCCTGCGTGAAGGCGTGGTGGGCATGGCTGAAAACGATGTAGGGTCGCTGGTCTGTATGCAATCCGGGCGATTGGTTGGCATGCTGACCTTTCGCGAGGTGATGCGCGCCATACGCAGCCACGGCGGCGATTGGGGCTGGGTCAGGATTGCCGATGTGATGGCGACTAATCCACCGACGGCGACGCTCGGCATGGACGTGGACGAAATCCGGCGCCTGATGCTGGAAACCCATGTTCGTTATCTGCCGGTCGTGGATAGCGGTACGCTGGCAGGCGTACTTTCCTTCCACGACATTGCCAAGGCTGTTCTGGCCGAACAAGGCCAGGAAAATGAAATGCTGCGGGCCTACATCCACGATATTCCGCAAACCGGCGCTCAGCATTAAGACACGTATGAATCAAAACAAACGGCCCCGAACGGGGCCGTTTGCTTGTCTATCAACAGTATTGCTTGCCTTGGTTTATGCGGCGTCGCCGGCACGTTGTGCAATATGCGCCAGCGCTTCCTCCACCTGGTCGACGAGAATCAGGCACAGGTCGCCTGACTGCAATCGATCCATCGCGCGATCGATGGCGATAAATTCACCATAGATTTCCTCGACGTGCGTGGTGCGCGGTGCGTCATGCAGGCCGCGCTTCAGCAACGCGATGACTTCGCCATCGGCCCGGCCGCGTTGGCAGGCATCTTCGAACAGGATTGCATCATCGAAGTTGGCACCGACGATTTCGCCCTGTTTCATGATGTCCTCGTCGCGCCGGTCGCCGGCACCGCTGATGACGATGGAGCGGCGTTTGCCCGGCATGACTGACAGAGCCTGCGCCAGTGCGGCAATGGCATCCGGATTGTGGCCGTAGTCGGCGACGATGGTTGCACCCTTGTAGGCGAACAGATTGAAGCGGCCGGGGGCGTTGGCGGCATCGACGGAGAAGGTCGCGATGCCTTCCATGATTGTTGCCCACTTGATGTCAAGCGCCCAGGCGGCAGCGATGGCGGCCATGGCGTTGTCGGTCTGGAAGGGAATCGTGCCATTCATCGTTAATGGCATTTCCGCCAGCGGCAGGCGCATCTCGAACTTGCCTTCGCGTGCCACCACGAAATCATCGTCACGATAAACAACACGGCCGCCGTGCGCCATATGCTCGGCCATCGTGGCATTGAGGTCCGGCGCGAAGAATGTCACGGCGCCGGGACAGGCATCGGCCATGCGCACGGTATGCGGGTCGGCACCATTCAGCACGGCCATGCCTTTCGGCGAAACGTTGCGCACGATGATCTGCTTGACCTTGGCGAGGTCTTCGACGGTCTCGATGTAATTTAGTCCGAGGTGATCGCCGACACCGATATTGGTGACGACGGCGACGTCGCAGCGGTCAAAGCCGAGACCTTCACGCAACATGCCGCCGCGTGCGGTTTCGAAGACGGCGGCATCAACGTCCGGATGCATCAATACATTGCGTGCGCTGCGCGGGCCGCTGCAGTCCCCGGTATCGGTGCGGCGGCCGTGGATGTAGATGCCGTCGGTATTTGTCATGCCGACGCGCTTTCCGCTGGAGGCGATGATTTGCGAAATGAGCCGCACGGTCGTCGTCTTGCCGTTGGTACCAGTGACCGCAACGACCGGAATACGGCCGTCTTCGCCATCGGCGAACATGCTTTCGACAATGGCCTTGCCCACATCGCGGCTCTTGCCGTAGGACGGCGACAGATGCATGCGCAGACCGGGCGCGGCATTGACTTCGACCACGCCGCCGTTTTGTTCTTCCATCGGGCGTTGTAGCGTTTCGGCAAGCACGTCGATACCGCAGACGTCGAGACCAATCATGCGCGCAGCTTCAACCGCACGCGCGGCAACATCGGGATGCACGTCGTCGGTGACGTCGGTAGCGGTACCGCCGGTGGAGAGGTTGGCGTTGTTGCGCAGGATGACCCGCACACCCTTGGCAGGCACGGATTCCGGCGTGAGGTTTTGTTTTTCGAGAATACCAAGGGCAATCTCGTCGAGACGAATTTTGGTCAGCGAGGTGGCATGGCCGTCACCGCGCAGCGGGTCGAGGTTGACCGTGTCGACGAGTTGCTGAATCGTGTGGATGCCATCGCCAATCACGTTAGGCGGCTCACGGCGTGCAGCAGCAATCAGTTTGTCGCCAACCACGAGCATGCGGAAGTCGTGACCAGGCAGGTAACGCTCGACCATGATGTTGCGGCGGAAGCTGCGCGCGAACTCATAACCCGCGACCACTTGTTCTTTGGTGTGCAAATTGACGCTCACGCCCTTGCCCTGATTGCCGTCGAGTGGTTTGACGACGACCGGTACACCAACTTCGCACGCAGCCGCCCAGGCATCGTCGGCGTTCTTGACAGGACGACCGAGCGGCACAGGTACGCCACCGGCATGCAACAGTTTCTTGGTGAGTTCCTTGTCCTGCGCAATCGATTCGGCAATCGCCGAGCTGCGGTCAGTTTCCGCTGCCTGGATGCGGCGCTGCTTGCTGCCCCAGCCGAACTGCACGAGGCTGCCCGATGTCAGGCGGCGATAGGGAATGCCACGCAACACGCCGGCATCGACGATGGAGCCGGTTGACGGGCCGAGGCGCACGTCCTCATCGAGTTCGCGAATCTGGCGTAGCGCTTCGGTGTGATCGAAGGGCGCATCTTGCAAGGCGGCGTTGATCAGTTTTTCTGCCAGATCGACGGCGAGGCGGCCGACTTCTTCCTGGCTGTATTCAACGGCAACCTGATAGACGCCGACTTCCGGCGTAGCCGTGGTGCGGCTGAATGTCACCGGGCAACCAGCTTGCGCCTGCAGCCACAGCGCGGCGGTTTCCAGCACATGAGCAAGCGAAACGGTTTCGTCATGCCGATGTGGTTCGAACATGCCGATTTCGGGAAAGCGGGCACGCAGTCGGGATTCGAATCCATCTAGATCGGCGATGGCGCGTTCATTGTCGGCGCAACTGACGACGGCCTCGATCGAGGTGTGGCGGCTCCACAAATTCGGTCCGCGCAGGGTACGGATGCGTTGAATTTCCATGATTGTTCTTCGATTAGTCAGGGCTGCCGAAGCTTTGCGCGTTGCTCTTGATCAGCGCGGTATCGATGTCCAGCGCCCAGGCGGCGGAAATCGCGGCGAGCACATTGCCGACCTGAACACTGTCAGGCTGGTCGGCGATCAACGGAATGTTGCGGGTCTCGGTCAGGCTCTTTTCATCACCGCCCTTGGCCAGCACGATCCATGCATCACGAATGAAGACGGCGCGGCCGCCCTTGGCGCGGTGCTCGCGAATAATCTCGTTGTCGGCACGCAGGCTGAAGAAGATGACTTCGCCATCGCAGAGTTCCGCCATCGCTGCAATCTTGGCATCGTCGGCATTGAGCACGGCGGTGCCGCTTGGCAGGACGACATCGACTTGTGTACGCAGCACGTTGAAAAGCTGGTCGTCGTCGTGAATGTGATATTCCGCCAGGCCCGGCTTGTATTCGAGGTTGGTGACGATGCCGACGTCGCAGCGATCATAGGCAAGGCCTTCGGTCAGGATGCTGAATGGACCTTGTTCGATGACTGCCGCATTGACCGAGCGATTGAGCAGCACACGCTCGCCGCCGGCGTAGTTGGCGGCGTCGGTTGTTTGCAGCTTGCGGCGATTGACGTATACGCCTTGGCTGATGGCAAGGCCAACATATTTGCCCGAGAGGCGCAACAGCCGCGCGACCATACCGGCAACGCGACTCTTGCCCTTGCTGCCAGAGACACCGACGACAGGAATACGGCCGTTGGCGAGTTTGGGAAACAGGCTTTCGACAATTGCTTCGCCAACCGGTTGTGGCTCGCCGACGGCAGGCTTGAGGTGCATCAGCAAACTCGGCCCCGCGTTGACTTCAACAATGGCACCCCCTTGCGTTTCCAGGGGTTGGGTAATGTCTTGTGCAACTACGTCGACGCCGGCGATATCCAGACCGACAATCTTTGCCGCAAGCACGGCTGCGGCTGCCACGTCCGGATGGACGAGGTGGGTTACGTCGTGCGTATGGTTGCCGGTGCGCAGCACCACAACACGTTGGCCTGCGGGTGGCACCGATTCCGGCGTGTACCCCTGGCGTTGAAGTTGCAGGACGATCTGCGGTTTTCTTTCGATGTCGATTAGTTCGAGCGGTTGTTCGCTGGCCGTGCCACGGCGTGGGTCGTTGTTGATCTGATTGTCGATCAACTCGCGCACGGTCGATTTACCGTCACCGGTGACTGACGCTTCCTCGCCACGGGCCGCAGCGACAAGCTTGCCGCCGATCACAAGCAGGCGGTGTTCGATGCCATCGACGAAACGTTCAACGATGACTTCGCTGCCTTCTTCTTCGGCGATCTTGTAGGCCGCTTCGATGTCGGCTTGCGTGGTGAGATCGGTCGATACACCGCGACCACGATTGCCGTCAGATGGCTTCACGACAACCGCGATCTCGGGGGCACCGATGTCTTGCGCTGCTTCCCAAGCCTCGACCGCACTTTCGACAATGCGGCCTTCCGGCGTCGGGACACCGCAGTAGCCGAGCAATTGCTTCGTCAGGTCCTTTTCACTGGCAATGCCTTCGGCGATGGCGCTTGTGCCGTCGGTTTCCGCAGTCCAGATGCGACGCTGTGCAGCGCCATAACCGAGCTGGACGAGATTGCCTTCGGCCAGCAGTCGGATGTGCGGAATCTTGCGCTTGCTGGCGGCCTCGACGATGCAGTGCGTCGATGGGCCGAGGCACAGATCGAAGGCCATGTCGGCGAGTTCGGCGACAGCGGCTTGCACGTCGAATGGCTTGTCTTCCATTGCGGCCAGTACGAGTTCGCGAGCCAGTACCAATGCACGACGACCGATCTGCTCGTGCAGTGTATTGAAAACCACCTTGTAGAGGCTGCGGCGTGTGACTTCGCGCGCCTTGCCGAAGGTGACCTTCATGCCGGCCAGGTTTTGCAGTTCGATCGTGATGTGTTCGAGGATATGACCCGGCCACGTACCTTCATGCAGGCGGCTGACGAAACCGCCGTACACGCCTGGACTGCAAGTGTGCTCCATCAGGCTTGGCAGCCAGGCAACGAGCCGCTCGGGAAATCCAGGAATCTTGTTGGAGGGGAAGTCTTCGAGATCGTGGATATCGACGACGGCCTCGATGATCGGTGTGTAGGTCCACATGCTTGGACCTGGCAGATACCGGACATCCAGTATCTCAATGTCTTTTTTACTCATGAAGTGGCCCGAAGGCGAAGGTAAGTCAATGAGGTAGCGCAATCAGAACGGTCATCAATGAACAGCACAATCAACAGCGATATGTCAGCTTAACGCACGGCCCCGGGCGCGGGTTTACTAGAGAAATCGTTGCAGGATTTTACGACTATGGCGATCCAGCGCCTTATGGTCGCGAATGCGGAACAAAATGCCGTGATTGTCTGCGATCAACAGGCCATTGTTCGACAAGCGCCGAATGTCTTCTTCGCCCTTCAAAACAAAGGACGCATTGCCGCGATCGGTGACGACGCTCCAGGTGCTCGGTACGGCAAAGCTGCTGACGTCGGCGATGCGTAACACTTCAGGCATGAATTCACGGCTGGCGAGTTCGGCTTCGACTATTGCTTTGATGTCCTGCGGCAAGTCGGCAAGCTTGGCGATCCAGACAATTTCGTGGCCCTCCTGATTCATCAGGGCCACGTCCACCTCGGGCGCGGCGAGCGGAAAAGCGCGTACCGGTGTGACGTTGACGTGCTCGGTGCCGTCTGCCAGCGTGCAGACTAGGCGGCCGGCGAGGTTGCGTTGTAGCGTGAAATTCATGCTCATTCTCCCAGCTCCGCGTGCGTGCGCTGCTGTGCCTGATAGAGGCGGTAGTAATGCCCTTCGCGCACCATGAGTTCGTCATGGTTGCCGATCTCGACAATCTCGCCGCGATCCATGACCACCAGACGGTCTGCCTTGCGCAGCGTTGAGAGTCGGTGGGCGATGGCAATGGTGGTACGACCGAGCACGAGGTTGTCGAGCGCTTTCTGGATTTCTTTCTCGGTTTCGGTGTCGACGGCGGAAGTGGCTTCGTCGAGGATCAGGATGCGTGGATCGATCAGCAAGGCGCGCGCAATGGAGATACGCTGGCGTTCGCCGCCGGACAAGCCCTGGCCGCGTTCGCCGACGAGCGAGTCGTAGCCTTGCGGTAGGCGCAGGATGAATTCATGAGCGTGGGCGGCACGGGCAGCGGCGACGATTTCCGCACGCGTGGCATCCGGCTTGCCGTAGGCGATGTTCTCGGCGATGGTGCCGAAGAACAGGAAAGGTTCCTGCAGCACGAGGCCGACGTTGCGGCGATAGTCGGCGACGGCGACCGAACGGATGTCGACGCCGTCGATGCGCACCGAGCCTTGCGTCACGTCGTAGAAGCGGCAGATCAGATTGACCAGCGTACTTTTGCCCGAACCGCTGTGGCCGACGAGGCCGATCATCTCGCCAGGCCGGATCTCGAGGTCGAGATTGCGGATGACGCCGCGATTGCCGTAGCGGAAGCCGATTTCGTGCAGGGAAATCTGCCCTGTCACCTGCGGCAGCGGGCGTGGGTTGGTGGGCTCCGGCACGCTGGAGACATGATCGAGAATGTCGAAGATGCGCTTGGTGCTGGATGCAGCACGCTGCGTGGCTGAGACGATGCGGCTCATCGAGTCGAGGCGGGTATAGAAGCGGATGGAGTAGGCGAGGAAGGCTGTCAACGCGCCGAGATCGCTGTGGCCATGCGCGATCTGCCAGATGCCGAACCCCCACACGACCAGCAGGCCGACTTCGGTGAGTAGTGTGACTGTCGGCGAGAACAGTGACCAGGTCTTGTTGAGCCGGTCATTCATGTTCAGGTTGCGCTGGTTGGCTTCGTAGAAGCGGCCAGCCTCACGTTTTTCCTGCGCAAATGCCTTGACCACGCGAATGCCGGGAATCGTGTCGGCCAGGACGTTTGTCACTTCGGCCCAGACGCGGTCGATGCGTTCGAAGCCGGTGCGCAGTTTTTCTCGGACGAAATAGATCATCCAGGCGATGATCGGCAGTGGTACCAGCGTGGCCGTGGCCAGCCATGGATCGACGGTATACATGATCACCGCCGTCATGATGATCATCATCACGTCGGACGCGAAAGTAAGCAGGTCAAGCGAGAGAAAGATGTTGATGCGGTCTGTCTCGCTGCCGATGCGTGCAATCAGGTCACCCGTACGCTTGCCGCCGAAGTATTCGAGCGATAGGCCGAGCAGATGCTGGTAGGTCGTTGTCCGCATGTCGCGACCGATGCGTTCCGAGACCAGCGCGAGGATATAAGTACGTATCCAGCCCAATGCCCAGGCGAGCAGCGAAGAGCAGAACAGGATGCCGAGATACCACGACGCCAGACCCCAATTCATCGGCTGGCCCTTGGTGAAAGGCAGCAGTACGTCGTTGGTCAGCGGCATGGTGAGATACGGCGGAATCAGCGAGGCACCAGTCGAGGCGAGCAGCAGCAGAAAGCCCGTCAGCAGTCTCCAGCGATACGGCTGGGCGAAACGCCACAGGCGGAACAGCGTCCAGGTAGAAGGCGGTGTTTGCAGTTCGCGCGTGCAGATCGGGCATTCTTCCTGCCCCGGCTCCAGCAGTGCCTTGCAGGTCGGGCAGGCGACCACTTCTTCCGTTTCAGGCGCATGGCCGTTGATGACGGCATCAAGCTGCTTTTCGAATTTCTCGATCAGGCGTAGCGCCGCGACATTCTGTTCCAGCGTGTAGCGCCATGCGGCCAGTCGCACGAACGCACCGTTGCTTTCGTCCATCAATTCGAGCGTGGCGATGCCGGCATGGTCGTGATGCTGCAGGGCAAGCCCTGCGCGCAGCGGCCAGTGCTGCCAGTGGCCGTCGGCATCGCGTGCTTGCAGGGACTTTTCCGTGAGTAATACAAGGCCTGGCTTGAAATTCAGCGCAGTATCGAGATCAAGCTCAAGTGCAGCGAGTCCTTGCTCGTCTTTCTCCAGTCGTGTCATGGCTTCCGCCTGCCAAGCATCAGGAATGTTCAGGGCAATGCCGGGGGCAGGGGTATTCATGGGGCGGGAGAAATGGAGAATTCGGAAAGTATACTCGACCGTCGATGGCGCTTTGCCTTGTTCTGTGCCCATTCCTTGGGGGCAAGCGACACGGGGCTGCATGATAAAATCTGCATATTCAACGCATCAGGGTCGTGTCAGGTTTACATGATCCTGTTTTTGGCACCGTTCCTCTGAAAGAAATCCGCATGTCCGGCAACACCTTCGGCAAGCTGTTTTGTGTCACTTCCTTCGGCGAATCGCACGGCCCGGCCATCGGCTGCGTCGTTGACGGTTGCCCTCCGGGGCTGGAAATCACGGCGGAGGAGATTCAAACCGAGCTTGATCGCCGCAAACCAGGGACATCGCGCCACGTGACGCAGCGTCGTGAACCGGACGCGGTGGAAATCCTGTCGGGCGTGTTCGAAGGTAAAACGACCGGTACGCCGATTGCATTGCTGATTCGCAATACGGATCAGCGCAGCAAGGATTACGGCAACATCGCCCAGACGTTTCGCCCGGGGCATGCCGATTACGTCTACACGCAAAAGTATGGCTTCCGCGACTATCGCGGCGGTGGCCGTTCGTCGGCGCGCGAAACCGCGGTGCGCGTTGCTGCCGGCGCCATTGCCAAGAAATGGCTGAAGCAGCGCTACGGCATCGAGATTCGCGGTTTCATGAGCCAGTTGGGCGAAGTCGAGATTCCTTTCGTTTCTTGGGATGAAACGCACAAGAACCCTTTCTTCGCGCCGAATGCCGAGATCGTGCCGCAGCTCGAGGACTACATGGATGCGTTACGCAAGTCCGGCGAGTCGGTCGGCGCCAAGATCACTGCCGTCGCCAGCGGTGTGCCGGTGGGCTGGGGCGATCCAGTGTACGACCGTCTCGACGCCGTGCTGGCCTACGCCATGATGGGCATCAATGCAGTCAAAGGCGTGGAGGTTGGTGCAGGATTCAAGTCGGTGGCGCAAAAAGGCACCGAACACGGTGACGAAATGACGCCGGAAGGTTTCCTGAGCAATAACGCCGGCGGTGTACTCGGCGGTATTTCGACCGGCCAGGACGTGGTGGTGCACATTGCCATCAAGCCGACGTCGAGCATTCGCCTGTCGCGCCGGACGATCGACGTGGATGGCAATGCGACTACCGTCGAAACCCACGGTCGCCACGACCCTTGCGTCGGTATTCGCGCCACGCCGATCGCCGAAGCAATGCTGGCACTGACCTTGATCGATGCAGCCCTGCATCATCGTGCGCAGTGCGGCGACGTCGTGACGAGGACGCCGAAAATTCCGGGCCGGGTCTCAGACTGACGGCCGCCATGGAGCAAGATCAGGAGCCGCCGCGCCTTTGGGTGTATGGGCGGCTTTCTTCTTTCTACTTCTGTTATTTCGCCTTTGTCGGCGCGTACAACTCCTACTTCGGTCTCTATCTGAAGTCGCTCGGCTTCGCTGCACTGCAGATCGGCGTGGTGATTTCGATGATGCAGGTCATGCGCATCTTCGCGCCTTATCTGTGGGGTGCATTGGCCGACCGTCGCGGACGGCGCACACCCTTGATCCGCATGTCGGTGGGTATGGGCTTGCTGTTGTTCGTGCCGCTATTCTGGCTGCACGCATTTGCGCCTATGCTCGTGCTGATCGCCGTGCTGGCGCTGTTCTGGAGTGCCGCACTGCCGTTGACGGAATCTTTGACCCTCGAGCACCTGCGTGCAACGCCGGAACGATACAGTCGCGTGCGCTTGTGGGGTTCACTGGGGTTCATTGTCGTTGTGGCCACGGTTGGCAATTTGCTGGATCACGCACCTGCGGAAGCCGTGTTGTGGAGTTGTATCGTGTTGTTGGCGGCCACCGTGGTTGCAGCATTGCGTTTGCCGGAAACGCGGATGCAGCATCACGCAATGGAATGTGCGCCACTCATGCCGCTGCTGCGTCGCCCCGAGGTGGTGTGCCTGTTGGCAGCATGCTTTTTCATGTCGGTGGCGCACGGGCCGCTATATGTCTTTTATTCCATTCACCTCGTCGATCATGGCTACAGCAAGACAGCCGTCGGGCTTTTGTGGGGGCTGGGCGTGGTGGCGGAAATCGTGGCTTTTTTATTCGTTCCGCGCATCTTGCGACGCTGGATGCCGTACAGGCTATTTACATTCTGCTTTGCTGCGGCCGTATTGCGCTTTTTGCTGATCGCGTGGTGCGTGGACAGCCTGCCGTTGGTACTGCTCGCGCAGATATTGCATGGCGCGACCTTCGGTATTTGCCATGCGACAGCGATGGCGGCACTGAATCGCTGGTTCGACGTGCGCCATCAAGGCCGTGTGCAAGGGATTTACGGCAGCGTGTCTTTCGGGGCGGGCGGTCTGGTCGGTGCCTTGGTTGGCAGCGTGCTGTGGCAGCCGTTCGGAGCGGGTTGTGTCTATACGCTGGCTGCGCTGGCGGCGGTTTTCGGCTTGGTACTGATTCGCAGCGGCTTGCCGCGCGGTGCATTGGCAGCAGCCTGAGTGCGCCTCAGCTGTGCGATAATTCAGGGTTCCAGTTATTCCGTTTCTCGTCCAGAATTTGATGGACGCCGGGGATTATTTCATGCCGCAAACGCTCTACGACAAACTCTGGAACAGCCATGTCGTCCATACCGAAGAGGACGGCACGACGCTGCTCTACATCGACCGCCATTTGGTGCACGAAGTCACCAGCCCACAGGCTTTTGAAGGCCTGAAGCTGGCTGGACGGAAGCTTTGGCGTATTTCGTCCGTGGTAGCTACGGCCGACCACAACACGCCGACCGACCATTGGGAACTGGGTATCCAGGATCCGATCTCGCGCCAGCAGGTCGAGACGCTGGATGCAAACATCAAGGAATTCGGCGCGCTGGCCTACTTCCCGTTCAAGGACGAGCGTCAGGGCATCGTGCACGTCATGGGCCCGGAAAACGGTGCCACGCTGCCAGGCATGACGGTCGTTTGCGGCGACTCGCACACCAGTACACACGGTGCATTCGCCTGCCTGGCGCACGGTATTGGCACGTCCGAAGTCGAGCACGTGATGGCGACGCAGTGCCTGCTGCAGAAGAAGTCCAAGTCCATGCTCGTGCGCGTGGACGGCAAGCTCGGTAACGGGCTGTCGGGCAAGGATATTGCGCTGGCCATTATCGGCAAGATCGGTACCGCTGGTGGTACTGGCTATGCCATCGAGTTTGGCGGCGAGGCGATTCGTGCACTGACCATGGAAGGACGAATGACCTTGTGCAACATGGCCATCGAAGGCGGCGCGCGCGCCGGCATGGTGGCGGTGGATGACAACACGATCAACTATCTCAAGGGCCGTCCGTTCGCGCCAAAGCCCGAACAGTGGGATGCGGCCGTCGCTTACTGGCGCACGTTGGTGTCCGACGAGGGTGCGCAATTCGACCGCGTCGTCACGCTTGATGCCAGCGAGATCAAGCCTCAGGTGACCTGGGGCACGTCGCCGGAAATGGTGACGACCATCGATGGTGCCGTGCCGTCACCCGATGATTTTGCTGATCCGGTCAAGCGCGATGGTGTGGCCCGCGCGTTGCAATACATGGGTCTCGAGCCGCGCACGGCGATGGAAGATATCGCCATCGACAAGGTCTTCATCGGCTCCTGCACCAACTCGCGCATCGAGGATTTGCGCGAGGCCGCCGCTGTTGCCAAGGGCCGCAAGGTCGCAGCCAATGTGAAGCTGGCGATGGTTGTGCCGGGCTCCGGCGTGGTCAAGCGTCAGGCCGAAGCCGAGGGGCTGGATGCCATCTTCAAGGCAGCTGGTTTTGATTGGCGCGAACCGGGGTGCTCAATGTGTTTAGCGATGAATGCCGACCGTCTGGAGCCGGGTGAACGTTGCGCTTCGACCTCGAACCGTAATTTCGAAGGTCGCCAGGGCAATGGTGGTCGCACGCATTTGGTCAGCCCGGCCATGGCGGCAGCGGCGGCGGTGACCGGCCATTTCGCCGATATTCGCAAACTCGGCAAGCTTGGCTGAGAAGGAAAAGCGCATGAGAAAATTTACACAATTGAAGGGTTTGGTCGCGCCGCTGGATCGCGCCAACGTCGATACCGACGCCATCATTCCCAAGCAGTTCCTCAAGTCGATCAAGCGTTCGGGCTTCGGCCCCAATGCCTTCGACGAATGGCGCTATCTCGACCACGGCGAGCCGGGCATGGATAACAGCAAGCGTCCGTTGAATCCTGATTTCGTGCTCAACCAGCCGCGTTATCAGGGCGCGTCGGTGCTGCTCGTGCGCGACAACTTCGGTTGTGGCTCTTCGCGTGAACACGCGCCGTGGGCGCTGGAGGATTACGGTTTTCGCGCATTGATCGGGCCAAGTTTCGCCGACATCTTCTTCAACAACAGCTTCAAGAACGGTTTGCTGCCGATCAAGCTGCCGGAAGCCGAGGTTGACCAGATTTTCAAGCAGGTTGCGGAGCATCCCGGCTATTCGCTCGATATCGATCTCGACCAGCAGACCATCACGCGTCCGGACGGCAAGAAGATTGGCTTCGATATCGATGGCTTCCGCAAGCATTGTTTGCTGAACGGTCTCGACGACATCGGTCTGACCTTGCAGAAGGCCGACATCATCAAGGAATTCGAAGCCAGGCGCCGTGCCGAGCAGCCGTGGCTGTTTGCCTGATTATTTGTATTAACAACTTTCGAGAGTTAGCTCATGAAGATTTGTGTGATGCCCGGTGACGGGATTGGTAAGGAAATTACGCCGCAGGCCGTACGTGTGTTGCAAGCCCTTGGTATCAAGGCCGAGTATGAAGAGGCACCGGTTGGCGGCGAAGGTTATCGCGCGTCAGGCCATCCGCTGCCGGAAGCCAGCCTGAAGCTGGCCAAGGAATCTGATGCCATCCTGTTTGGCGCGATCGGCGATTTTTCGCTCGACACGCTGCCGCGCGAACTGCGTCCGGAGCAGGCCATTCTGGGTCTGCGCCGCGAGCTGAACCTGTTCGCCAATTTCCGTCCGGCGCTGGTGTATCCGGAGCTGGTGCACGCGTCGACCATGAAGGAAGAAGTGATTTCCGGTCTCGACATCCTGATCGTGCGCGAGCTCACCGGCGACATCTACTTCGGTCAGCCGCGCGCCATTCACACGCTGCCGAACGGCGAGCGCGAGGGCTACGACACGATGCGCTACAAGGAGTCGGAAATCATTCGTGTGGCTCACGTTGCTTTCCAGGCTGCGCAGAAACGCAACAAGCGCCTGTGCTCGGTGGACAAGGCCAACGTGCTTGAAACCATGCAGCTGTGGCGTGAAGTGGTCACCAGCATTGCCAAGGAATACCCAGACGTCAAGGTCGAGCACATGTATGTCGACAACGCTTCAATGCAACTGCTGAAGAACCCGAAGCAGTTCGACGTGATCCTGACCGGCAATATGTTTGGCGACATCCTCTCGGATGCGGCCTCGATGTTGACCGGCTCGATCGGCATGCTGCCGTCGGCTTCGCTCAACGAAAAGAACTTCGGCCTGTACGAGCCGATTCACGGTTCGGCACCGGACATCGCTGGCAAGAATCTGGCAAATCCGCTGGCCACGATCCTGTCGGCCGCGATGATGCTGCGCTACTCTTTCGCTATGGGCGCTGAGGCTGACCATATTGAGGCTGCGGTCAAGAAGGTGCTGGCCCAAGGTTATCGCACCGGCGACATCAACGAGGCCGGTGCCAAGCTGGTCGGCACCAAGGAAATGGGCGACGCCGTGCTGGCGGCGCTGTAATCAACGCATATAGAGAGAAGGCAATGAAGAAGGTCGGTTTGATTGGTTGGCGCGGCATGGTGGGTTCCGTGCTCATGCAACGCATGCGCGAAGAGAACGATTTCGCCCTGATCGAGCCGATTTTCTTCACGACCTCCAGCCCCGGCAAGCCCGGTCCCGATGTGGGGCGTGGCGTTGCGCCGCTGAAGGATGCGAACGACATCGCCGAACTTTCTGCGATGGACGTTCTCATCTCCTGCCAGGGCGGTGATTACACGACCGAGATTTTTCCCAAGTTGCGCGCTGCCGGCTGGGATGGCTACTGGATTGATGCGGCTTCGACGCTACGCATGGAAGATGATGCAGTCATCATCCTCGATCCGGTTAATCAGGGCGTGATCGATGCTGCCTTGAAGAAGGGCATCAAGAATTACATTGGCGGCAACTGCACGAACTCGATTCTGTTGATGGGCGTTGGTGGTCTGTTCAAGGCCGGTCTTGTTGAATGGGTCAGTTCCATGACCTATCAGGCAGCGTCGGGCGGTGGTGCGAATCACATGCGCGAACTGGTCAAGGGTATGGGTGTCGTGCATGCGGCCGTTGCCCATGAGCTGGCCGATCCGGCGTCGGCGATTCTCGAGATCGACCGCAAGGTGGCCAAGACGATTCGCGACGATGTGCCGCGTGAATACTTCCCGGCACCGCTGGCCGGCGGTTTGATTCCGTGGATCGACAAGCAGCTCGACAACGGTCAGTCCAAAGAGGAGTGGAAGGGCCAGGCCGAGGTCAACAAGATTCTCGGCAACGTGGCACCGATTCCCGTGGATGGCCTCAATGTTCGCATCGGTGCGATGCGCTGTCACAGTTTGGGTTTGACGCTGAAGCTCAAGAAGGACGTGTCGCTGGCCGAAATCGAATCCCTGATCAAGTCGGGCAACGACTGGGTCAAGTTCGTACCGAACGAACGCAGCCTCACTGAACGGGAACTCACGCCGGCATCCATTACCGGCACGCTGCAAATTGGCGTTGGCCGTGTGCGCAAGCTCAATATGGGGCCGGAATACGTTTCCGCCTTCGTAATCGGCGACCAGTTGTTGTGGGGGGCCGCCGAACCTTTACGCCGGATGCTGCGCATCTTGTTGGCATCCTGACCCTATTAAAACCCGCGCATCGTCGCGGGTTTTTACCAAAGTTGTTGCGAATTCTCCTCAAGTAAGGTTGGTTGAGGAATTTCATGCGGGGGTTGAACTTGCTCCGCTAAGGGCATGATGTTATTTTGAAAGTTGTCACTGTTCCCTTGTGGGAGGCGTTGTGCCCAAAAAAATTACAAAATTTCCCCTGAAGGCTTCGGTATTTGCCTTTGCGCTCGCGGGTATGTCGACGGCTTATGCCGCCGGTATTGGCAAACTCACCGTGCTGTCTGCGCTGGGGCAGCCTTTGCGCGCAGAAATTGAGCTTTCCGCGACTCCAGACGAACTGAACTCTGTCTCTGCAAAATTGGCGAGCCAGGATCAGTTCCGTACACAGGGTATGGATTACACCGCTGCGGTGGCTTCCCTGCATCTCAGCGTTGAGAAACGTGCAAATGGCCAGCCTTATGTGCGTTTGAGTAGCGACCGGCCGATCAATGAGCCATTCCTCGATATTCTGGTCGAATTGACATGGGCATCGGGCCGTCTGACGCGCGAATATACGTTCCTGCTTGACCCGGTCGATCAGCCGCAACCCGCCAATAGCAGCGTGACTTCGCCGAATGTGGCCCCGGTAACGCAATCTGCCGCACCTGCGGTGTCGAGTATTTCGAATACCCAAGCGAATACGAACACTCAGGCTCCGGCAAAGAGCACCAAACGCTCCAGTACAAGTCGCCCAGTTGCACCTGCGCAGCCTGCCGCAGCATCAACCCCCGCGTCGACGTCATCGGCCGCTGTGGCCGCACCGCTGAGTAACGGTGCAACGATTGAAGTGAAGCGCGGCGATACGCTCGGCAAGATTGCTGCCGGTGCGACACCTGATGGTGCCAGCCTTGACCAGATGTTGATCGCGCTCTACAACAGCAATCACGATGCGTTTATTGGCAGCAATCTCAACCGCCTCAAGACCGGCAAGATACTGAATGTGCCGGATCGCGATACGGTGCTTGCCGTTAATGCGGATGAGGCGAAGAAAACCGTTGCGTTGCATGCACAGAACTTCAATGCCTATCGCAAGCAATTGGCGGATGTTGCTGCTACAGGTGCACCGACTGATACGGCGCCGACACAATCTGCCAGCGGCAAGATTACGCCCAAGGTCGATGATAAAGCCCCAGCACCTGCGGCAGGGCAAGACAAGCTTGAGGTTTCCAAGAGCGAATCTGGCGCGTCTGGCAAGGCAGGCGGTAATGCCGCCAAGGCTGCCATCGAGGCCGATCGCACTGCGGCAGACAAGGCACTCAAGGATGCGGAAGCACGCGTTGCGGCATTGGAAAAAAATGTTGCCGATCTCAAGAAGCTGAACGATCTGCAAAGCCAGAGCCTGGCCGATGCACAGAAGAAAGCCGAGGCTGCCAAGTCAACGCCAGCGCCTGCTCCGGTTCCAACGCCTGCCCCTGCAGCAGCCAAACAGACTGATGCGGCAAAACCTGCGGATACGCCCAAGGCTGATACTGCCAAAAGCGCCACACAGATTTCCGATGCTGCCAAGGCTGCCGACAAACCGGCTGACACCAAGCCCGTTGCAGTAACGCCGCCTCCGCCGCCAAAGAAGAAGGTTGTATTGCCTCCGCCGGAGCCGGAACCAAGCTTCATGGACGAATACGGCTCCTTCCTCGGCCTTGGCGCTGCCTTGGTCGCGTTGATTGGTGGTTTCTTCGGGTACCGCGCATATCAACGCCGCAAGGCAGAGGAGTCACTTGATACGCCGACGATCAGTCAGTTGGACGATGTGACGTCGACCAGTTCGGTGTTCGGCAATACCGGTGGCCAAAGTGTAAATACGCAGGATGTATCGCTAGCCAGCGATTTCAGCAAGGCCAGCCTAACTGATGGTGAAGGCGCAACCGGTGTCGACCCGGTTGCCGAGGCCGAGGTCTACATGGCATATGGCCGTGACGCCCAGGCCGAAGAAATTCTGCTTGAAGCGCTCAAGGCCGAGCCGACCCGCCAGGCAGTACAC
Organism: Rhodocyclaceae bacterium; assembly: GCA_035492055.1. Lineage (GTDB taxonomy): Bacteria > Pseudomonadota > Gammaproteobacteria > Burkholderiales > Rhodocyclaceae. The sequence continues at coordinate 18,122 of DATJJR010000017.1, read as the reverse complement.
CTCAAGTTGCTTGAGCTCTACGCTTCGCGCAAGAGCCCCAAGCCGTTTGAGAGCGTGGCGCGTGAACTTAAGCAGCAGACCGGCGGCAGTGGTCCGAATTGGGATCGTGCAATTATGCTGGGGCAAAGTATTGATCCAGAAAATCCGCTTTACGGTGGTCTGAATGTCGCTGCCGGAGATTTGGGCGGCACCGGTACGATCGTCATGCAACCCGGTGCGTTGGCAAAGCTGGCAGCTGAAGCAGAATCGAACCCACCTTCCGTCGAGACAGAACCTGCACCGGCTGCAGAAGCCGAACGTTTTGATCTTGATCTGGGAAGCGATGCGCCGATTGCATCGTCGGAGCCTGAGCATGCGGACGCTGTTGCGCCGCTGGATTTTGACCTGGATCTTGGTGCGGCAGAAACGTCACCGACTGCGACGCCGCCCTTGGCCGATATTGAGATACCGCCTGCCCACACCGAGGCGTCAGCTGCGGCACCGTTGGATATCGATTTCGATCTGGATCTACCGACAGCGCCACCTGACATGACGCCTGCTACCTCTGCAGCAGCACCCGCGATTGATCACGGCCTCGATTTTGATTTCAATCTTGATTTGCCGCATGCAGAAGAGGCGACGGCGGCCGAATCACATGCAATGGCTGCTTCTGCACCGAAGGCCGATTTTTCCGGCCTCGACCTTGATCTTGAAACGCCAAGCGTTACTGCTGCGCCGACAGTTATTGCGGATGAAGCGTTTTCTCCGGCCGAAATTGCTCCGGTCGACGAAATCGATAATCCGGAAGTCGCAACCAAACTCGAACTGGCTCAGGCCTACGAGGAAATGGGTGACAAGGAGGGCATGCGCGAGTTGCTGCAGGAAGTACTTGCCGAGGGAAATGCGGCGCAACAGGAGCTGGCGCGAAGCAAGCTGGCCTTGCATGGCTTCTGATAGTTGATCGATGCGCCACAAACAAAAACGCCCGCCGAATCGGCGGGCGTTTTTCATGGCGTCTATTTCTTTGATTCATGTATGCGCACTGTGCGGGAAATGTGCCGCGATGTGGTCTTCGTGGCGTTGCTCCGCCAGTTCGACCTGCTTTTGCCGTTCGGCATAAGAGGCTTTTTGTTCGTCGCTCGTCTTGTCGTGACAATGTGCGCAACTGATGCCCTTGCGATAGTAAGGTGATTGCCGATCTTCGGTATTGAGTGGAAAGCGGCAGGCGCGGCAAAGTTCGTAATCGCCCTGCACGAGGCCGTGGCCGACCGAAACACGTTCGTCAAAAACAAAGCATTCGCCGTCCCAAGTGCTTTGCTCGGGCGGGATTTCTTCCAGATATTTGAGAATTCCGCCCTGCAGGTGGTAAACCTCGTCGAAGCCTTGTTCCTTCATGTAGGCGGTGGATTTTTCGCAGCGAATACCACCGGTGCAGAACATGGCAACACGCGGCTTGCCTTTCAGTCGGCCTGCTTCGGTTTCGCGGCGCACCCAATCTGGCAGTTCGGTAAAGTTTTTGATCTCCGGATCGATGGCGCCTCGGAAAGTCCCAATCGCGACTTCATAATCGTTGCGCGTATCCACGACCACGACATCAGGCTGGTGAATCAAATTGTTCCAGTCCTGAGGTTTCACGTAGGTACCGACGATATGGCGCGGATCGATGCCGGGTACGCCCATCGTTACGATTTCCTTTTTCAAGCGCACCTTCATTCGATGAAACGGTAGTTCGTGTGCCCAAGACTCTTTATGTTCCAGTTCGGCAAGGCGCGGATCTTGACGCAAGCACGCCAAAACCTTGCGAATGCCCGATTCTTCGCCAGCAATCGTGCCGTTGATTCCTTCGGCAGCGAGCAGCAATGTACCTTTGATCCGATTCTCCTCGCAGACGGCGAGCAGTGGATCGCGCAGGTCGGCGTAGTCGGGGAGGGCAACGAATTTATAGAGGGCGGCGGTGAGAAACATGACGTGCTGCAAATGAGGCAAAGACAAGATTATCCCGCATCCGCGGGGCAGGCTGCGCGACGTGGTACAATTCGCCCCGCGTTGGTGCATTGCTTCAGTCTTGCCGGCGCGTCGCGTTGAGACTTTCTTTCCGCGCCTTTCCCTTTGGAACCTCACATCTAGACGAGCGTGCGCTCCCCTGACCGCAATGGTCATCTGCGCGCAGATGGGTTCCTGGAGTTTCACCATGCTATTTACCGAACTCGGCCTGCGTGCCGAGATTTTGCGTTCCTTGTCTGAACAGGGTTACGACACGCCTACACCTATTCAGCAACAAGCCATTCCCGAAGTACTGGCCGGCCACGATCTGATGGCGGCTGCTCAAACCGGCACAGGCAAGACCGCCGGCTTTACGTTGCCGATGCTGCAACGCCTGTCGACCAGCGAGTCGAGCTTGTCCATGGCGCGTTTCCGCACGCGTGCGTTGATCCTGACCCCGACCCGCGAACTTGCGGCACAGGTGTATGAAAGCGTGCGTACCTACGGCAAGCATTTGAACCTGCGCTCGGCAGCCATCTTCGGTGGCGTCAGCATGGTGCCGCAGACCAAGTTGTTGCGTGCAGGCGTTGAAATTGTTGTTGCCACACCGGGCCGCTTGCTCGACCACGTGACTCAGCGCAGCATTGATCTGTCCGGCATTGAAATCGTCGTCCTTGACGAAGCCGACCGTATGCTGGACATGGGTTTCCTGCCCGACATCAAGAAAATCATGAAGCTGCTGCCGGAAAAACGCCAGACGCTGATGTACTCGGCGACTTTCTCCGACGAAATCCGCCAGCTCGCCAAGCAGTTCCTGAACAACCCGCACCAGGTTGAAGTCGCGCGAGCCAATTCGGCTGCGGATACTGTTGCCCAAGCCGTTTACAACGTTGATCGCAACAAGAAGCGTGACCTGCTGGTCAAGCTGATCGAAGACAACCAATGGCATCAGGTACTGGTGTTCACGCGTACTAAGCATGGTGCCAATGCGCTGGCCGAAAAGCTTGATAAGGGCGGGATTCGCGCCGCTGCAATTCATGGCAACAAGAGCCAAGGTGCGCGCACCAAAGCATTGGCCGATTTCAAGAACCTCAAGCTGCACGTCTTGGTTGCAACCGATATCGCCGCGCGCGGTATTGATATCGATCAATTGCCGCACGTGGTGAACTACGAGTTACCGAATGTGCCGGAAGATTACGTGCATCGCATCGGTCGTACCGGTCGTGCGGGTGCCAGCGGTGAAGCAGTATCGCTGGTGTGCGTGGACGAACATAAATTGTTGCGCGACATCGAGCGTTTGCTGAAGCGCCAGCTTGAGAAGCGCGTCGTGCCGGGTTTCGAGCCTGATCCGAGTGCCAAGCCGCAGCCGATCGAAAATGGCCGTCGTTCGCAAGGGCAAGGCCGTTCGTTTGACGGCGGTCGTGATTCGCGTCCACGTCACAGCCATGGTGATGGTCGCAAGCCGCAGGGCGAGCCTCGTCGTGGTCATGGTCAAGGCGATGCCCATCGTGGTGGTGGCAAGCCGCAGCCGAGTAGTGCTGCACGGCGCGGCAGCTCATCGGGCCAGAGTGCTAATCGCAACGAAGGTCAGCGTGGCGGTGGTTTCCGTCAGCGCTAAGTGAAGTAAAAAGCCAGCGAAAGCTGGCTTTTTATTTTCAGGCACTCATTCCGGTAGTGGCCACCAGATGCATCTCTGCCAGCCTTCTGGCGAGCAGGCCATATAGTTTCCGCCATTCGCGTTTTCGTGCCAGTCACCGAGTACATGGCGGACGCATTTCTTGCCATCGATATCGTAATAGTGGCTGGCAAGGCGATGCGTGTGGCCGTGGATCATGGTTTGCACGCCGTGGCGACGGAAGGCATCGCTGACGGCATTCAGATTGACATCCATGATCGCCATCGACTTTTGCTGCTTCTGCTCTTCGCTGTTGCGGCGCGCAGCTTCAATCTGGGCCTTGCGAGCAGCGAGCGGCAGAGCAAGAAAGTTCTTTTGCCAATCCGGGTTGCGCACCATGCGGCGGAAGTCCTGATAGGCAACATCGTCGGTACAGAGCGTATCGCCGTGCAGCAGCAGCGTAGGCGTGCCGGCAATGTCGTGGACAATTTCGTCCGGCAACAGTTGGCTGCCCGTGGCCGCTTCGAATGCCGTGCCGAAGAGAAAATCGCGGTTGCCCGGCAGGACGTATTTCGGCAGATCGCAGGCCTTGATGGCGGTGCAAATTCGCGTGTTGAACGGATCGGCCAGATCGTCGTCGCCTGCCCAGTATTCGAACACGTCGCCGAGCAGGTAGAGCGCTTCATGGCCGGGGACAACATGCTGCAGGAAGTCGAGAAAAAGGCCGGTCAGAACCGGCCTTTCTTCGCATAGATGCAGATCGGATGCGAATAGTACGGTCATCTCTCTCAGACGATCTCGGCACGCTCGATGATGACATCCTGTGCCGGTACATCGCGGTGGAAACCGCTACGGCCGGTCGGCATACTCTTGATCTTTTCGACCACGTCCATGCCTTCAACAACCTTGCCGAATACGGCGTAGCCCCAGCCATCCTGGCCCGGGAAGTCGAGAAAGTCATTGTCACCAACGTTGATGAAGAACTGCGCTGAAGCGGAGTGAGGATCCGAGGTACGCGCCATGGCGAGCGTACCTTTGGTGTTCTTAAGACCGGCAGCGATGCCTTGCTTGGCTTCGTTTTCAATCGGTGCCCGCGTGGCCTTTTGCTCCATGCCTGGCAGGAAGCCGCCGCCCTGGATCATGAAGCCATCGATGACGCGGTGGAAGATGGTGCCGTCGTAGTGGCCTTCCTTAACGTATTCGATGAAATTCTGGGCGGTCTTGGGTGTGTTTTCGGTATCGACTTCGATGCCGATGACGCCGAAGTTGGTGTGCAGCTTGATCATGGTGGGCTCCTGGAAATTATTTTTTATCTGAATTGTCAGGCAGGATGGTTGCCGATTCGATGATGACCGGTGTCGCTGGAACATCGTCATAAGGGCCAACGCTGCGGGTGGAAACGCTGCGTATCTTCATTACGACATCCATGCCTTTGATGATCTTGCCGAATGCAGCGTAGCCGTAGCCATCCTGACCAGGATAGTCGAGGAAAGAGTTGTCCTTGACGTTGACGAAAAACTGGGCGGTGGCTGAGTTCGGATTGCTGGTGCGCGCCATCGCGATGGTACCGAAGCTGTTACGCAGACCGGCCATGCTGCCGATCTGGGCCTCGTTCTGAATCGGTGCGCGGGTGGTTTTTTCCTTCATGTCGGGCGTAAATCCGCCGCCTTGAATCATGAAGTTGGCGATGACGCGATGAAAGATGGTGCCGTTGTAGAAACCGTCCTTCACGTAGCGTAGAAAATTGTCGGCCGTCTTCGGCGTTTTGTCCGGATAAACCTCGACGATGAAGTTGCCTTGATTGGTCTTGAATTCGACTTGTGGATTAGCAGCCCAAGCCAGGCTGCCAACACATAGCGCCAGAACGGCGAAAACAAATTGCCTCATCAGGCGGCACCCTCGTAGATGATTTTCCACTGTCCGTTTTCCTTGAGCCAGTACTGGCGCTTCATCATTGAATTGTTCAGGTTGTTGCTCTTGTAGTCCTGCATGAAGGTGGCGACGACCATGTCGTCCTTGCCCGGGTAGCGGAATAATGTGAGCTTGTCGGTATCGACGCGAATCCACGATTTACTTGCGTTGACGGCAAGTTTTTGTGCGGTCCAAGTGGTGTAGTCGATGCCATCGGCATTGAAGGTTGTCGAGTAGTGACTGGCATAGCGCTGGCCATCGCGGCTTTCCCAGTCGCGACGCCAACTATCGATGGCACCGAGAATGTCCTTGCGTTCGCTTTTCCATTCATCCGGCGTCAGCCAGTCCACGCTGCTGGCAATAACGACTGGAGTCAGGCCGATTTGCAAGTGCGAGGCCACTGTATCGAGATCAGGATTGGCAAGCACGACACAGCCGTTGGAGGCCTTGGGCGGGCGCGAGTAAGTGTCAGATGGCACGCCATGCAGCCAGATACCGTGGCCGTTGCGGCCGTTACGGCGATCCCAGTCGTTCGGATAGTTGAGCGGCCAGGCACCGCCGCCATAGAAGTCACCGATCTTGTCGCGCGTCAAGTTGCCGACAATGCGATAAACGCCGAGCGGCGTCTTCTGATCACCTTCGCGGAACTTGTCTGCGCCGAGCTTGCCTTGCGAGATGTAGTAGTTGTTGATCAGTTTGGGCGTGCCATCGTCGTTCTGATAAAGGTAGAGACGCGAGAGCTGTGTGTCCACCACGATGGCGTATTTCTGTTCCGGCTGCAGTTGGAGCAGATATTCGGGAATCGAATTGGCCGGCGGCTGGCTGCGATAGGCACGCAGACGAGCAAGTGCTTCATCGCGCAGATCGGCAAGCTTGTCTTGCGGTGCATTGTTCACATTGCCGAATGTCGAGATAGGTTGCGCACGCGCCAGCAGCAGATCACCCTTGACCAGTTGGCCGAGACGGAAGGTCGGATATTTGTCCGTCAGTGCTTCGGCTTGTTCCAGCGCGAGATCAAGCTGGTTCTTCTCAATGCGTGCGAACACTTGCGTCAACTGTGCTTCCGGCGTATCGCCCGGAATCGGCGTGAGCTGCGTCTGTGCTTCACCGGCCTGCGCCGAGAATGTATGGGCAACCGCCTGCGACAGCTTGCTGCCAAAGGTGTCGCTACTGAAAAAATAGCCTGCGACGAGGATGCTGATACCCGCCGGGATGGCCAGACTGCGCATGCGCATTACGAATTGCCTTTCACGTTACCCACCCACGCGTTCCTGCAGAATCAGCCATTTGCCATCGCGCTTGACCAGCACGAGAGTCTTGGTAGCGGATGAGCTCAACGTGGCTGACTTGTAGTTTTGGCGGAATTTTACAGTGACCTGATCGGCGCTGTCAGCGGAAACCTTGATGTTGTCAACGCTGACGGCGATCTTGCCGGGTTTGCCGACGCGCTGGGCGCGTTCGGTTTCCCAGGCAGCACGGCTACCGCCGCCTGGCACCTTGAAGTCTTTGGCGTAACGGGCCAAATAAGCCTTCACGTCCTTCTTCGACCATGCGGCCGCCCATGCCTCGATGGCACGTGCGACCTCGGCATCAGGCTTGGCCTCAGGTTTGACTTCCGGTTTTGTCTCCGTCTTGGGCGGCTCAACCTTGGCAGGTTCGGTCTTGCTCGGCTCCACCTTGGTTGGTGCAGGTATGGCTTCGGCCGGCTTGGTTGTTGGCGCGGCGGCAATTACCGGCGGTGTAGTTGTAGGTGGCACAACCGGTACGGCAGGCGGCGTTGCCGGTTTGTGTTCGGGCGTGATACTGGGAGGCGTGGTTCTGCTTGTGGTACTGGTCAGTTCACGGATCAATGCCAATTTGGTTTGTGCGCTGCCGTTAGATGAGTCGAGCTGCAAGGCTTTGCCGTATGCCTGGCTGGCAAGGCGGGCATAGATGTCACCGAGGTTTTCCTGCGCCGTGGCATAGGCTGGATTGGTACGGATAGCTGCTTCCAGCGCCAGACGAGCCTTGTCGTATTGCTTTTGCTGCGCGTAGATCACGGCGAGGTTGTTGTAGGGCTCAGGTAGCGTCGGATAGTCTTCGATGAGTTTATTAAAGATTGCGATCGCATCATTGGTGCGGCCCATTTCGGTCAGCGCCGTTCCCTTGATGAAGCGTGCCTGCGCATCTTTTGGCTTGTCGGCAAGGTATTTGTCAACTTGCTCAAGCGCTTGTGCCTGTTGGCCTTGGCGCAGCAGACGGCTCGCATCTTGCAGCGTATCGGCGCAAGCGAAATTGAAAATACTGAAGTTCAGGCCGGCAATCAGGCCGAGGGGGGCTAGGGCGGTCAGGGCGCGACGCACGGTCATGTTATACTCGAATGCAGTTTCCGGACGGGGAAAATCCCGTGTAACGGTCTGTATTTAAAAGAAATTTGTGTTCGTGTTGTAGTGTTCGATGTTGTTTTTCAAAGGCTGTCGAATCGAACATGAACACCGCCCATGATTCTACCAATAAGCCGACCTCGGCAATCGTTGAAATGCATGCTCTTTTCAGGATTGACCGGGCTTTGACGCTGGCGACAGCCTGACGACATGCAGAAAATCCACAATTCTCTGACCCGCAGCAAGCAGGATTTCACACCCATTGAACCCGGGCATGTACGCATGTACGTCTGCGGCATGACGGTTTACGATTTTTGCCACCTTGGTCACGCTCGCGTCATGGTGGTGTTTGACATGGTGGCGCGCTGGCTGCGTGAGCGCGGCTACAAGGTCACGTACGTGCGCAATATCACAGACATCGACGACAAGATCATCAAACGTGCCGCCGAGAATGGGGAAAGTATCCGCATCTTGACTGATCGTTTCATTCAGGCCATGCATGAAGATGCCGATGCCCTTGGCGTACTGCGCCCCGATCATGAGCCGCGTGCCACGGAACACGTACAGCAGATGCTAGACATGATCGCGAGTCTCGAAAAACATGGCTACGCTTATGTCGCCGCCAATCGTGATGTGTGTTACTCGGTACGCAAGTTTGCCGGCTATGGAAAATTATCAGGCAAGTCGCTTGATGACTTACGGGCTGGCGAGCGTGTCGATGTCATCGACGGCAAGCAGGATCCGCTTGATTTCGTGCTGTGGAAGCACGCGAAAGATGAAGAGCCGGCCGAGGTGAAATGGGATTCGCCCTGGGGTGCTGGTCGTCCAGGCTGGCACATCGAGTGCTCGGCGATGGGCAGTGAGCTGCTCGGCAAGCATTTCGACATTCACGGTGGCGGCCAGGATTTGCAATTTCCGCACCATGAAAACGAAATCGCCCAGTCCGAAGGGGCGCATTCCTGTCAGTATGTGAACTACTGGATGCACAATGGATTCATTCGTGTCGATGACGAAAAAATGTCGAAATCACTCGGCAATTTTTTCACCATCCGCGATGTGCTCAAGCAATATGATCCGGAAGTGGTGCGCTTCTTCATTTTGCGCGCTCATTACCGCAGTCCGCTTAATTATTCCGACGCGCACTTGGACGATGCGCGTGGTGCCTTGACGCGGCTTTATACAGCGCTGAAAAATCATTCAGCCACAGCAAGCGTGGTTGACTGGACCGAGCCGCATGCACAAAAATTTGCCGCAGCCATGCTTGATGACTTTGGTACGTCGGAAGCACTTGCCGTGTTGTTTGATCTGGCGACGCTCGTCAATCGTGACAACGATGCGAAGCTGGCCGGCCAGTTGCGTGCGTTGGGCGGCGTACTTGGTCTGCTGCAACGCGATGCGCAGGCTTTTCTACAGGCCGCACCTGCTGCAGGAGATGGTCTGGACAATGCGGCGATCGAAACAATGATTGCCGCACGCAAGCAGGCCAAGGTTGACAAGAATTTTGCCGAGTCCGACCGTATTCGCAAGACATTGCTGGATAAGGGTATCGTGCTGGAAGACAAGCCGGGCGGGTTCACCGAGTGGCGCCGGGCCTGAATCGAATGACGGCGCGTCTGAGTTTTCATGAACAGGTGCGTTGATGCAATTTCGTTACCCACGCTCATTCTTCAAACTGTTGGCGATCGGTTTCTTGCTCGCCGTGCTGCCTTTGACTGCCGGCTTGCTGGCAATGACAGTAGCAATCCAGAAGCTTTCCACACATAGCCAGCAGGCGGTGTTCGATGCTGCACGCATTGCCCATAGCAGCCGACAGCTTGCAGAGACGCTGCCAGCACTGGAGCGTGCTGCGCGGCAGAGTCAAATTTTGCACGACCCCAGTTTTTTGGCCGGTTATGGCGAACTTCGCGACGATTTTGCACGCGTGATTGCGCAAATGCGTACCATGCCGCTTGATGTGGAAATGAGCACGCTTCTCGACCAGATGGTTGCGCAAGAGGCCGCGACCTATCAGTTACAGACGAAAAACAAGCAGACCAGTACGCAGTTTGCGCAGCTTGAGGTCACGGGGCGCAAGATGCTCGCGCATTCAAGTGCAGTGATCGACAATGAAGCGGATGCATTGCGCGCTCAGGCCGAAGAAGCTGAAGCGGGTGCCCGTATGCAAATGCTCGTCGTCATCCCGGTTGCCTTGATCGTTGTTGCCGGGTTCACGTATTTGCTGGCAAGGCCGATTGCGCAGATTGAGGCAGGCATTCTTGGCTTGGGCGAACGTCGCCTGAACGAGCCTGTGGTTGTCGAAGGGCCGGAAAATCTCGTCAAAGTAGGTGAGCAACTGAATTGGTTGCGCGAGCGCTTGCAGCAGCTTGAACAACAAAAAGCCCAATTCCTGCGCCATGTTTCGCATGAGTTGAAGACGCCATTGACGGCGCTGCGAGAGGGCTCTGAGCTTCTGGCCGAAGGTACCGCCGGAGCGCTGCAACCGCGTCAGCAGGAGATTGTCGGGATTGTGCGCGACAACAGTATTCACTTGCAGCGTTTGATCGAGGAGCTCTTGCGCCATGGTGAGGAGGAGTTCCGGGCGATGCGTGTTGAGTCCGTTGAGTTTTCACTGCCTGACCTTGTCGATGACATCTCGTTACGTCACGGCATCGCAATGGACGCGCGAGGTTTACGTCTTGAGCAAAAGGTTGCTGCTGTGCGTGTTAAAACCGATGCAGGTCGCGTGCGCGTGATTCTCGATAATCTCCTGTCGAATGCAATCAAACATGCGCCGGCCAATAGCGTTGTGGAACTTTTCGCGCACGTAGAGAATCGACGCCTTGTGCTGCGTGTCCTCGATGCCGGGCCTGGTGTTCCGCCGGAAGCGCGCGAACGTGTGTTCGAGCCGTTCTGGCGTGGGGCTACGCCAGCAGGCAGTAAGGTGAAAAGTACAGGACTGGGTTTGTCGATTTGCCGTGACCACGCGCGTGCGCTGGGCGGGGAAATTTCAATCGGGGAACCGATCGAAGGTAGAAACCGCGGCGATTTCCGCGTTGTTCTGCCAGTGGAGGGATTTGCATGAAAACGTTGTCTTGTCTGTTGTTGTGCGTGCTTGTGAGTGCGTGTGTTACTGCACCTGAAACCAATGGGGGAGAGCGTTACTGGTTGGGGACAAGTGCATCGTCCACCATGAGTGATACCGTCTCGTTGCTGTATTACGCCAGTTATGCACGCAATCTGGCGCCGGCTGAGCGCGACCGTGAGCTGGAACGTGAACGTACGGCCTTTACGCGCGATAAAAGTGATTTTCGGCGCGTGCAATACGCGCTGTGTTTATCGTCCATTCCCGATGCAGGGGTGAATGACCGCAAGCTGGCGCAGCAATTAATCGATCCTGTGCTCGATGGTGGCAAGCATGATGCCGATCTCGTTGCGTTGGCCGGATTACTCAACGCGAATCTCCAAAGCCTCATGCAAAGCCAGAAGCGCGGCGACGATCTTGCGCAGAAACTCGATGCACTGATGGACATCGAGCGCAGCTTGATGCGCCGAGAGAAAGGCAAACCATGAGCGAAGGTTACCTGCTGCTCATTGATGATGATCCCGACTTACTGCGCTTGCTGGCGATTCGCCTGGAAGCAACCGGGTATCGTGTTGCGACGGCGAGCAATGGGCAAGAGGCCTTGGCACGCGCGAGTGTTGAGCGTCCGTTGCTCGTCATTACCGATATGCAAATGCCTGGCATGGATGGTGCTGCGTTGTTTGATGCCTTGCGTGTACAACATCCCTTGTTGCCAGTCATCATCCTCACTGCGCATGGCAGCATTCCCGATGCGGTTTCGGCGACGCAGCGTGGTGTGTTCGGTTATCTGACCAAACCTTACGAACCGCGAGACCTGTTGGATCTTGTTGCGCGTGCCTTACGTCTTGCACCTTCGGGTGAGTCGGGTCAGGTTGCCGGTTGGCGCAGCGATATTGTGACGCAGAACAATGTCATGAACGATTTGCTGGCGCGCGCCGAGCTTGTTGCAGCGGGTGATGCGAGCGTACTGCTTCTCGGAGAATCCGGTACCGGCAAAGAGGTTTTGGCGAAGGCGATTCATCGCGCCAGTCCTCGCCGCAGCGGGCCATTCATCGCCGTGAACTGCGGCGCGATTCCGGAAAACCTGCTGGAATCGGAACTGTTTGGCTACGTGAAGGGTGCTTTCACTGGCGCCAATCGCGATCAGCGCGGCCTCATTCCCGAAGCCGATGGTGGTACGTTGTTCCTGGATGAAATTGGCGATATGCCGACGCCATTGCAGGTAAAGCTGCTGCGTGTGCTTGAAGAGCGCGAAGTGCGGCCGGTGGGGAGTACAAAGAGCGTATCGGTGAACATCCGTGTCATCAGCGCTACCCACCGCGATCTGGCCGAAGAAATGGCGAACGGACAATTTCGTAGCGATCTCTACTATCGCCTCAATGTCGTGTCGCTCGATATCCCTTCCCTTGATGCACGTCGGGACGATATTCCACTGCTTGCCAATCATTTTCTGCGCCGACTTACGGAACGCTATGGCAAGGAAATCAATGGTTTTTCGCCTGATGCACTGGAGCTGCTTGTACGTGCAAACTGGCCCGGCAACTTGCGGCAGCTGCTCAATGTGGTTGAGCAAGCCGTAGCCTTGGCAACGGCGAGCATGATCCCCTTGGCGCTCGTACAACAAGCCATTCGCGAAAGCGTCGATATTGTCTCTTTCGATGAGGCTCGTCGCCGTTTCGAAAGTGACTACCTCGTACATCTGCTCAAGATGACGGGGGGCAACGTTGCTCAGGCGGCAAGACTCGCGCAACGTAATCGCACGGATTTCTACAAGCTGCTGCAACGGCACGCACTCGATCCGGCCCTGTTCAAGTAACGCCTGTTCGGTGATTCATTTCCGTCGTTCTTCAGCGACAGAAATTCCCCTTTACCTTCAATGGTTTGTTTGACCGCTTTGCGAGCCTGTCGCCGTCTGGCGACAAACCCGCGTGCTTTCTTTTTCCGTAGATCTTCCTAATCCATTGTTTTTAAAACACTTCCATTCCTGGCACAGCGCTTGCGTATAGGAATACACGGTGCATGAGCCAAACATGAGGAAACGCGATGGACAGCAGGGCGATGGGGGTTGTGGTGTTGATGATGATGTGCATCGTCATTGGGGCTGCATTGATCAAATGATCATCGCTTGGCGCAAGTTTGAATCCATGGCAGCGAAAGGAAAAACATCATGAGCAATATCGTTTTTGATCACGTGCAGCATTCGGCCAAGGTGCCGCAGCATGTTCGTCCGAAAATTCTTTATCCAGCGCTCATCATCGCGGCTTTTGCGGTGACTCTGTTGAGCTTGACTGGCGTTGCTGCGCTTACCGGCCATTTGCCGGGTGCCAATGCAAGTAACGTTGAGAATGCAGCTCAGGCATCGGCCCAGACGCAATCCATGTCTGCAAGCAACGGTGTGTCAGGCCAACCTTCTGGACAACAAGTGGCGATGGCTGACTGCGCCACATGCGGCACGGTTGAAAGTGTGCGTCTGATCGAGCGCAGAGGTTCTGGTAGTGGCTTGGGTGCAGTGACCGGCGGTGTCGTCGGTGCGATTGTCGGCAACCAGTTTGGTGGCGGTACGGGGCGCACGCTGATGACGATTGCAGGCGCCGGCGGCGGTGCTTATGCCGGTAATGAAATTGAGAAGAACGTGAAGAAAAGCAGTGCTTACCAGATTCGTATTCGAATGAATGACGGCACTGTGCGAACGCTCAGCCAACATGATGTGCCTGGTGTGAACACCGGTGATCACGTGCGTCTGAGCAATGGAAGAATCAGTCAAGTACTGTGAGTAAACGCTGTACGGCTACGGTAGAAGTTTGTAGTGACAGTTGTTACTAGGTTTTGGGCTTGCTAAGACCGCGGTTCTCCCCCTACCTCGGTTGAGCCCATCAACCCCTGCTATCGGATTCTCTCCCCGATAGCAGGGGTTTTTCTTTTTACATTTCTGTGGCGAGAATGGTAGTTGCTCGGGCTTCAATGTTGTTGAGACCTGCTTCGTCGAGCTCCAATTGTTCGAGACAAGCTGGCCCGAGTTTGCTCCATTCAAAGGTCTTGCTGAGACCTGTATGTTTTTGTAGCAGGTACTCCGCCAATTGCGAAATTGCCACGAGATAGCGGAAGGGGAGCTTGTGTGTCGAATCCGCTTTGAGATCGTGATGGTGGCGCACTGCCTGACAAATGCTTTCCGGCAGCCACCAAGACTGTGTCATGAGTGAGCCCATGACAACGTGGTTTGTCGGCAAGAGTTCGTCTTCCACATCCGTGAAGGTGCGGAATTGCTCATTGTTGGCGTTGTGCAGTATGCGTGCGTAGTCGGGAAAATGCTGCAACAGCACGGCAATGCCGCAATCGCGGAAAAGCCCGTAAGTGTATGCTTCCTGCGGCCGGACTTCGGGCCACTGGTTTTCGCGTGCAAGCCAGCCGGATAGTTTTGCGATTTGTGCTGAAGCATCCCAGAAACGCTCCATTGCGCGAGCATTTGGGAATGCTTTGCCGAGTGCAAGACAGGCCACAGCTTGGCTTGTGGTATCGAGGCCGAGCAGGGCAATGGCATCGGAGACGTTGGAAACCCGACGCTGCGTGCCGAAATAAGGCGAGTTCGCGAGCTTGATCAGGCCGGCTGCCAAGGCAACGTCGCTGCTGATGATTTGCGTCAGGTGGTGGAAGTCAGGCTCATCGCTCGCCATTTCCTGTCCGATTCTTTCAAGCGCAATCGGACAAGGCGGAATGCGATTGTCGCGCAGTGCAGATTCAAGATCGTGGGCGAGCGGGTTAGCGGCCGATGCGGTCATGGTCGTATTCCGCTGAGGTTGATCGGGACATGTATCTTTCTAGCCATGCCATGAGGGCGTCGCCATCCATGGCCGCAGCATAAATGTGGCCTTGTGCTGCGTCTACGCCGGCACGGCGCAAGGCATTCATCTGAGCTTCGGTTTCAACACCTTCGGCAACCACAAGCATGCCAAGCTCCTGACCAAGGCGCGTCATGGCCTTGACAATAGCGTAGGCGCGCGGGTCGTGTGGCAAGGCGCTGGCGAAGGCACGGTCAAGCTTTAGCTTGGCTGCGTGAATATCCTTGAGATTGGCAAGGCATGAGTAGCCGGTGCCGAAGTCGTCGATGGCAAGGCTGACGCCAGCAATACGTGCATCGCAGAGGTTGTCCTGTACGGTGCTCGACATGTCCATGAACAGTGATTCGGTCAACTCGAGTTCGAGTCTTTCCGCCGGTAGTTTGGCGTAGATCAGGGCACTGTTAAGCGACTGAGAGAAATAGGGCGACAGCAATTGGACGCGTGAAATGTTCACGGCTACCTTGATGTCGTAGCCGGCCTCCATCAGACGTCGTGCGAACAAGGCGCCTTGAGTCTGTGTCCATTCACCGAGGCGAATGATGAGGCCCGTTTTTTCAGCAACCGGGATAAAGTCAATCGGTGCCAGCGATTCGCCATCGACGGTGCAACGCATCAATGCTTCGACTGCGCTGATTGTTCCGTCATTGTTGAGAATGGGCTGATAGTGCAGAGAGAGGCCGCCGACTTCGATGGCGCGATGCAATTTGCTTTCGATCGCAAGCTCGTCATGTGCATGGCGAGTGTCGGCGGAGATTGCGATGTCATTCAGCGCATGCATCCAGCATTGACCTTGCTGGCGCGCTGCGCGCATGGCGAGGTCGGCGCGTTGCAGCAAGCTGGCAGCCGTTTCACCGGCCTTGAGCGTGGCGATGCCAATGCGTGCAGATGGATGCAGTGTGATGTCGTCGAGCGTCACCGGCATTTCGATGGCGCTGACGACAAGCTGCGTCAGCGTTGCCGTCATCTGCGGTGTTTCGAGATAGAAGAGGCAGGCGAACTCATCCGCGCCCATGTGAGCAAGATGTACACCCGTGCCAACCGCGGCGTCAAGGCGGGTGGCGATGATCGAAAGCACTTCATCACCACCAACGTAACCGAAGGAGTGATTGATTTGCTGGAATCGATCCAGATTAATCCAGAGAGCGGCAATGCTGTCTGGCTCGGCTTCCGTAACCATGTACTGCGCGAGCTGAAGGCAGCGCTCGCGCCCCAGAAGTTTGGTCACCGGATTGTTGTCATTCTTGTGCATGAAGAGGCGACGTTTGTCTTGTCCTCGGAAATCATAACCCCATGCTGGTGCGTGGGGTGTTCTTCTCCATTTTTTTATGTTGCGGATACCAATTTAATGGTGTCCGCAACAACACCGGGCGTCATCCGGTGAAGAAGTCCTTCACCCGATCCATCCAACCTTGCGCACGTGGATTGTGCACGCCTGCATCGCCTTGGCTGATGGTTTCGAACTCTTCGAGCAGTTCCTTTTGGCGGGCAGTGAGCTTGACAGGTGTCTCGACGACGACGTGACAGAGCAGATCGCCATAACTGCTGCTACGGACACCCTTGATGCCCTTGCCTCGTAGACGGAATACCTTGCCCGTTTGGGTTTCGGCCGGAATCTTGAGGCGCGCAACGCCATCAAGCGTAGGAATCTCGATTTCGCCGCCGAGTGCGGCAACGCTAATGCTGATCGGCATTTCACAGTGCAGGTCGTCGTGATCGCGCTGGAAAACGCTGTGCTCCTTGAGGTGTACTTGTACGTAGAGGTCGCCGTCAGGTCCGCCGTTCATGCCGGCTTCGCCTTCGCCCGATAGACGGATGCGGTCGCCTTCGTTGATGCCGGCGGGAATCTTGACTGACAGGGTCTTCTGTTTCTTGATACGGCCTTCACCGTGGCAGTCGGGGCAGGGCGTGGGCACGTATTTGCCCGTACCGTGACATTTCGGGCAGGTTTGCTGAATCGAGAAGAAACCTTGCTGCATGCGCACCTGTCCGTGGCCGTTGCAAGTCGGGCAGGTTTTGACCTCGGTGCCTTTCTTTGCGCCTGTGCCGTCGCATGTCCCACAGCTTTCCATGGTCGGGATGCGGATTTGCGTCTCGGTGCCACGGGCAGCATCCTCCAGACTGATCTCGAGGTTGTAGCGCAAGTCGGCACCGCGATAGACATTCGAACGACCGGCACTGCCACCGCCACGTTGGCCAAAGATGTCACCGAAGATGTCGGAGAAGGCATCGGCGAATCCGCCCATGCCGGCACCGCCACCAAAACCACCGCCGCCCATGCCGGCTTGCGGGTCGACTCCGGCGTGGCCGTACTGGTCGTAGGCAGCGCGTTTCTGTCCGTCGGACAGAATTTCGTAGGCCTCCTTGGCTTCCTTGAATTGCTCTTCCGCCTTGGGGTTATCCGGGTTGCGGTCCGGGTGGTATTTCATCGCAAGCTTGCGATAAGCCTTTTTCAGCTCATCTTCGGATGCGTCGCGATTGACGCCCAGGACTTCGTAGAAATCTTTTTTTCCAGCCATGTTTTTCTTTCGCTACAGATGGCACGAAGGCACGGAAACAGATTGACCTGTTTCTGTGCCCCCGATATTCAGGCGTTTAGGTATCTGACCTGACGGTTTACTTCTTGTCCTTCACTTCGGTGAATTCGGCGTCGACCACGTCGCCATCGTCCTTCTTGTCACCGCTGTTGCTGCCAGCCTGAGCTTCTGCACCGGCTGCGCCACCTTGTTGCTCTGCGTAGATTTTTTCGCCAAGTTTCTGCGCGGCCTTCGCCAGCGCTTCGGTCTTGGCTTCGATCGTTTCCTTGTCGCCATCCTTCAATGCGGCTTCGGCTTCGGCGATGGCGGCTTCGATTGCCGCCTTGTCATCGCCAACCTTGTCGGCGTGATCAGTCAACGCTTTCTTGGTCGAGTGGATCATGGCTTCGCACTGGTTCTTGGTGTCTACCAATTCGCGGGCCTTTTTGTCCTCTTCGGCGTGGGCAGCGGCGTCCTGCACCATCTGTTGGATCTCGGCTTCGCTCAAGCCGGAGTTCGCCTTGATGGTGATCTTGTTTTCCTTGCCAGTGGCCTTGTCCTTGGCCGACACATGCAGAATGCCGTTGGCATCGATGTCGAAAGTGACTTCGATCTGTGGCATGCCGCGTGCAGCAGGCGGAATGTCGGACAGGTTGAACTGGCCCAGGCTCTTGTTGCCGCCGGCCATTTCGCGCTCGCCTTGCAGCACATGGATGGTCACGGCGTTCTGGTTGTCGTCGGCAGTCGAGAACACTTGGCTCTGCTTGGTCGGAATGGTGGTGTTCTTCTGGATCAGCTTGGTCATCACGCCACCCAGCGTCTCGATGCCGAGCGACAAGGGTGTCACGTCGAGCAACAGCA
>DATJJR010000016.1:0-14461 GCA_035492055.1 Rhodocyclaceae bacterium | reverse complement strand
TGCATCAGCGGGCGTGCGCCCTTGGCCAATGCAGCGAAACTGTAGGACGAGACGTCATGGGCGATACGGAAGGCTTCGCGCGAGATGCCGTTGAGGAAATCGCCTTCAATGGCTTCTGCCGGAGCGAAGGCGATGGAATGGACGACGCTGTCCAGACCGTCCCAGTGCTGGCCGATCTTGGCAAAGAGGTCGTCGATCTGGGCGTCTTCAGCCACATCGCACTGGAACACCAGCTTGCTGTCGAATTCCTCGGCGAACTTGCCGAGCCGATCGGCAAAGCGTTCGTTCTGGTAGGTGAAAGCGAGTTCAGCACCTTCGCGATGGCAGGCCTTGGCAATGCCATAGGCGATGGAGCGGTTGCTCAGAAGCCCCGTGATGAGGATGCGTTTGCCGGCCAGAAAGCCCATTCTTTCGTACTCCCTCTTAGACACCTTTTAAAGTGGGGCGATTATAACGGAGGCTTGGGCTAAACTCGCGCCATGTCCCGCGCCGCCCTCTTTTCGTGCCTTGTTTCGTGTCTGTGGTCACTGCTGCTTGTCGGCTGTGGCGATGAATGGAACAACCCTTATCCGCGTTCCGAGCGCGAGGCCAATATCCTCTATACGGCCTTTATTGACCGGCCCAAGCACCTTGATCCAGCGCAGTCCTATACCGAGGACGAGGGTACGATCATTGGTCAGATCTACGAGCCGCCGCTGCAGTACAACTACCTGAAGCGGCCCTATACGCTGGAGCCGGCAACGGCCACGCACGTGCCGCAACCCGAGTACTTCGATGCGCAGGGCCGCAAATTGCCGCACGATCCGCCAGCGGCCAAGGTGGCGTACACCGACTATGTGATCGAGCTGCAGCACGGTATTCGCTATCAGCCGCACCCGGCGTTTGCCAAGCGTGCCGATGGCAGTTACCGGTACCTTGATTTATCCAGGGACGAATTGAGCAAGGTGCGCACGCTGGCCGATTTTCCTGAGCAGGGCACACGTGAACTGACCGCCGACGACTACGTTTACAACATCAAGCGCCTCGCGCACCCGCAACTCAATTCGCCGATCTTCGGCTTGATGAGTGATTACATCGTTGGTCTCGACGACTATGCAAAAACGCTGAAACAGGCCAACGATGCACATCCGGGCGAATGGCTTGATCTGCGCAAGTATCCGCTGTCGGGTGTTGAAGCGCGTGATCGTTATCACTACCGCATTCGCATCAAGGGCAAATACCCGCAGTTTCTCTATTGGCTCGCCATGACGTTCTTTGCGCCAATGCCATGGGAAGCTGACAAGTTCCACAGCCAGCCCGGCATGGCCGAGAAAAACCTTGTGCTCGATTGGTATCCGGTCGGCACCGGCGCCTACATGCTGACCGAGAACGACCCGAATGCGCGCATGGTGCTGCAGCACAATCCGAATTTCCACGGCGCTACCTATCCGTGCGAAGGCGAGCCGGGCGACCGTGAAAAAGGATTGCTTGCCGATTGCGGCAAGGCTTTGCCTTTCATCGACAAGGTCGTGTTTACGCGTGAGAAGGAGCAGATTCCGTACTGGAACAAATTCCTGCAAGGCTATTACGATGCATCCGGCATTGCCTCGGATTCGTTCGATCAGGCCGTGAATGTTGGGAGTGGTGGCGATGTCACGCTGACCGACGACATGCGTGCGCAAGGCATTCGGCTGACGACTTCGGTGGCGATCAGCGACATGTACCTGAGCTTTAACATGCTCGATCCGCTGGTCGGCGGTGAAACAGACGCGGCACGCAAGATCCGGCAGGCGATCTCCATTGCCATTGATCAGGAAGAATTCATTTCCATCTTCGCCAACGGACGGGGCGTTGCGGCACAAGGGCCGATACCGCCAGGCATCTTTGGTTATCGAGATGTCGAAAATTCGTATATGTATGGCGCAGACGAGCATCGCCGCAGCATTGAAGAGGCAAAAAAGCTGTTGGCTGACGCAGGCTGGCCGAATGGGCGCAATGCCAAGACCGGCGAGCCACTGATCGTCAATCTGGATACGACGGGTGCTGGCACGGGTTCCAAGGCGCGGCTTGATTGGCTTGCCAAGCAGTTTCGCAAGATCAATCTGCAGCTCGTGATCCGCAGTACCGACTGGAACCGATTCCAGGACAAGGTCAGGAAAGGTGCAGTGCAGTTGTTCTATCTCGGCTGGAATGCCGACTACCCCGATCCGGAAAACTTTCTCTTTCTGTTTTATGGCCCGCAAAGCCGGGCACGACTGAATGGCGAGAACGCCGCGAATTACAGCAATCCGGAATACAACGCGCTGTTCGAACAGATGCGCAGCATGGAAAACACGCCTGAGCGTCAGCACATCATTGATCGCATGGTGGAAATCCTGCGTCGCGACGCGCCGTGGGTGTGGGGCTACCACCCCAAGGATTACACGCTGAGCCACGCATGGTTGCTGAATGGCAAGCCGAACAAGGTTGGTCACGACACTTTGAAATACCTGCGTGTTGATGCGGTTTTGCGTGCCGAGAAACGCGCCGAATGGAATCGTCCGGTTTTGTGGCCGTTGCTGGCGATTCTGGCGGTGTGTGCGGCGCTGGTCGTGCCGGCAATGCGGGCGTGGCGTCGCCGCGAGAACCGCAGGGAAACCTTGTAATTCAAGACACTCGGCCCCATAATTAGAGCCATGGTCGTAATCCCGGCAACCGGGCGACATTCTGGACGCGGGTTCGATTCCCGCCACCTCCACCACTGGGGGGGTGTACTGGTTTCGACAGGGTGAAAGAAGGCGAGCAGGCGACTCGAGAGGCGACGGACGTAATCCGCGCAAAACCACAAACGCAAACGATGAGCGTTTCGCACTGGCCGCTTAAGGCCTGCTGAGGACATAGCCGTCCAATAAACAGAATGGCTATCGGCGGGGACTTCGGTCCCCGTCGTCATTTCAGATGCGAATGACGACGGGTGCCTGTCTTATACGTCGCTGTCGACCATGCAGTTGCGACCGCGCTGCTTGGCGAGATACAGTCTGCGGTCGGCACGTTCGACCAGCATGATCGGCGGCTCGACGTGATCCGGCTCCATGGTGGCAACACCCACGCTGACCGTGATCAGCGTTGCCGCTTCCACACTAGTTGCGCGATGCGGGATGTCCAGCTCGAAAATTGCCTCGCGACAACGCTCGCCGATCCTGCGTGCAGCCGCCGTATCGGTTTCCGGCAATAACATGACGAACTCTTCTCCACCGTAGCGGGCCAATACGTCACGCGGCCGCGTTGCCACCGCGCGAAGCGCATCGCTGACGCGTTTGAGGCATTCGTCGCCGAGCGTGTGACCGTAATGGTCGTTGTACTGCTTGAAGAAATCGATGTCGAGCATGATCAGGGACAATGGCAACCCGGTGCGCTTGGCGCTTGCCCATTCCTTGTCCAGCTCCATGTCGAACAGGCGTCGATTGGCGATGCGTGTGAGTCCGTCCTGGAAGGAAAACTCTTCCAGCCGCTTTTGCATGGTCGCGATTTTTTCTTCCGCGGCCTTGCGTTCATCGATATTGAAAATGAAGCCGACCAGCGCGTCGGTGCTGCCATCCGGTTTGCGCAGCACATGCACGACATCGCGCACCCAGACATATTCGCCAGCGCTATTGATGACGCGATAGTCTGCCTCGTGGTCAATGCCGTTGCGGGCCTGTCCGACACAAAAATTGACGACAGACTCGCGTTCATCAGGGTGAATGCTGTCGACCCATGCCTGAACCGGCCCCATCCAGTCGCTGGGTTCGACGCCAAGTATTTCCTTGATCTGCGGACCGACGTAGACAAAACTCATGGTGCCCCAGTCGATTTTCCATGGAATCGCTCGTGTTGATTCGAGCAGGGTTTTGTAGAAGGCTACGTCGTCTGTTTCGTTGCTCATTGCCTGGACCTTATGTGTGTTACATGTGAACGATACCTGCAAATGCCTTTGTAAAGACACGCCCTGATCGATTTTCCGACTTTAGATTGGGGTATGTGTATCTCGTGTGTATGTTCTGGATTTTTATCGCACGGTATCATCGCTACCTCGTGATCATCAGCAAGGGCGCAGCAATGGGCGATATTCGAAAAGTGGTTTTTCCGTCCGGCATCAGTGTGCCTGCATTGGGGCAGGGCACGTGGTACATGGGTGAGTCGGCGCGTGAAGAGGCGGCTGAAGTGCGTGCGTTGCAGCTTGGTATCGATCTCGGCATGACGCTGATCGATACCGCGGAGATGTACGCAAACGGTGGTTCGGAAAAGGTAGTTGGCAAGGCGATTGCCGGGCGGCGCCAGCAGGTCTATTTGGTCAGCAAAGTGCTGCCGTCGAATGCCACTCGCCGTGGTGTGCCAGCGGCTTGCGAGGCAAGCCTGCGCCGGCTCGGCACCGATTATCTCGATCTCTATCTGTATCACTGGCGCGGTGGCGCTGATTTCAGCGAGACCATTGAGGCGCTGGAGAAGCTCGTTGATGCCGGCAAGATTCGT
Source organism: Rhodocyclaceae bacterium (assembly GCA_035492055.1). Lineage (GTDB taxonomy): Bacteria > Pseudomonadota > Gammaproteobacteria > Burkholderiales > Rhodocyclaceae. The sequence goes on along the minus strand of DATJJR010000016.1, from coordinate 9,991 downwards.
CATTGGGGTGTGAGCAATCTCGACGTCGAGGACATGGACGAATGGGTGGCCGAAGAAAGCGGTGATCGTGTGCAGACGAACCAGGTGCTCTACAACCTCACGCGTCGTGGCATCGAGTTTGATCTTGTACCGTGGCTCGAGAAACGTAATGTTCCGATCATGGCTTACTCGCCTATCGAACAGGGGCGCTTGCTGCGCCACCCCGCACTGGCGAAGATCGCGCAACGCCACGGTGCGACGCCCGCGCAGATCGCGTTGGCCTGGGTCATGCGCAAGCCGAATGTGATCGCGATTCCCAAAGCGGCGAGCGAAGCACATGTGCGTGACAATCGCGCCAGTGTCGACATCGTACTGACGCCGACTGATCTTGCTGAACTTGACGCTGCATTTCCGCCGCCGACGAGAAAACGGTCGCTCGAAATGCTTTGAGTCGAATGTGCAGGCCCATCACTCATTCCTTGGTGTGAATGTCAGTAAATGAGCGACGGGGCTTGTTTCTTGGCGTGCTTGAGTTGCTACGTGCTTGTTGAACGATTGAAGCGAACGATGAACGAGGTTAGCGCTTGATGTTCTTGAGGAAGTTGGCACGTGCTTCGGGATTGTCGATCTGCGCGGCGAGTGCTTTGCACAAAGCCTCCAGATCGGCCGCCTTGCGGATCTCAGCCTTCATGACAATGCGTGCCACCGGGCCAATCGCCGTCGTCAGGTGCTTTTCCAGCCGTTTACTGATCTCGTCGCTGAGCCAGGGGCGGAGTGAGGGCGTGCTCGAGTCTGGTTGAGGAGTGGAAGTACTGGCGACCGAGTGAGCAGCGGTCATCAGCGTTTTGGTCTTGGCCGTGTTCAGATTGCCGCTACGTTGCGTTGTGGACGTCGCCGTTGTGCCATCAAGGAATGCTTGGCGCTGCGCTGGGTCACTGATGCTCTGGCTGAGCAATTCACGCATTTCTTCCACGGTCTTGGCGCGTCCCGCTGCCTTGCGCACCAGTACCGGTGCAAGCGGGCCGATGAGGTGTGCCAGTTCCTTGGCGAGTTCGGTCAGGGTGCTGCTGTCGATATGTGAAGGTAGCGGATCCTGCGGGTTGAGCTGCACCGTGCGAACCGGTTCAGCATCAGCTTCGCCATCCATCACGACTGCGTAGATGTCGTGAGCGCGGTCATGCTTGTCGCGATGCTCGCCGAGATGTACGAAGCGAGATGCGCCATTGTCGGAGAGGCAAGCGACGACATCGTAGTAGGAGCGGGAAACGACAATCTGATTCGTGTGGGCAAAACTCATGACCCGCTGGGCTACATTGATGCCATCGCCAATCACATTGTCACGGCCGTTGAGATCCGTCAGTAGTCGGATCGGACCGATGTGTATGCCAATGCGCAGCTGCATGCTGCCACTTTGAGTGAGACCGCGCAGGATGTCGATCGTGGCATGCAGCACATCCTCGGGATCGCCCATGAAACAGATTGCCGCACCGTCGCCGGTATCGAGCGTGACGCGCGATGCATCTGGAATGTGAGCCAGCTTGCCGGCAATCAACTGGTTGAACGCCGACTTCATTGCGAACTGCTCGTCCACGGACTTGGTCGAGTAGGCGACGATGTCGAGGAAGAGAATGGTGCATACCATGTTGCGTCGACTGTCAGCGGAACCACTGACGGCCGTACGTGGATGCTCGACTTGCGATGCCAGGCGGATGGTCTGCGGGTCCTGCGGCTTGAGTGCCACGGTTGCATCCGTGCCAATTGTGTCCTTGAGACGCTTGCGGAACGCAGCCACGGTTTGCGGTCGCAGGCTTTCTTCCGGGTTCATGGCCCAATCAATGGCTTGCAACAATGTCTGCCCGAACAGGTTGTGGCGATCAATTTCCACCGCCGGCTGCATCTTGTCCTGGCGCAGGCGCGCGGCAGCTTCCAATGGCTTCTCGCCGGAGACCATCCAGTACATCACCGCGGCCAGTGAGTAGAGATCTGTCCATGGTCCCTGATTGCCTTGCGTGTGATATTGCTCGAACGGTGCAAAACCTGGGCTGATGATGGTCGTCAGATCGCGATCGGTGGCGACGCGCCGGGCGGCGCCGAAATCGAGTAGTACGGGTGAGCCGTCGCGACGAACATAGATATTGTCCGGTTTGATGTCACGGTGGAGAAAGCCACCCTGGTGAACCAGTTCGAGCCCATCCAGCAATGGATAGATCAGGTTCAGCAGACTGTCCCGATCGACCGGGGCATGATGCTGGCGCCATTGCTTGAGCGGCTCGCCCGATTCGTACTCCATGACGATATAGGCGGTACCGTTGGCCTTGAAGTAGCGCAGCACGCGAATGATGTTCGGGTGCCGGAAAGTGGCGAGCGTACGAGCTTCATCGAGGAAGCGTTCAAGCCCCTGATCGAACTGTTCCTGATACTTGAGACTCAGTGGATTGACGCTGTGGTCGCGCCCGCGACCGGCCAAGTCGCTCGGCAGGTATTCCTTGATCGCGACTGGCAGATCAAGGTTGATGTCACGCGCCAGATAGGTAATGCCGAAGCCGCCCCCGCCGAGTGTGCTGTGAATCGCATATTCGTGGATGCGATGCCCGGGCGGCAGTGAGAGCGCATTGTCTGCCTTGTTCAGTGCCGGAAAGGTCGGCGGCAGATCAGAGTCGGTGGGGTTCATGCAGTGGTCAGAAGATTAATTGTCTTCAATCATCTGCATGGCTTTTTCAAGGCTGCGGCGCATCCGGTTGAAGGAGCGAGACAGGGTGGCAATTTCGTCCTTGCCTGACTCATTGAACTCGGGCTGCTCAAAGTCACCGTTGCTGATGTCATCGGCTGCACTCGAAATACGGCGAATCGGCGCGATGATCATGTAACTCAACATCAGGTTGAGCGCGACGAAGACCAGCACGAAAACGACGGCCAATGACGACATGAATGCGATGAAGGCATGCTGCGCAGTCCGGATCGGCAAATCCATTGGCACGGTAACGACCTGAGCGCCAATGATTTCATTGTGCTTCCAGCCAAAGCCATTCGCTGGACCGTACATCTTGATCATGCTCGGCGGCGCCATTTCGGCGGTGGTATGGCATTGCAGGCAGGCATCGTTCGTGATCTGGATCGGACGGGCGATATAGAGTTGGCGGCCCGTCGGTGTATCGCGTTCAGCGACGACTTCCTTGACATCGTTGTCCTGACGGAAGCGGTTCACGATGTCCGCTTCCCAGTCGGTCGCACGGTCGCGTGGATTGGTCGGGTTGAGCGTGGCTTCCTTGTAGCTGTAGTCGGGGTAATTCTTGCGCAGCGTGTTCAGGGTTTCCGTGGCGGCAAAAGCCGGTACGGTCTGCGGAAAGAAAGTGTCGTTCATGACCTTCAGCAATTCCGGTTGGACTTGGTCTACCGTGTATTTGCGCACGGCCAGCGCCGATTCCATCATCAGACGTGCATCGCGCAGTACTTCTTTCTTGGCATTGCGCTGGAGCAGTTCGTAGGATACGAAGCCGGCGGCGGCAAAACCGATCGCAAACACCAGGATGAGTACCAAATTGAATTTAAGTCGGAGTCCCATAGTGTGAGCCGCAATCGTCGTTGTTTTAGTGAAGGGCATTCATGTCGTCACTGCTTGATTTGGCGCGACAATTCGCGCGGATTGTAGCATCGAAGAATGTTTGCCCCTGTGCTTGGCGGCGCTCCGAAAATGCATGTGTGGCCTGCTAACAAAGCATTTGGAATACCGCTTTGAACGATGTCCCTGGCATGGGAGGTCCACGTAAGACCAAGCTGACGAAAAGCTGAAGCCGGAGTGTGCCTGCTTGACAGCGGACGATCGGATAGGCTCTACTGGCAATTGCATTAGACGGCCTGTTATTGGTTGTTTATGACGGGCATACGCAGACTTTCCAAGGAGACTACGATGTCGCAGCGACAGTCAGCCGTTCCCAATAACGATGATATCGGTGGCGGGTCTCATCGGCCGTCTCTGAGCAGTCATCTGACTTTCGGTATCGGCAAGGATGCACTGACGGCAACGGTGCGCGACTGGTTCCACGCCGTTTCCTATGCCACGCGCGACCACATGATCGGCCGCTGGATGGAAACCATGCGCAGCTATTACATGCAAGATGCCAAGCGCGTGTATTACCTGTCCATGGAATTCCTGATGGGCCGCACGCTCACCAACGCCATGCTGAATCTCGGCGTTGAACCGGAGTGCCGCGAAGCACTCGAAGCGCACGGTATCGACCTTGATGCGATTCGCGAGATCGAGCCCGATGCTGCACTTGGCAATGGCGGTCTGGGTCGATTGGCCGCGTGTTTCCTCGATTCAATGGCAACGCTGCAGATTCCGGGCTACGGCTACGGCATTCGCTACGAGTACGGCATGTTCTCGCAGCAAGTCGAGAACGGTCAGCAAATCGAGCACCCCGACAATTGGCTGCGCTACGGCAATCCATGGGAGTTTCCACGTTCCGAAGTCTTGTACCACGTGAAGTTTCATGGTCGCGTGATCGAGTACACCGATGAGCACGGCCAGCAGCGCTTCAGCTGGATCGACACCGACGATGTCATGGCCATGGCTTACGACACGCCAATCCCGGGCTACGGCAATCGTACTGCCAACAATATGCGCTTATGGTCGGCCAAGGCCTCGCGCGACTTCGACCTCGGTTATTTCAACGAGGGCAATTACATCAAGGCTGTCGAAGACAAGAGCGAATCCGAAACGCTGTCCAAGGTGCTTTATCCCGACGACACGACCGAGATGGGGCGCGAACTGCGCCTGAAGCAACAATACTTTTTTGTCTGCGCATCACTGCAAGACATCCTCTATCGTTACGGCAAGTACCACAAGACGTTCGAGGCATTGCCCGACAAGGTGGCGATTCAGCTGAACGATACGCATCCTTCCATTGCCGTGGCCGAGCTGATGCGCATTCTGGTCGATCAACATCATCTCGACTGGGACAAGGCATGGGACATCACGCGTCGCGTATTTTCGTACACCAATCACACGTTGATGCCCGAAGCGCTTGAAACCTGGCCGGTGACCTTGTTCGAGAGCGTGTTGCCGCGCCATTTGCAGATCATCTACGAGATCAACCATCGCTTCTTGCGGGAGGTCATGCATCGTTACCCCGGCGATAACGATTTGCTGCGTCGTGTGTCGATCATCGGCGAAGGCACCGAACGGCGCGTACGCATGGCACATCTGGCGATGGTTGGTTCACATCATGTGAACGGTGTCGCAGCGATCCATACCGATCTGATGAAGCGGACGATCTTTGCCGACTTCCACATGATTTTCCCGGATCGCATCGTCAACATGACCAACGGTATTACGCCGCGTCGCTGGCTGAACCAGGCCAACCGCGGCTTGTCTGCCTTGATTGGCAGCAAGATCGGTACTGGCTGGCTGAAGAATCTGGATGAGTTGAAGCAGCTCGAGAAGTTTGCCGATGACAAGAAGTTCCGTGCGGCCTTCGTGGAGGTCAAGCGTGCAAACAAGCAGCGCTTGGCTGGGCTGGTGGAAGATCGGTTGGGTCTGAGTATCAGCACGGATGCGCTCTTCGATGTGCAGATCAAACGCATACACGAATACAAGCGCCAGTTGCTGAATGTGCTGCACGTCATCACGCGTTACAACCGTATTCGGCGGGGTGCGGAAGTGGTGCCGCGTGTCGTGCTGTTCGGTGGCAAGGCGGCGCCAGGTTACGTCATGGCGAAACGCATCATCCGCCTCATCAACGACGTCGCCGATATCGTCAATAACGATCCACGTGTCGGCGACAAGCTCAAGGTCGTCTTTGTACCGAACTACGATGTTTCAACGGCCGAAGTGATGATTCCTGCGGCCGACTTGTCGGAACAGATTTCAACGGCAGGTACTGAAGCTTCGGGTACCGGGAACATGAAGCTTGCCTTGAACGGCGCGCTGACCATCGGCACGCTGGATGGTGCAAATGTCGAAATCAAGGATGAAGTCGGCGACGAGAATATCTTCATCTTCGGCATGACCACCGAGGAGGTTGCAGCGTTGCATGCCACGGGTTATCGGCCGCGTGACTGGTATGAGGCCAATGCCGAATTGCGTGAAGTCATCGACATGATCTCGACTGGTTATTTTTCCCCCGATGAGGCGGATCGTTACCATCCGATTGTCAACGCGTTGCTCGATCACGACAACTATCTGTTGTTGGCCGACTATGCGTCGTACATTGCAACGCAGGATGTCGTCGATGTGGCCTATCGCGATGCCGAGTCGTGGACGCGCAAGGCGATTCTGAATGTGGCCAATATGGGCAAGTTTTCCAGCGACCGCACGATTGCCCAGTATGCAAAGGAAATCTGGGATGCCGTGCCGGTGGATCCGGCGGTAAGCTGACTCCTCGATACGGGGCTTTAAGTATCGAACAGTGTCGAAGTGAAAATGGCGCAATGAAGCATTGCTTCATTGCGCCATTTTTCTTTCTGCGACCAGTCTCAGTATGCTTCGAGTTTTCCGCCACCCAGATCCAGCGAGTGGCGCCAGAACTGATCGTCGCGGTCGAACAGGCGATATGTGCCGCGCGGCCCCCAGCTACCGGCTGCATAGGTGTTGATGAACTCACGCTCCATCGACCAGACCTTGAGAATCGGATCGACCACACGCCAGGCATTTTCGACTTCGTCGATGCGCAGGAACAGCGAGTGATCGCCTTCCATCGCATCCAGTAGCAGGCTTTCGTAGGCGTCGTAATCGCCGTCTTCATCCTTGCGATACGTCGCATCCAGGCTCAGCGTACGCGTCTTTACATCCAGGCCGGGTTCCTTGACTTGCAACTCCATGCGCAGGCATTCGTCGGGCTGGATGCCGAGCATCAGCCAGTTGGGTTGGCCCAGGTCCTGCTTGAAGTTCTTGAGAATGTTCTGCGGCGGTGTCTTGAACCGGATGCTGATTGCTGAAGCACTTTCGGCCATGCGTTTGCCGGTACGCAAATAGAAGGGCACGCCGGTCCAGCGCCAGTTGTCGATGAAAAGCTTCAGTGCCGCATACGTTTCTGTCGTGCTTCCGGCCGGTACGTTGGCTTCTTCAAGATAGCCAGGGACGGATTTGCCGCCGATGTTACCGGCGGCGTATTGGCCGCGGAACGCGTGTGCATGCACGGCATTTTGCGGAATGGGGCGAATCGATTTCAGTACCTTCACCTTTTCATCGCGCAGATGTTCCGCGGCCATGCTCACCGGCGGCTCCATTGCAACAAGGGTGAGCAGTTGCATGAGATGGCTCTGAATCATGTCGCGCAATGCACCGGCGCCATCGTAATAGTCGGCGCGACCTTCGATGCCCAGCGTCTCTGAATGTGTGATCTGCACATGATCGATGTAGTGCCGATTCCACAGCGGTTCGAGCAGGATGTTGGCGAAACGGAACACCATCACGTTCTGCACGGTGCCTTTGCCGAGATAGTGATCGATACGGAAGACCTGAGATTCGTCGAGATATTTTTCCAGGCCACGCTGGAGAATTTGCGAGCTGATGAGGTCGTAGCCGAATGGCTTTTCGATAATCACGCGCCGCCAGCCGCCTTGTTGCTGCAGTAACCCGTTTTCGCCGAGATGTTGGATGATCAGCGGAAATTCCGACGGCCGTACCGACATGTAGAACATGGCGTTGGGTGGAAATGTCTTGTCGTCCTCAATCAGCGTCTTGAGTTCCGCGTAGGCATCGGGTGATTTGTTCGCGTGGTAGTGGTGCCGTGCGGAAAAGCGTTCAAGCACTGTTTGATCCACGCCTTGTGGATGTTTCTCGTGCAGGAATTCCTGCATCTTTGCGATCCACTGCTCACGCGTCCAGTCGTCGAGGCCGGAGGCGAGGATCGTCATGCGTTCGGGGAGACGTCCGGCGACCTCGAGTTGAAAGAGTGCAGGAATGAGTTTGCGGCGCGATAGATTGCCGCAGGCACCGAAGATGACGAGCGTGCAGGGATCGATGTCGTTCATTTCATTTGCCTTCTGATTTGATCGCGTGGCCGCCGAAGGCATTGCGCATCAACGAGAGCAGGCGATAGCTGTAACCACGTTCGTCCTGGCTGGTAAAGCGCATTTGTAGTGCGAGTGTGAGTACAGGTGCAGGAATGCCCTGTTCAATGGAGTCTATGATCGTCCAGCGGCCTTCACCGGAGTCAGCAACGTAGGGGGCGATGTTGTCGAGCTGCTGATCGTGGGCGAGTGCTTCGGCGGTGAGATCGAGCAACCAGCTGCGGACGACCGATCCGTGTCGCCACAACTCTGAAATCTGGGCGAGATCGTAGTCGAACTCCTTCTTGCCGCGCAGCAGTTCAAGACCTTCGGCGAAGGCCTGCATCATGCCGTATTCGATGCCGTTGTGAATCATCTTGCTGTAGTGGCCGGCGCCGACGGGGCCGACGTGTGCCCAGCCGTGATCAGGCGTCGGCGCAAGCACCTTGAGAATCGGCTCGGCGGTCTTGGCCGTCGCATCGCTGGCACCGACCATCAGGCAATAGCCGTTGTCCAGCCCCCACACGCCGCCGGACGTGCCAGCATCCATGAAGCCGATGCCACGCTCGGCAAGCCATGCGCCGCGGCGCATACTGTCCCTGTAGTTGGAGTTGCCACCGTCGATGATGACGTCACCGCGCGTAAGGTGAGCAGAAAGGTCGATGATCTGGCGCTCGGTGATTTCACCGCTCGGCAGCATGATCCACACGACACGCTGTTTTTGCGCTGGAGAAACTTTGGACAAATGCTGGATGGCGTCTTCGACGGAGGCGGCGGAAATCATGCCGGCTTCTTTTTCGAGCGTGGCAACAACTTCAGCGGAGCGATCGTAACCGACCACTTCAATACCGCCGCGCCGCAGGCGACGTACCATGTTGCCGCCCATCTTGCCCAGACCTATCATTGCCATTCTCATCGGACGTCTCCTATGTCGGTGGGTCGAGCTGCGAGGAAAAACGAATGCCTACTGTAAATCCAAACGACGACATACAGCAATCCAATTCGCATATCCACTGGCATGTATTCGATAGTGTGCAAGCACTCGAAGACGCTGCCCTGAATCACATTCTTGCCGCTGCGCATGACGCTATTGCGACACGCGGTGCGTTTCATATCGTGCTGGCTGGCGGCACCACGCCGCGTCATGTCTATGAAAGTTTGCGTTCAATGAAAGCCGACTGGACGCATTGGCACGTCTGGTTTGGCGACGAGCGCTGTCTGCCTGAAGTGCATCCGGAGCGCAACAGCCGCATGGCGATGGAGGCCTGGCTTGCGCATGTGCCGATTCCATTCCGACAAATCCACGAAATACATGCTGAAGCGGGTGCAGAAGCAGCGGCGCACGACTATGCGGATGCACTCAGGGAAATATCCTGTTTCGATTTCGTGCTGCTTGGTCTTGGTGAGGATGGGCACACGGCCAGCCTGTTTCCGATACAGGAGTGGGAGCGCGCGATTGCCTGGCCATCGGTGTTGCCTGTGCACGATGCACCAAAAGCGCCGCCGGATCGTGTGAGTCTCAGTCCTGATCGTTTGTCGGCAACGCGTGCTGTATTGTTTCTTGTGACGGGGGGAGGCAAGGCGAATGCCGTGCGTGATTGGCGAGACGGCATACCGATTCCGGCATCACGCATTAAAGCACCGCGGGTCGACATCTATCTGGATCATGAGGCTGCTGTTTTTGCCGAATAGCGTTGGGCTATGCATTGAATTGGCAATGCCAATTTTCCAGCTTCATTCAGTCTCCCTATACTCGGTTCTAAGAAATCTTTTTCAACAGGAGAGCAATCGTGAGCGAGTCCAAGTGTCCTTTCCATAATACCGCCGGCGGCGGTACCACCAACAAGGATTGGTGGCCGAAGCAGTTGAGGCTCGATCTGTTGAGCCAGCATTCGGAAAAATCCAATCCATTGGGCAAGAGCTTCGATTACGCGGCAGCGTTCAAGAAGATTGATTACGCGGCACTCAAGGCCGATATCAAGCACTTGATGACTGATTCGCAAGACTGGTGGCCGGCCGA
>DATJJR010000015.1:0-39338 GCA_035492055.1 Rhodocyclaceae bacterium | reverse complement strand
GCAGCACCGGTCAGACCCAGACCAGCGACTGCCAGAGCGATCAGCTTCTTTTGCATTAGTTTCTCCTTGGTTTTTGGAAAGCAACCACGGCATTCACCCTGGCTACCAATACTTCCCTGATGGAAAGATGGGGCTATTCTGCCGAGTACCTCAAGCCCCTGCCAAGCCTTTCCTGCCTCATCATGGGGAATCGACAGTCGATTGTTGTGCATTAACAACAACCCTGTGGCACAAGGCTTTGCGGGCGGTTTTGCGGATAAACCGTGCTCAATACTGTGGTTTGAGGGAGACATTCCGTTCTAATTTGGTGCCTGGTCAAACAAGCCGACGTTCAGCTTCGTGCAAGCTTGAAGAAATCCACCAAACAAGACTCAGGCAAATAAACGGGCCAGCTCAGCGCCTGGCGCAGACGCGCGCATGAACGCCTCGCCAACAAGGAACGCGTTTACGCCACGGGAGCGCATCATTGCGACGTCTGCCGGCGCGAGGATGCCGGATTCGGTCACGACGATACGGTCAGCGGGAATACTCGCCAACTGGCCGAATGTCGTCTCAAGCGACACTTCAAAGGTCCGCAAATTGCGGTTATTGATACCCACAAGCGGCGTTTTGAGGTGCAACGCTACATCCAGCTCGTTCGCATCGTGGCACTCGACCAATACACTCATGCCCAATGCCTCGGCGACGTTTTCCATTTCCTGCATGACCGACAGCGGCAATGCCGCCACGATGAGCAGGATCGCATCCGCCCCCATGGCCCTCGCCTCGTAGACCTGATACGGGTCGATCATGAAGTCCTTTCGCAGCACGGGCAGGTTGCAGGCAGCGTGTGCGGCCTGCAGGTACTCAGACGCACCCTGGAAATACTGCTTGTCGGTCAGGACGGACAAGCAGGCAGCACCGTGTGCGGCGTAGTCTGCGGCAATATCGGCCGGACGAAAATCTTCGCGCAGTACGCCTTTGGACGGGCTGGCCTTCTTGATTTCAGCAATGACGGCCGCATTGCCGGCATCAATCTTGGCACGAATGGCGGCAACAAAATCCCGTGTCGGCGTAGCGGTCTCGGCGGCGGCGCGCACGGAGGTAAACGGTTTGGCCTCGCGCGCGACGAGCACTTCTTCACGCTTGGTGGCAATGATCTTGTTGAGGATGTCGGACATCAGTTGAATCTCTGGGTGTATTGCACGAACGCATCCGCCTTGGCGCGTGCAGCACCGCTGGCGATGGTTTCGCGGGCGAGCTTGATGCCATCGCCAATGCTTGTAGTGCGATTCGCCGCATAGAGCGCAGCGCCAGCGTTAAAGGTGACGATGTTGCGTGCTGCAGGTAATGATTGCGCCTTGCCATCAATTGCGGCCAGCAACATGGCTTTCGATTCATCGGCGTTGTTGACGCGCAGATTGCGACTCGACGACATGGCAAAACCGAGCTCCTCGGGATGAATCTCGTATTCGCTGACTTGGCCGTTCTTCAATTCACCGACCATGGTCGATGCACCGAGCGAGATTTCGTCCATGCCGTCCTTGCCATGGACAATCAGGACATGCTCGGCGCCCAAGCGTTGCATGACGCGAACCTGAATACCGACAAGGTCCGGATGAAACACACCCATCAGCGTATTTGGTGCGCCGGCTGGATTGGTGAGCGGACCAAGAATATTGAAGATGGTACGTACGCCCATTTCCTTGCGGATCGGCGCGACGTTCTTCATCGCTTTGTGGTGACTCGGCGCAAACATGAAGCCGATCCCGGTCGCGGCAATGCACTCGGCGACCTGCTCCGGCGTAAGCATGATGTTGGCGCCAAGTGCTTCCAGCACATCGGCGGCGCCCGAACTGGACGACACGCTACGGCCGCCGTGCTTGGCGACCTTGCCACCGGCCGCGGCGACGACAAAGGCCGATGCCGTGGAGATATTGAAGGTATGCGCACCATCACCGCCGGTGCCGACGACGTCGACGAAGCCAGACTTGTCGGCAACTTCGACGGGCGTCACCAATTCACGCATCACAGTCGCGGCGGCTGTAATTTCGCCAATAGTTTCCTTTTTCACGCGCAAGCCGGCAACGATGGCGGCAACCAAGGTTGGCAGCACTTCACCGGCCATGATCTGCCGCATCAGATGCAACATCTCGTCGTGAAAAATCTCACGACTTTCGATGACACGCTGCAGAGCTGCCTGCGGCGTAATCACTGGCCACTCGCTTTCAGAAAGTTGCGCAACAGATCGTGGCCACGCTCGGTCAGGATGGACTCAGGGTGGAACTGCACCCCCTCGACCGCCAGCGTCTTGTGGCGTACGCCCATGATTTCGCCATCGTCCGTCCAAGCCGTGATTTCAAGACAGTCGGGCAAGGTCTCGCGCTTGATCGCCAGCGAGTGATAACGCGTTACCGTCAACGGATTGGGCAAGCCCGCGAACACGCCGACATTGTTGTGATGCACCTGCGACGTCTTGCCATGCATCAGTTGCTTGGCATGAACGATATCGCCACCGAAGGCCGCACCGATGCTCTGATGACCGAGGCACACGCCGAGGAGTGGGATCTTGCCGGCGAAATGCTGAATCAGCGGGACGGAAATGCCCGCCTCAGCCGGCGAACATGGGCCGGGCGACACGACAATGCGTGCCGGATTGAGCTTTGCAATTTCGTCGAGCGTGATTTCGTCGTTACGGTACACATGAACGTCTTCACCCAACTCACCGAAATACTGCACGAGGTTGTAGGTGAAGGAATCGTAGTTGTCGAGCATCAGAAGCATGATGAAGCCTCCGTAGCGAATGCAATGAGCGTGATTTTCATACCGGGAACTCCCTCCGGTCTTCGGCCAGTTCGGCTGCGCGCAGCGCGGCTTTTGCCTTGTTCTGGGTTTCCGTCCATTCGGCATCCGGATCGGAATCGGCAACGATGCCGGCGCCGGCCTGAACGTGGATGTAGCCGTCCTTGACTACGGCGGTACGAATGGCGATCGCGATGTCCATGTCGCCGTTGAAGCCGAGATAGCCAACCGCGCCGGCATAGATGCCGCGCTTGGAGGGCTCAAGCTCGTCGATGATTTCCATCGCGCGTACCTTGGGCGCACCGGAGACAGTTCCGGCCGGGAAACTGGCCTTCAGTACAGCCATCGCGTCGGCACCAGCTTTCAGCTTGCCTTCGACGTTGGAGACGATATGCATCACGTGCGAGTAGCGTTCGATGATGAATTGCTCGGTTACGCCAACCGTGCCGGTCGCAGCAACGCGGCCCACATCGTTGCGGCCGAGGTCGAGCAGCATCAAGTGTTCGGCGCGCTCCTTTGGATCAGCCAGCAACTCTTCGGCATATGCGACATCCGCTGCCTGATCCTTGCCACGCGGGCGCGTGCCGGCGATGGGACGCACGGTCACGGTGTCGTCTTCAAGGCGTACCAGAATTTCCGGCGACGCACCGACGACGTGATAGTCGCCGAAGTTGAAGAAGAACATGTAGGGCGACGGATTCAGCGAGCGCAGCGAGCGATACAGCGCCAGCGGCGATGCTGCATACGGCCGGCTCATGCGCTGCGCAAGCACGACCTGCATGATGTCGCCATCAATGATGTATTGCTTGGCGCGGCGCACGGCCGCCTTGAATTCGGCTTCGCCGAATTCCGAAATCGGCGCGCTCGACGGAGCACGAACCTCGGTAGGCACACACAACGGCTTGCGCAATTCGCCCATGAGCTCACGCAGCCGGGCTTGCGCCGCTTCCCAGGCATTGGGCTGTGTCGCATCGGCGTAGATGACCAGCGTCAGCGTACCGGCAAGGTTGTCGATGATGGCGATTTCGTCGGACAGCATCAACGAAATGTCCGGCGTACCGAGCGTGTCCTTTTTTGCCTTGCCATGCAGCTTCTTCTCGATGTAGCGCACGGTGTCGTAGCCGAAGCTGCCGACAAGGCCACCACATGAGCGCGGCAACTCGGGCATGTCCGGTACCTTGAACTGCGCCATGTAATTGCTGATGAAATCGAGCGGCGGCGTGGTCGCATCTTCCTGCACCACGGTATCGCGCTCATATACCCGGATGGTGTCGTCGCGGACTTCGATACGCGTCCGGGCGGCCAAGCCAACAAAAGAGTAACGCCCAAAACGTTCACCACCCTGCACGGATTCGAGCAGGTAGGTATAAGGCGCGTCGGCGAGTTTCAGATAAATGGACAGTGGCGTGTCCAGGTCGGCGGCTGTACGTAGCGCGACCGGGATGCGGTTGTAGCCAGCAGCAGCCAGCCGGGAGAATTCGGTTTCGTTCATGGGAGCTCCGTTACCACTACACAGCACAACAGTGCGACAAACAAGGCGCATCGCAGGTACATCATTGCGATGCACCGCACAGGGTCAATCAGCGTTCAGGAACGCCAGGGCCATGCCTCCGCCTCGAAGAGGCGCTTGTCAGTCGTTTTGCTCATGGTTTGGAGAAACTTTGGAAAACGGGAACTTCTATCTTCTTGCCGTCAGATCACATCAAAACCAGATCCAATGCGGCTTTCACGCTCGGGACTATAACATCGGTCGCCATTTGGCGCACATCCTCGCCTTCGTTATAGCCATACGGCACGGTCATGCTGATGCAGCCCGCCGCTTTAGCTGATTCAGCATCATGTTTGGAGTCGCCCAAATGAAGGTGCCGCGACGGGATCGAGCCCAGGCGCTGGCACGTCTCAAGTAGCGGGAGCGGATGCGGCTTCTTTTCCGGCAAGCTGTCGCCCGAAATCGTGAATTCGAAATATGGCGCAAGCCCTGTCATTTCAAGCAGGGGTTCGCTGAAGGCCGCGGCCTTGTTGGTCACGCAGGCCATGCGAATCCTCTGTGCTCGGAAACCTTCCAGACCTTCGATGACGCCTGGATACAGGGTTGCGTATTGGCCGTTGCTCAACGCGTAGTGGCGTTTGAAAACCTCCACGGCCTCTGCATGCAAAGTTTCATCATGTCGGTCTGTCGGCAGGCTCCACAACACGAAGCGTGGAATGCCACCACCGACAAAGGTGCGCAATTCGTCGATACTGCGTTCGGGAAATCTCAACTCGCGCAGCATGCCATTCGCCGCAGCCGCAAGATCGGGCACGGTATCGAGCAACGTGCCATCGAGATCGAACGAGGCGGAGCGAATATCGAACTTCAAACCTTCTTCAACTCGTCGCGGAGTGCGCCGACAATGCTGTCGTAACGATGCGGATCGCTGTCCTTGCCAGCACCGAAGACGGCCGAACCGGCAACAAAGGTATCGGCGCCCGCACGAGCAACCTCGGCGATGTTGTCGATCTTCACACCACCATCCACTTCAAGCAGGATCTTGCGACCGCTCTTTGCCGTGTAGGCATCGAGCCTGGTACGCGCATCACGCAGTTTGCTCAAGGTTTCGGGGATGAATTTTTGTCCACCAAAACCCGGGTTCACACTCATCAACAGCACGACATCGATCTTGTCCATGACGTAATCGAGATAGTGCAGTGGTGTGGCCGGATTGAACACAAGTCCGGACATGCAGCCATGCTCGCGAATCAACGACAGCGACCGATCAATATGATCCGATGCTTCCGGATGAAACGTGATCACATTGGCGCCGGCCTTGGCGAAATCGGGAATGATTCGATCGACGGGACGCACCATCAGATGCACGTCGATGGGTGCCGTTGTATGTGGGCGAATGGCCTCGCACACCATTGGGCCGATGGTCAGATTCGGCACATAGTGGTTGTCCATCACGTCGAAGTGAATCCAGTCGGCACCCGAGGCAACGACATTCCTGACTTCCTCGCCAAGCTTGGCGAAATCGGCGGACAACAGACTAGGCGCGATGCGGTAGGACATGAGGAAAATCCACGATTCTGGAAAACTCGGATTTTACCGCGCATGGGTTTCCCCGCGCTTTTGACTGCATTCGGGTTGCAGCGCGGCCCGATTTCGTGTGCAATGCCAGCCATGGCTGATAACAAGCAATACGACATTCAGGTGCTGGTCGAAACCGAGTACCTGCCGGACCAATCGAGCGAAGCGGAGAGCCGCTTCGTCTTCGCCTATCACATCACCGTACGCAACATCGGCAGTGTGCCGGCACAACTCATCTCGCGTCATTGGATCATCACCGATGGCGAAGGCGACGTGCAGGAAGTACGCGGCCTCGGTGTGGTCGGACATCAACCGCTCCTCGCCCCCGATCAGGAATTCACCTATACCAGCGGGTGTGCGCTCACCACGGCGGTCGGCACCATGCGCGGTACCTACCAGATGACGGCCGACGACGGCACGCAATTCGAAGCGGAGATTCCCGAGTTCGTACTGTCAATGCCACGCGTACTGCACTAATCCGGCCAAGGCCACGACAAAGCAAGGCTGGATGCTGCCGCGTACGCCTTGCTCGCCTTAAGTAACTTCCGCTGCAGTTGGGCGACTCAAATTACTGGCAGGAAAACGACGCACCGCATTTAGGACATCTTCAATCACAGACGCCCAATCTCTATAGCGAGGCTGTCTGAATAGCCTTGCCGAGGGATACCACGGGCTATCTGTCCTCTCAAGCAACCAACGCCACTCAGGCGCCCAAGGCAAAAGAATCCAAACCGGCTTTCCAATTGCGCCGGCAAGATGTGCCAACGAAGTATCCACCGTCACGATTAGATCCATCTGCTCAACCATGGCGGCCGTATCGGTAAAATCGTGCAGATCATCGCCAACAAATGTCAGCCTATCGTTGCCATTAACGATTTCGCTATCAGCGTCGGACAGGTGTTTTTGAATGATAAAAAGATGCACATGCTCGGTCAACGGAAGGACATCCTGCAAAGTCATAGAGCGTTCGTGATCATTCACATGCGCACGGTTTCCTGAAAATGCAATGCCAATATTCAACGCATTACTTGACAATCGACTTTTCAGCTTTGTCTGCCAAAGCTGAAGGGCCAACGCAGGGGGTGTTAAATATGCGGGCCTCGAAGGAATAGACGCAAGCGTCGTTTTAAACACCAGGGGCAAGCTCAGCAAAGGGCATTGATAGTCGCAAGCAGGCAATGGATCGTCTTGCGCTACAACCTGGCACTCGGGAAACGCGTCACGCAACAGCAACGCCAAATCGGCTTGCACTTCAAACACAACGTCGCAGCCGAACTGACGCAATGCCGGCAAATAACGGGAAAACTGAATGCTGTCTCCCAATCCCTGTTCTGCCCATATCAGCAAGCGTTTTCCCACCAGAGGATATTGCCCCTGCCAGGCAGGAATCCCGACATGTCGGAGCGGCCGGGCTTTGGAATACGTCCAGCGTGATTCGTACTTGGCCCAGCCCTCTTCAAACTGTCCAAGCACAAGGCGGGCAAGCGCCTCCTCCAAATCAATATCGGCAAAACCAGGTGCCAGTCCTCTGGCGAAAGCAAATTGCTCAAGGGCTTTGTCGTGTTGCTTCAGCTCGACCAGCAATTGTCCGTAACGCAGGTGAATCGCGGCATCGTCGCTGCAAATCCGGAGCGCCTTTTCATTGCAGGCGCACGCTTCGTCAAAGCGCCCAAGACGAAACAACGCGATACTTTTATCTGCCAATGCCCGGGCGTGTTGCGGATCCAGTACCAGTGCCTTGTCATAGCACGCCAAAGACTCCGGATTCTGGTGCATCTCGGTTAAGACGGCGCCCAAATTCACCCAGGCCTGAACAAACTCCGGGTTCAATTCAGTCGCTTTTTGATAATGCAAACGCGCCTCCTCAAACCGTTTGCAGCCTTCCAGGGTTTTGCCCCAGTTATAGTGAAGCGGGGCACTGTCGGGATTGACTTTCCCGGCTTGCTCATATGCAGGCAAAGCCTCCAAATAACGCCCAAGCCGGGACAAAGCCATGCCCAGATCATGGTAGCCCTCGAAGAAGCCACCCGTGAGGGTCAGTGCATGCCGCAAGGCAATGGCAGCCTCTTCATAGCGATCCATCCTGGTCAAGTACATGCCTTGGTAATACAAAGCCTCCGGCGACGGATCAAGCTCAACGGCAGTGGCGAGGTGCCTCAGGGCCGTTGTGTTGTCGCCACTGCGGCCGTACACATAGCCCAGGAGCTCATGCGCACGCGCATTGCGCGGTTCTACCGAAACCAGTTGCAACAAAAGCCTGTGTGCGGATTGAAGGTCGCCACTCTGAAATGCCATTTCGGCGAGCGCCAAGAGATTCATGGATAAATTAAGCGGATTGCCTTCAGCTGCGATAATCCGCGTTGATTTTCACGTAGTCGTAGGAGAAATCGCACGACCAGATCGTGGTTTCGGCTTTGCCGCGGCCAAGATCGATGCGAATGGTGATTTCTGGCGTGGCCATGATGCGTGCACCCGTCGCTTCCTCATAACTGGCGGCACGCCCACCGTGTTCGGACACCAAGGCCTCTTCGCCGTTCGACGACAGCCAGATGCGGGTCTTCGTCACATCGAGATCGCCGATGCCAGCGTAGCCGATCGCGGCCTGGATGCGGCCGAGGTTGGGATCTGAAGCAAAAAATGCGGTCTTCACCAGGGGCGAATGGCCAATGGCGTAACCGACCATGCGGCATTCTTCCGTCTCCTTGCCGCCGCCAACCTGGATACTGATGAATTTCGTCGCGCCTTCGCCATCACGCACGATGGCCTGTGCCAATTCGCGCGCCACGCCGATCAGCGCAGCCTTGAGCTCATTCCATTGCGCATGCTTTTCATCGACGCTGACGCCGGCCGCGCCGGTGGCGATCATGATGAAAGAGTCGTTGGTCGAAGTATCACCATCGACGGTAATGCAATTGAAACTCTGGTCGGCGGTTTCCTTGACCAGTTTCTCCAGCAACGCGGCAGGGATGCCCGCATCGGTGGCGAGGAAGCCGAGCATGGTCGCCATGTTCGGACGAATCATGCCGGCGCCCTTCGAAATGCCCGTGATTGTCACGGTCTTGCCGTCAATCTTGAGTTGACGAGAAGCGGCCTTGTGCACGGTGTCGGTCGTCATGATGCCTTGCGCAGCGTCGTGCCAGCCATCGGTCTTGAGGCTGGCTTGGGCATTACCCAGACCGGCAACCACGCGCTCGGCTGGCAGCAATTCGAGAATCACGCCGGTGGAAAACGGAAGTACCTGGCGTGGTTCGACGCCAAGCATTTGGGCCACGGCATCACATGTCGCCTGCGCGGCTTGCATGCCTGGCTCGCCGGTGCCTGCGTTGGCAATGCCGGTGTTGATAACCAGTGCACGAATGTCATTGCCGCTCGCAAGATGCGAACGGCACAGCATCACCGGCGCAGCGCAAAAGCGGTTCTGCGTGAATACGCCCGCTGCCACGCTGCCCGGCGCCAGTTCGATCAGCGTCAAGTCCTTGCGATTTTTCTTGCGAATTCCCGCTTCAGTCACGCCCAGACGCACGCCGCCGACGGCGTGAAGTTGATCGGGAGTACTGGGGGTGTAGTTCACGGGCATTTTTAAATCCTTGGGTTAAATCGTTAAAACTTCCGGAGCGTTGAACACGAATTTCCACAATTCGGAGACTGCTGCACGTGCCTCGGCAAATTCATCTGTCGGAACCCGCGGTCGGGCGCCATTCAGTCGTAACGCATGTTGGCGGCGGCGGAATTCACGATAGGCAGTACGCACCTGTTCGGCGAGTTCGGCTGGAATCAAGCCAAGATCGGCGGCAATCTTCAGGAGCGCAATGTTACCGAGATTGCCGGTCAGTTCGGCGAATTCATGCGCATGAAGAAGAATCAGGTACTGCACGATGAATTCGACATCAATCAGGCCGCCAGCGTCGTGCTTGATGTCAAAAGTCCCCGCCTCATGCTTGCCGTTACGTGAATCGTGCATCTTCTGGCGCATGCCCAGCACTTCGGCACGCACCGTTTCACGGTCGCGTTTTTGACGCAGTATGTCGATGCGCACGGCCTCGAATGCTGCGCCGATTTCGGCATCGCCGGCCGCGAAGCGCGCACGCGTCAATGCCTGATGCTCCCAAAGCCAGGCCGATTCGCGCTGATATTGGCGGAATGCCTCCATCGAACTGACAACCAGCCCGCTCTCACCGTTAGGTCGCAGGCGCAAATCGGTCTCGAACAAATGGCCGGCCGGCGTTTGCGCCGACAACCAGCTGTTTACACGCATGGCAAGCCGCGAATAAATTTCGGCGGCATTCGGCGCATCGTCATCGAAGAGAAAAACAAGATCGAGATCTGACGAATAGCCAAGCTCCTTGCCGCCCAACTTGCCGTAGGCAATGACGGCGAATTTTGGCGTCTCGCGATGATGCGTCAACAATTTCAACCAGACACGCCGCACCGTTTCCACCAACATGATGTCGGCCAGTTCGGACAGGTGATCGGACAGTTTTTCCAGCGTAAACAAGCCGGATAGATCCTGAGCAAGGACGCGAAACACTTGCGCGTGATGCGCCTCGCGCATCACGTCCATCTGCCGCTCCATATCCGGTTCGGCGTCATCGAGCATGCGAACGAGATCGACGCGGAAAGCCTGCCAGTCGGGTGCGATTTCGAGCAAGCGTGGATCAATGAGCTCATCAAGCAGTACGGGATGCGCGGTCAAATAGTGCGCAGCCCAGCTTGCACTGGCAAGCACCTGCGCCACACGTGCCAACGCCTGCGGATACTGCTCAAGCAAGGCAAGGTATGACGCCCGACGGGCAATGACCTCGAACAAATCCAGACCACGTACCAGCGTTGCATCCGGCGCAGCACTCTCGGCGGCCAGCACGACAAAGCGCGGAATCAGCACGTCGATACGCATGCGGCTATCGGCCGGCAATTGCTGGTAACGGCTGCTCTGGCGGAATTGCGCCAGTCGTTGCGCAACAGTTTCCGTATCGACATAGCCCAGCGTGGAGAGGCGTGCAGCACAGATGTCCGCTTCGCTCTGCCATACATCGCCATATGCGTCGGGCGCGGCTTCCGCGTTCGGGTCGTCGAACACGGCAGCAAAATGACGACTGACCACAGCACGATGCGTATCCAGGGCCGCCAACATGTCAGCGGGATACGCAAACCCCATGGCCGATGCCACGATGGAAAGATCTGCCTCGTTCGCCGGCAAGCTGTGCGTTTGAGCGTCGTCGAGATACTGCAATCGATGCTCAAGACGACGCAGGAAATCGTACGCCTTGGTCAACTCGTGCATGGTCTCGTACGGCACCAACCCGCGCTCGGCCAGCAAGGCCAATACTTTGCATGTGGGTTTGATTTGCAGCCCTTGATCACGACCGCCGCGAATGAGCTGAAAGGCCTGTGCAATGAACTCGATTTCGCGAATGCCGCCCGGCCCGAGCTTCACGTTGTCGGCCATGTCGCGCCGGCCGACTTCACGGCGAATCTGCGCATGCAGACCGCGCATGGCGTTGATCGTACCGTAGTCGAGATATTTCCTGAAAACGAAAGGACGGCGAATCGCATCCAAGTCACCCAGTCGCCCAGTCTCAATACCTGTCAGCGGCCGTGCCTTGATCCACGCATAACGCTCCCACTCACGCCCCTGCGTGACGAGATAATTTTCCAGCATGTCGAAACTGCAGACCAGCGGCCCGGAATCACCGTTCGGCCGCAAACGCATGTCGACGCGAAAAACCTGGCCGTCTTCGGTGATATCGGCAATCGCATTGATCAACTGCCGCCCCAGACGGGAAAAGAACTCGGCATTGGACAACGGCCGTATCCCACTGACGCTCACAGCGTCAGTGGCGATGCCGTCTTGCCCGGCAAGGTCGCTGCCCACAACAGCAGAAGTTTGGGGTTCCCTGGTTTCCCCGTCATCCGGATAGACAAAGATCAAATCGATGTCGGACGACACATTCAGCTCGCGCCCACCCAACTTGCCCATGCCAATGACGATGAGTTGTTGCACCTCTCCCTTGTCGTTGCAAGGCACGCCGTGACGCACAACGAGCTCCGGCATGAGCACCGATAGCGCCGTCGTCACCGCTTGTTCGGCCAGCAAGGTCATGCCTTCTGTCAGCTCTTCCAAAGGCGCAATCCCGGCCAGATCGCGTGCGCCTACGTGCAAATAGCCGCGTAATTTCATCCGCCGCAGCACGGTTTTCAGCGTATCGGCATTCACGGCCTGCTGCGCCAGCCATTCGCGCAGTTGCGTTGCCGTCAAAGGCGACGACCAGGCCAATTCAGCTTCGGCCGCCAATGCCGGATGCCGTTCGGCCATACGACTCAAATAACGGGAAGGGGCAAGCGCATCAATGAATGCAGACATGATCTGAAACGCAGGCAGCGCCGGAGCAGCCGATGGCGTGGGGTAGAATTGGAGTTCGCATTCTAGCGTTGGCGCCCGTCGCCGACATTGCACCGGAATCCCGTTTTGAAGCCATTTTTCGAACGAAGCTTCGTTCTACTCGCCCCCGCAGGCGCCTTCTTGCGCCATTACTGGGGCAAGGTTCGGCGACCACTCGCCTGGCTGATGCTCGGCCTCTGGCTTGCCTTCGCCGCCACCGTGCTGATCTTGCGCTATGTCGTTCTGCCGCATGTGCCTGAATACCGGACCGACATCGAACACGCCATCAGTCAGGCCATCGACCTTCCCGTCAGCATTGCCGACGTATCCGCCGATTGGCAGGGATTGCGGCCGCGCTTGAATTTCCACGGCCTGAAGATCGCCGACAAAGCCGATCGCCCAGCCTTGTCTTTCGACAGTGTCGAAGCCATCATCGGTTGGTCGTCCATTCTGCATATGAATCTGCGTTTGCATCGCCTCGAAATCGATGCACCGGTACTGAACATGCGGCGCGAGGCCGACGGAAAAATATTTGTCGCGGGCTTGCCGATCAATACTGACACCAGCGATTCGCATCTCTCAGACTGGGTGCTGGAACAGGATCGCATCGTCATTCGCGATGCAACCTTGCAATGGGACGACGTGCAACGAAAAGCGCCGACGCTTGCACTGAACAAGGTGAATTTCGATCTGCGCAACAGCGGCAGTCGCCATCGTTTCGGTCTCACGGCCGAACCACCGGGCACCTTGGCCAGTCACATCGACATACGCGGCGATGCGCGCGGGGACTCATTGCAAGACCTCAAAAGCTGGGGCGGCAACCTCTATACCGAACTTGATTACGCCGACCTCGCGGGTTGGCGCGCCTGGATCGACTACCCCATCGAGCTGCCGCGTGGCAAAGGCGGCCTGCGCTTGTGGTTGGGCTTTGATGCAGGCAAGGCCAGCAGCATCACGGCTGATCTGGCGCTGTCGGATGTTGCCGTGCGCCTTGACCGCAACAAGCCCATGCTCGATCTGGCAGCACTCACCGGCCGCTTCAGCGCACAACGTGCCGACGGTGGCGACGACTACATCGTCGAAGGCAAGAAACTCAAGCTTGTCACGCAATCCGACATGGGCAATGCCGGCGGACTCTCCATTGGCCCGCTGGATTTTTCGGCGCGCCTCGGCCTCGGTGACGACGGCAAACCCGAACGTCTGGAAGCCCGCTTCAACAGCCTCGATCTCGGCCAATTGGACAAGCTTTCCGCTTATCTGCCATTGCCGCAGGAGTATGAAAGCACGCTCGACAAGCTTGATCTTGATGGCCGCATCGATAATTTCTTCACGCGCTGGGACAGCAAGAAAGCGCGTTACGCCATTCGGGGCAACTTTCGCAATCTCGGCATTTCCCCCTACAACGGCTTACCCGGCGTGCGCCATCTCAGCGGCAGCATCGACGGCAATGACAGCGGCGGTACGCTGACAATCGACAGTCGCGACGCCATGCTGTCGCTGCCGACTGTCTTCGCTGAAGCGGATATTCCTCTGCAGACGATCGCCGCCCAATTGGACTGGTCACGCAGTGGCGAGCGCTACGATGTCAATATCGGCGACCTGCGCTTTGCCAACGCGGATGCTGCAGGTTCAGTGCATGGCAGCTATCACGGTCGTGTCGGCACGGCCGGTAACATCGACCTCTCCGGCCAGCTCACCCGGGCGGATGCCAAGGCCGTATGGCGTTACCTGCCGAATAGCGTGAATCCGGATGCACGCGCCTGGGTCAAGCAAGGTGTGACCGGTGGGCGCACCAATGACGTGAAGCTCACACTCAAGGGCAATCTCGATCGATTTCCGTTCAGGGACGGCGGCGGCACATTCTCGGTCGTGATCAAGGCGCAGGATGCGACGGTGCATCCCGCCGCAGATTGGCCAGAAATTCGTGGCATCGACGGCACCGTTGCATTCATCGGCCCGGGCATGAAAATCGACGCGCAGAAAGGCCACATTCTCGGCGCAACGCTGTCCGGCGTGCATGCCGAAATCCCGGACCTCGACACGCATGAGCAAGTCTTGACGGTCGCTGGGCAAGCCAAGGGCGAGACGCAGGAATTCCTGAAGTTCATCGAAGCCAGCCCGGTCGGCCAGCGCATCGGCCATTTCACCGCGCCGATGACAGCAAACGGCAACGGCAATCTGAACCTGAAGCTGGAACTGCCGCTCACGCATGTAAACGACACGACAGTCACGGGTAGTTATCTGTTCGACAACAATACGCTGCATGTCGCGCCCGCACTGCCGCCGTTGACCGAAGTCAGTGGCCGTCTCGACTTCACCGGCGACAGCATTGGCATTCGCGATGTGCGCGCCAATTTGTTCGGCGCACCGCTCGAAATCAAGGCAGAAACGGACAAGAACGGACAGATCAATCTGAGTACCGAAGGCCAGTTCAACATCGCGGCCATGCGCAAACTCTATCCTTTACCGTTGTTCGATCAACTCTCGGGCAGTGGGCGCTGGCGGGGCAATTTCGCGATTCACAAGAACGATGTCGACATCCGCATCGCCTCCGATCTGGTTGGCCTGTCGAGCAGCCTGCCCGAACCGTTCAATAAGAGCGCGGCCACGGCGGTTGATTTCCATATCGACAAGAAAGTACTGCCGGCCACCACCATCCTTCGGCGTGGCAAGACGGTGACTACGGCACCGGCACGCGAAACGCAGGAAATTTTTTTCGGCAAGCAAGTGCGCGGCAATTCGCTGCGTATTGCCGGTGGCGACATACGTGGCTATCTCGCCATCGGTACCGGTGCAGACAATGCCAAGCTACCGGCCAGTGGCACGCTACTCACGGCCAATCTTGCCAAGATTGATGTCGATTTCTGGCGCAACATGTTCACGCGCAATGCAGAAAAAACCAGCGCGAACGGCCCGAAGTCGAATGCATCCACGTTCCCGTTCACGCAACTCAATCTGCGCACCGGTGAACTGGTTGCGCTGAACCGTACTTTTCCTGAAGCAAGCCTTGCGGCACAACTGAATAACGGCACATGGAAAAGTGATTTCCGCAGCCAGGGCATCACCGCCAATCTGGCATGGACGCCAGGAACAGCGGACAAACCAGGGCGCATCAGCGGACGCATTCCGCAATTGACGATTCCCAATCCGAACAAGCAGATCACGGCACTCGCCACGCCTGACAACGATTCGAACGAACCGCTGCCGGCCTTATCTCTCATCATCGACAACGTGAATTTGCGTGGCCAGAACTGGGGGACAGTGACGCTTGATGCGGAGAACAAGAACGGTTACTGGAACGCGAAGTTCTCAGTCAGCAACGAAGATGCCATGCTGACCGGCGATGGCCGCTGGAAGCCCGATCCGATACAGCACGACACGCAAATCAACTTCCAGCTCAAAGCCAAAAGCCTTGAAAAACTGCTTGCACGTGCCGGCTATGCCGATGCCATTCGCCAAGGCACAGCTGATATTTCCGGCAACCTCGGCTGGAACGCCACACCGTTCGACATCGATTACCCGACACTGAACGGCAAACTCAAGATTGATCTCGGCAAAGGCCAGTTCAAGAAACTCGATCCCGGCATCGGGCGTCTGCTCGGCGTACTCAGCCTGCAGTCGATCCCTCGCCGCATCACTCTGGATTTCCGTGACATTTTCTCTGAAGGCTTCGCTTTCGACAGCATCAAGGGCGATGCGGATATCAGCAAGGGCGTCATGAGCACACAGGAACTCACGTTGATCGGTCCATCAGCGACGGTGCGCATGTCCGGTTCCGTCAGCCTGCCCGACGAAACACAGGATTTGCACGTACGCGTTCAACCGGTGCTCGGTGATACGCTGGCTGTCGGCGCCATGATCGTCAATCCGGCTATCGGCGCGGCAGCGTGGCTGGCGCACAAGGTACTGAAGGACCCGATCGACAAGGCATTCGCATTTGAATACAAGGTCACGGGCAAGTGGGCCGATCCGCAGGTCGTCAAGGTCAACACAGGTCGCGACATCAACAAGGAAATCACTGAAGAAGCCTTGAAGCATTCGACCTCGCAAGGCAAGTAAGCAAGGACAAATCGAATCCAGGAAGCTATCCATGAAAATCGCTGCCATCCAGATGACCTCTGGCCCGGAAGTCGGGCCGAACCTCGAGTCCGCCGGCAAGCTGATCGCCGAAGCCGCCGCGCAAGGTGCGCAACTCGTTGCCCTGCCCGAATACTTTCCCTTCATTGGTGCCAGCGATGAGGCGCGTTTTGCCGCACGCGAGCAATTCGGCGGTGACGAAAAAACAGCGCCAATCCAGCATTTTCTATCGTCGACCGCCAGAGAGAACGGTGTGTGGGTTATCGGCGGCTCGTTGCCACTCGATTGCGGCGATTCATCGAAACTGCTCAACACCTGTCTGGTCTACAACGATCGTGGCGAACACGTCGCGCGCTACGACAAGATTCATCTCTTTGCCTTCAAAAAGGGCACAGAGGAATACAACGAGGCGCGCACCATCAAACCGGGCGAAGCCGTTGTTGCCTTCGACTCGCCCTTCGGCCGCATTGGCCTGGGCATCTGCTACGACCTGCGCTTTCCGGAGCTGTTTCGTCAGGCGGGCAAAGAAAAGCGCATCGATCTGTTCATCCTGCCAGCCGCCTTCACCGAAACCACCGGCAAGGCGCACTGGGAAATTCTGCTGCGTGCCCGCGCCATCGAAAACCTCTGCTACGTCATGGCGCCGGCACAAGGCGGCCGCCATCCGACCGGCCGCATGACGCACGGCAACAGCATGATCATCGACCCATGGGGCGAAGTACTCGCCCGCCTCGACAAGGAGGTCGGTATCATCGTTGCAGACATCACGCCCGAACGCATTGCCAAAGTGCGGGCTAACTTGCCCGCACTTGAACACGCCGTGCTGCTCAAGCATTGATGAGCATTGCTTGACTAACGCCGCACCGCCCTCATCTGAGAAGAACCATGACCAATCAAACGCTGCTTCATACCGTCGAACAATGCCTGCTCGCGCCTTACGACCTGTCGCCGGGCAAGCTTGATCGCGTCTTCGGTTCACTGCTCGGCCACAAGCTCGACTACGCCGACCTCTACTTTCAGTACGGGCGTTCGGAAGGCTGGAGCCTTGAAGAAGGCATCGTGAAATCCGGCAGCTTCAACATTGATCAAGGTGTTGGCGTCCGCGCCATCAGCGGCGAAAAGACGGCGTTTGCCTATTCCGACGACATCAGCATGAGCGCGCTGCTCGGCGCCGCGGAAGCAACACGCGCGATTGGTGCCAGCGGTTTCAAGGGCGTGCCGGTAGCGCTGAATGGCAACGTTGCCCGCACGCCTCTCTACGGGGCTGCCGATCCGATTGCGTCGCTCAAGGACACTGAAAAGGTCGCGTTGCTCGAGCGGCTGGAAGGCTTTGCACGCAAGCTTGATCCGCGCGTCGTCGAAGTCATGGCCAGCCTTGCCGGTACATGGGAAGTGGTTATGGTGGCCCGTTCCGACGGTCATCTCGCCGCCGACGTACGCCCGTTGGTACGTGTTTCCGTCACCGTCATCATGGAAATCAACGGTCGCCGCGAACAGGGCTCAGCCGGTGGTGGTGGTCGCTTCGATTACGGCCACTTCACCGATGCCGTACTGCAGGACTATGCGCGACAAGCCGTGCATCAAGCTGACGTCAATCTGCGCGCAAAACCCGCCCCCGCAGGCAACATGACCGTCGTACTCGGTAGCGGCTGGCCCGGCATCCTGTTGCACGAAGCCATCGGTCACGGCCTTGAAGGCGACTTCAACCGCAAGGGCAGCTCTGCCTTCGCCGGCCGCATTGGTCAGCGCGTCGCCGCCAAGGGCGTTACCGTCGTTGACGACGGTACGTTGCTCAATCGTCGCGGCTCACTCACCGTGGACGACGAAGGTACGCCGACACAGCGCACCGTACTGATCGAAGACGGCATTCT
The DNA here is from genome assembly GCA_035492055.1 of Rhodocyclaceae bacterium. Classification (GTDB taxonomy): domain Bacteria; phylum Pseudomonadota; class Gammaproteobacteria; order Burkholderiales; family Rhodocyclaceae. The sequence continues at coordinate 21,163 of DATJJR010000015.1, read as the reverse complement.
CAAGGGCTACATCCAGGACACGATGAATGCACGCCTGATGGGCGTCGCGCCCACCGGCAACGGCCGTCGCGAATCCTATGCGCACCTGCCGATGCCACGCATGACCAATACCGTCATGGAAAACGGTCCCAATGGTGGAAAGGATCCGCAGGAAATCATCAAATCGGTCAAGAAGGGCTTGTACGCGGTGAATTTCGGCGGGGGACAAGTCGATATCACCAGCGGCAAGTTCGTTTTTTCTGCCGCCGAGGCCTACATGATCGAGGACGGCAAGATCACCTACCCGGTCAAGGGCGCCACGCTCATCGGCAACGGCCCGGATGTATTGACGCGTGTATCGATGATCGGCAACGACATGGCGCTCGACCCGGGCGTCGGAACGTGCGGCAAGGATGGACAGAGTGTGCCGGTGGGTGTGGGGCAGCCGACGATGCGGATTGATGGGTTGACGGTCGGTGGCACGGCTTAAGCCTATTTGGTTCATTCACCGCCAATGTCCGGACTCGCCCGGACAGGCGAACTCCGGACTCAGGCAATAAACAATCCATTAACGCAAACTCAAAACTCCGGATTGCAATGCGCCGCCTGCAACAAGCGTGCGTTCAACACCATGTTTTCCAGTACAAGCTTGGTGATGGTGGCTGCGGCCATCAACTCCCGATCCGCATACGTGAGCGACTGGAATATCTCGGAATCCATCAACTCGGTCACGTTGCAGCAGGCGAGTTCGCGAAGATTGTCTTCATCAAAAGGCAAATCCGCATAGTCGATCGGATCTTCAGATTCGATCTGCAAGAGCAGGCCAAACAGGTCTTCCGTTTTCATTTGCAGTGCTCCGCGAAGAGACAGCCTCACCTTACGCCGACAGACAAAGCTTGAAAAGCAAAATAGAACGGGACTCGCGGCGCATATCGCGTCAAAACAACTCGCCTTGCGGAGAAGCCTTACGCGGCTTGATAAAGCGAGAACTATCAAGCTTTGGCCAACGCGAATCCTGTTTTGCGTTCAGACGTTTGACTGCAATACGGAAGCGCTGTGCCAGCACATCGGCCAGCTCGCCCTCTCCGCGCATTCGCGTGGCGAAATCGCTGTCGCAGTCTTTGCCGCCGCGCATTTGCTGAATCAGGCTCATGACATGTGCGGCCCGACCCGGTGCGTGCGTTTGCAACCAATCACGGAACAGTGGCGACAGTTCATGCGGCAAACGCAACACGTTGTACCAGGCATTGCTGGCACCCGCCTCGAAGGCTGCCGCCATGATGCTTTCAAGCTCATGATCGTTGAGTGCAGGAATCATGGGCGCGATCGAGACACCGACGGGAACGTCCGCCGCAGCAAGTGCCCTGATGACTTCCAAACGCCGCGCCGGACTCGCGGCGCGCGGCTCAAGCGTGCGCGCAAGCTCCGGATCGAGTGTCGTGATCGTGACGGCAACATGGCAGAGATTTTCGCGCGCCATCGTCGACAGAATGTCGAGATCGCGCAGGATCAACGCCGACTTGGTGACCGTACCGAAGGGATGCTTGCATTCGGCCAGCGTTTCGAGAATGCCGCGCGTGATGCCCAGCTTGCGCTCGGTCGGCTGCCAGGCATCGGTGTTCATGCCGAGGGCGATTGGCGCACAGACATACTTTGGCCGGGACAGCTCCTCACGTAACACGGCTGCCGCATCGGGCTTGTAGACGATCTTGGTTTCGAAATCCAGGCCGGGCGAAAAACCGAGATACGCATGGGTGGGCCGCGCATAACAATAGATGCAGCCATGCTCACATCCGCGATACGGATTCAGCGTACGGTCAAAGGGAATATCGGGCGAATCGTTGTAGTTGATGACACGCTTCGTTGTATCGATGATCTGCGTCGTCTTGAGGGGTGGAATCTCGTCCTCCATCCACCATGCATCGTCGGTACGCTCACGCTGCTGCGCGTCGTAGCGACTGACCATGTTCAAGGTTGCGCCGCGCCCCTTGCGCATCAGGGGCGGCAACACGGTTTTCGGCGGGGTATCGAACTCGTCCATGAGTTCATTAAACACCCGCAGCGGCTCACCAGACGAGCCGCTTGTTTTTACTCAAGGTTTATCACTCGCCTGTTCAATCTGCAGGCCGGGCATATGTCCGTCTTCATGCAGCATCCTGAGTGAATTGCCGATCCTCTCGGCGCGGGCATACCATGCCGCCGCCAGATCAGCCGGCAGGTGCGATTCGAGTGTTTGCTTGAACAAGGCCAGCCAGTCGACCAGAAGCTCGGGCGTGAAGCCGGCGGCGGCATGTTTGGCCGGCACTTGATAGTCATACCCGAGATAACGCTCGCCGCCGAGCGACACCCACCAGAATTGAATGAGAACTTCCAGGTGATGAGGCCAATCGTCCACGCGTGCAAACGGGATCGACAGCGTCGGATGCTGCCGTACCTGTGCATAGAAGGCGGTTACGGTTTGCGCGATGCGCTCACGCCCGATGTCGTTGGCAATGTCACGCATGCAGGTTTTCGCAATGCTTGTCGCTCATGGTCGCATTGTAGAACGACACAAAATGTGCGACGCCCTGAAATACGTCATCAAGAAGAAACCCGGCGCGTGTAAATAGATTTATTGAATATGACAATCCATGCACAATGAAACCGGACCGATCATTACGGCGTCAAGGTTCAGGATTTGCACAAATATTCACACACTTGTCAGGGGCGGCTCAGGTGCCAACCTTACAATCTCGGCAAAATATTGCCTACGCAGCTCTCTCACGTCGCCGGAACCCGGATTCATGCCCGCCTTGAAGTTTTCTCGTGCACTTGTATTGTGCGCACCACTCGCCTGTCTGTTGCCGCTTTCCCTTGTGCAAAGCGCGCAGGCAGCGCCACCTGCGGGCAGTGCGATGGGGCTTAATGAACTGCTGGATCAATTGCGTCAAAACAATCCGCAGATTGAGCAGGCACAGCAGCAACAGATCGCGGCACAAGCCGTCGTACCGCAAGTAACGGCCTGGGACAATCCAATTGTCGGTCTCGTACAAGGCCCGATGCAATCGAGCCCTTTTCGCTTCGGTGCTTCGCAGGCATTCAGCTATACGCTGACGCAACCCTTCAAGCTCTTCGGCAAAAAGAGGCTGGCCGGTGAAATTGCCCAGAGCCAGGCCGATGTCGCCGGTGCACAAATCACCTTCACACGTCAGCAACTCGAAGCGCAGTTGAAGACAACGTTCTATCAATTGCTGGCTTATCAAGATCAGGAGCGCATCAGTCAGGACAATCTGCAGCGGCTTGAACAGATCAAGCGCATCAGCAAAGTGCGTTACGCCAACAATGCGGCGGCCTACACTGACTACCTGAATGCGCAAGTCGCGCAAAGTAGCGCACAGAACGATTTGTTCGCACTGGAAAAGCAGGTCGACACTACGCGTCAAACACTCAATATGTTGATTGGCCGCAATCCGGGCCAGCCGCTGACAATAAAGGGAGACTTGCCGAGCGACGCTGCGCGCGTGCCTGATCTTGATGAACTGACTACGCTGACGCTGCAGCGGAACCCGGCACTGCAGGGTTCCGCTTCGCAAGTGACGGCCGCGGAGAAAAATCTCGAATACGCAAAGAAGGCTTATCTGCCCGACTTTCAGGTCATCTTCACACGCTATAGCGACAATCCGCCATGGGGTTTTTACGGCAACAACTACGGCCTCGAATTGGACGTGACCTTGCCGACCTGGTTCCTGACCAAGGAACGTGCCGGGGAAGATCAGGCACAAGCCGGTGTGATTGCACAACGCGCAAACGATACTTCGGTGCGTCAGCAGGTTTTGTTGGGTGTTGCCACGGCATGGAACAGTCTGCAGCAGGCACGCAAGCAGCTCGATTTCATCCACGCGCATCAGCTGCCCGAAGCGCAGGTGGCGTGGCGTCTGGCCATGCAAAACTACGCGACCAGCAATAACCAAGCCTTTGCCGACCTGCTCATGGCCCAAACCAATCTGCACAATACCGAGCTTGCTCAATTACAGGCGCAAAGCGCTGCTGCACAGGCTTGGGCAGCACTCGAAGCGGCTGTCGGCAGCAAGATTGAATAGCCGCCTTCAATAATTGCATTCACTGCGCCCACCAGACACACTGCATCGACATGAAACTGCCCCATCATCCGTTGTTTGCACCTGCTTTGCTTGTTATCGGCCTTGTCGGTGGCTGGCTGATTGCCTCCTCGCGTCATGCAGACGTGCCCAAACCGGCCGCCGCAACCGCAATGCCGCCCACGTTGAGCAGCGACAAACTGAATGCGCCTGCGGGCGGCTTCGATCCGAACTTCGTCAAGACCGCCACCGTCGCCAGCGCCGAAGTGCCGGATCTCGTGCCGCTCTCGGGTAAGCTGGCTTTCGATGCCGAGAAATTGCATCTCGTGTCGGCGCGTGTTGCGGGCCGGCTTGACCAGATTCTCGTGTTCGAAGGCGCCAAGGTCACGGCAGGTCAGCCGCTTGCGATGCTCTACAGCCCCGACTGGATTTCTGCCGAGAACGAATTGCTGCTCGCACGCAACACGGTACGCACCTTCGCATCGGCGAACCAGAAAGATCTGCTCGAGGACGCAAAAGCCACGCTTGAAGCGGCGCGCAACCGCATGCGCGTGCTCGGCGCAGCTGACGCAGACATCGCCCAGGTCGAAAAAACCGGCGTCATTGCCGATCACCTGACATTGCGTGCACCGATCAGCGGCGTCATTACGGCACGCAACATGGACCCCGGCGCCTTCCTCAATGTCGGCGACAACTTCATGACCGTGTCCGACGTATCCAACGTCTGGTTCGTCGGCAATGTCTACGAACAGGACTACGCCAAGGTCAAGCTCGGCCAGACGCTGAAGCTGACTGCGCCGGCGCTGCCCGGCCGCATCTTCACCGGGACTGTCAACTTCATCGGCACCAATATCGATCCGACCACGCACACTCTGCCGATCCGCTGCACCGTGGCGAACCCCGATGGCGCCTTGCGTCCTGAACTGTTCGTCTCCGCCAGCCTGCAAACCGGCATGCGTACCGCGGTCGTCGTGCCACAGGATGCCGTGGTTTCGTACCGTCAAGGTCAATACGTCATCGTCGAAACCTCGTCGAATCAATATCGCCGCCAGGCCGTCAGCACCATGCTGCTGGGCGATGACCGCGCCGCAATCGTGACCGGTCTCACCGGCAACGAGAAGATCGTGGTCGAAGGCGCCACGCTCATCAACGAAGCCATGAGCTCTCGCTAAGGACGCGCCATGAATACGCGTCTTGGTGCCGATTTCATTCACGGCGTTCTACGTCGGCGCGCGATCATTCTCGCGCTGTTCGCTGGCCTGCTTGCGCTCGGCCTCTGGTCGTTTCGCCAGTTGCCGATCGAGCCCTATCCGAACATCTCACCGCTGAACATCCAGGTCATTACGCAATGGCCAGGTCGCAGCACGCTGGAAGTCGAACGCCAGCTCACCATTCCGATTGAGACCGCGCTGGCCGGCGTGCCGGACAGCCACGCCTTCCGTTCTGTTTCGTTGTTTGGTCTGTCGGTCGTCACGATCCAGTTCAACGAAGGCACGGATTCCTTCCGCGCCCGCACCAACGTTCAGCAATACCTCGCTAACGCCAATATTCCACAGGGCATTCAACCGCAACTCAGCCCGGATGCCGATGCGCTGGGCGAAGTGATGCGGTACCTGGTCGTCAGCGACAAGGCCGACCTGATCACACTGAAGGCGTATCAGGACTGGGACATCTACAAGATGCTCAAGACCATTCCCGGCGTCGCCGACATCAGCGGCTTCGGCGGTATGGTCAAGCAGTATCAAGTGCGCCCCGATCCAGGCAAGCTGCAGGCTTACGGCGTTTCCCTGCCGCAACTTGTGACGGCGCTCACCAACGCGAATGCCAACGTCGGCGGCGATACAGTGCGTACGGGCGAACAACGTTACGTGGTGCGCGGCGTCGGCCTGATCCAGACGCTCGACGACATCAGAAACATCGTTGTCGCAGTGAACAAGACGGTTCCGATCCGCGTCGGCGATGTCGCCGAAGTCACCATCGGTAATGCGCCGCGTCTCGGCCAAGTGCAATTCGACGACAAGGATGAGGCTGTCGAAGGCGTTGTCCTCATGCGACGCGGCGGCAATGCCACCGAGATGCTCGACAGGGTAAGAAAGCGCATCGACGAAATCAATCTCGGTGGGTTGCTGCCGGAAGGCATGAAGATCCAGCCCTTCTATGATCGTCAAAATCTGCTCGACCTGACCAGCCACACTGTTCTGCACACGCTCGTGTTCGGCATCTCTCTGGTGCTGGTCGTGCTGTACGCCTTCCTTGGCAATATCCGCGCGGCGGCTGTCGTGGCGGCAGTCATTCCGCTCGCATTGTGCGTGTCGTTCACCGGCATGCATTTTCTGCACGTGCCGGCCAATCTCATCTCGCTCGGCGCCATCGACTTCGGTCTCATCGTCGATGCGGCGGTGATCGTGATCGAGAACATCATGAGCCGTCTCGAAGTCGGCAAGCAGCATCTGTGGCAATCGATCATTGGCGCCACGGCAGAAGTACAGCGCGCAATGATTTTCTCGACCTGCATCATCATTACTGCCTACTCACCGCTGTTCATCATGGGTGGTGTCGAAGGCAAGATTTTCCATCCGATGGCGATGACGATGGGCCTCGCTCTGCTCGCATCCATCGTACTGGCGCTGACCTTCATTCCGGCCGCAAGCTCTTTCCTGTTCCGCGGCAACATGGATCATCACGCGCCGAAGTTCGTCGGCTGGCTGTTGAAGCGCTATGACCCGCTGCTCAATAAACTGCTCGACATGCCGAAGAAGGTTCTCGGCACGGCGTTTCTCGTGTTTGCCATCGCCATGGTTGCAGCCCTGCATCTGGGTACGAGCTTCCTGCCGACACTCGACGAGAACAATCTGTGGGTCCGCATCACACTGCCGAATACGGTCGATCTTTCCTATTCGTCGCAGGTGGCGAGCCGCGTCCGCAACGTCTTCTATCATCAGCCCGAAGTGCGCGACGTGTCTGTGCAGATCGGCCGCCCCGACGACGGTACAGACTCCACGGGTGTATTCAACGTCGAGCTCGCTGTCTTCTTCAAGAATCCCGATCAATGGCCAGCCGGCGTCAAACGCAGCGACGTGGTGAAACGCTTCGAAGCCGAACTGAAGCGCATTCCCGGTATTGAGTACAACTTCTCGCAGTACATCCAAGACAACGTGGCCGAAGCGCTTTCGGGCGTCAAGGGCGAGAACTCGGTGAAAATTTTCGGTGACGACCTGCAAGCGCTGCAACAGGAGGCCGTACAGGTACGCGACATCCTGCGCGGCATTCCGGGCATGGCCGACGTGGGCATCTTCCGCGAACTCGGCCAGCCGACGTTGAACGTCTCCGTCGACCGCGCCGCCGCTGCGCGCTATGGCCTCAACGTCTCGGACATCGAAAATCTCGTCGTGAACGCCATCGGCGGCAACGCCGCGACGGCCGTGCTGGAAGGCGAGCGTAGTTTTGATTTGTCGGTGCGTTACCCGGAAGTCAACCGTGACACGCTCAGCAAGATTTCCGACCTGATGGTCGACACGCCTGACGGCCAGCGCATTCCTCTGGCAATGGTCGCGCAGGTCGGCATCGCCGACGGTGCTTTCTTCATCTATCGCGAAACGGCGCAGCGCTATATCGCCATCAAGTTTGGCGTACGCGGTCGCGATCTGGGTTCGGCGGTGGCAGAGGCGCAACAGAAGGTTGAGGATCAAATGACCCTGCCACGCGGCTACCGCATCAAGTGGGATGGCCAGTTCAACCAGATGAAGGAAGCTCAGCACAAGCTCGCCGTCATCATCCCGCTGACCTTGCTGACCATCTTCCTGCTGCTCTACGCCACGCTCGGCAATACCAAGGATGCCGGCATGGTGCTGCTCAACGTGCCGTTTGCCTGTATCGGCGGCATCACCGCGCTGTTCATTTCCGGCGAGGATTTGTCTATCTCCGCGGGCATCGGCTTCCTGTCGCTGTTCGGCATCGCCATCCAGGACGGCGTGATCCTGATTTCGTACATCAAGAAGTTGCACCGCGAGCAGAAGATCACGCTGCGCGAGGCCGTCATGCATGGCGCGCGCCAGCGCCTGCGACCGGTGCTGATGACCGCCTCGCTGGCAGGACTCGGCCTGGTGCCGGCAGCGCTGTCGCACGCCATTGGTTCACAGGCGCAGCGCCCACTGGCCTTGGTCATCGTCGGCGGCATGGTCACGACCACGCTGCTCACACTATTGGTACTGCCGGTTGTGTATGCCTGGGTGCATCGCCATGTCGGCCCGGAACTGCCTGAGGTCGAAGGCCCGGACCACGAACGCGGCGACGGCTTGCACGGGCTGGAATAAGCGGGCAAAAACAGACAGGCAAGTAAACGGACCAACAAGCCGTGCGGTGCCAATACTGCACCGCACGGTAGAATGCCCGCTTTCACCGAACACTTGCAGGCTCGCAATGAATCCCATCGTCGATGACGTCCGCATCAAGGAAATCAAGGAAGTGCTGACGCCGGATGCCGTCTTTACGGACTGTCCGACCAGCGAAACCATCGCGCAAAACACCGCCGCCGCGCGTCAAGACATTCATCGCGTGCTGCATGGCGCCGACGACAGACTGGTCGTGATCATCGGCCCGTGCTCGATTCACGACCCGAAGGCCGCGCTTGAGTACGCAACACGTCTCAAGGAACAGCGCGAGCGCCTCAAGGACGACCTCATCGTCATCATGCGCGTTTACTTCGAAAAGCCGCGCACGACCGTAGGCTGGAAAGGTTTGATCAACGATCCGCATCTCGACGGCAGCTACGACATCAACGCCGGCTTGAAGCTCGCACGCCGCGTGCTGCGCGACATCAATGAAATGAACCTGCCCTGTGGGACTGAATTTCTGGATGTCATCACGCCGCAGTACACCGCCGACCTCGTCGCCTGGGGCGCCATCGGCGCACGCACGACCGAATCGCAGGTTCACCGTGAACTCGCTTCCGGTCTGTCCTGCCCGATCGGTTTCAAGAACGGCACTGACGGTAACGTCCGCATCGCCATCGACGCCATCCGTGCCGCATCCAGCCCGCATCACTTCCTGTCGGTCACCAAGGCCGGCCATTCGGCCATTGTCTCCACCGCGGGTAACGAGGATTGCCACATCATCCTGCGCGGCGGCAACAACGCGCCGAACTACGATGCCGCCAGCGTTGAAGCGGCCTGCGCCGAACTTGGCAAGGCCGGCCTCACCGCACGCCTGATGATCGATTTCTCGCACGCCAACAGCAACAAGCAGTTCCAGCGCCAAGTCGACGTCGCCCGGGACGTCGGCGCCCAGGTCGCCGCCGGTGACGAACGCATCATGGGCGTGATGGTCGAATCGCATCTCAAGGAAGGCCGCCAGGACCTGAAGCCAGGCCAGGCACTCGAATACGGACAGAGCATCACCGACGCCTGCATCGGCTGGGACGAGAGTCTCGCCGTGCTCGACATCCTCGCCGAAGCGGTGCGCCAGCGCCGTGTTGCCCTTGTCGACAAATAAGTACGCTCAGGGCGCGGCAGAACACGCCGCGCCGCAACATCGCCTGCCTGCATGGCTGCGGCTGTTGCGGCCGCATCAATGGCTGAAAAACGGCTTTGTTCTTATCGGTCTGTTGTTCGCGCATGCCTGGGATCAACCCAATCTCGTCTTGAAGGCCATTGCGGCCACCACGGCGTTCTGCCTGTTGTCGTCGGCGGTATACGTCTTCAACGACCTGATCGATCGCGAGCAGGATCGCCTGCATCCGCAAAAACGCTATCGTCCGCTCGCCAGCGGGACTATTGGCGCGCCGGCCGCACTGGCGCTATTGGTCGTCTGCCTGATTTTTGCCTGTGACATCGTGGTGCGCGTTGTCGGCCACGCTTACTGGGTCTTCCTCGCCTATCTCTGCGTGAATGTTGCCTACACGCTGAAACTCAAGCACGTTGTCATCCTCGACGCCTTCCTGATCGCCGCCGGCTTCATGCTGCGCCTGTTCGCCGGGACGGTGGCGATCGGCATTCCGCCCTCGCAATGGCTAATTATCTGCGGCCTGATGCTCACGCTCTTTCTCGGCTTTGCCAAGCGCCGCGCCGAGCTCAACGCCATGTATACCGATGCCGGTGCGCACATGCATCGCCGCGTGTTGGAACATTATTCGCCGGCCTTGCTCGACCAGTTCATCACCATCACCGTCGCCTGCACCGTGCTGTCGTATAGCTTGTACACGGTCAGCGATAACACGATTGCGCTACACGGACGCCACCTCTGGATCACGATGCCCTTTGTGCTCTACGGCATGTTCCGCTATCTTTATTTATTGCACCGCCGCGGTGGCGGCGGGGATGCGGCCGAAGCGTTTTTCACCGACCGTCATCTTCAAGTCACCGTGTTGGGCTGGCTGACTTGCATCGTCGCTCTACTCGAAGGCGCCGTTTAATGAGCAACTTGCAACGCAGCGCACGCGGCGAAATCAACCGCTTGCCTTGCGTCTTCTCCGTCGCACTGAATCACCGTTGCGCAGTCTGCTCGCTCGCGCAGATGGACGCGGAACAGTGCTCGTGCACACAACCGCTGGCGCGCGCCGCATGCGCCGGTTTGCACGGATTGCTGCGTGAAAAATCGCGCTTCGCGCTCGGCCAGCGAGGCGAAAAACCCACTGCGCTTGAAGAAACCCGCCTGCAATGTGGCGGCCTCGCCGGTTTGCAGGCAGCGCTCGACAAGGACACTGTTGCCACTGATGTCCAACGCCTGCTCGAACGCATTGCCGAAGGCGGCATGGACGACCTGGCATGGGAACCGATTTTGCGAACGATCAGCCAGTGGTCAGGTGGTAGATAAACGTGTCGGATCAACCGATTCACCCCAGGAATCGACGCGAAACCCTCTCTGCGTCAGGAAAGCAATAGTAAGTCATTGATTAACAAGAGGGTTTCACAATATAACCGAGATGCAGTTTGGGTTATAATCGCCGGCTTGCCTTGTCGCCCGCTGCGCTGCTTTCTGTGCCGTTTGTCAGTTTTCAGCCTCAACCCAGGCGCGCGCGCAAGGCCCGGATTCCAAACTTAAAAAACCAACCATCCTGGAGGAAACATGCCTCTGATCATCGGAGTGCCAAGGGAGACTTTCGCCGGCGAAACCCGCGTGGCGACGGTCCCCGAGGTCGTGCAGAAGCTCATCAAGCAGGGTTACCAGATTGTTGTTGAATCGGGTGCCGGCAATCTTTCCAATATTAGCGACGACGAATATCGTGCTGCTGGCGCCGAAATCCTCGGCTCCGCCGCCGAAGTCTGGTCCAAAGCCGACATCGTCTTCAAGCTGCGCGGGCCCAACGCCGACGAAGTCAAGCTGCTGAAAGACGGCAGCACGCTCGTCAGCTACATCTGGCCGGCGCAAAATCCGCAACTCATGGAACAGCTCGCAGCCAAGAAGGTGAACGTGCTGGCCATGGATTCGGTACCGCGTATCTCCCGCGCCCAGAAGATGGACGCCCTGTCGTCGCAAGCCAACATCGCCGGCTATCGTGCCGTGATCGAAGCCGCCAATGCCTTCGGCCGCTTCTTCACGGGCCAGATTACCGCCGCCGGCAAGGTGCCGCCCGCCAAGGTCTTCGTGATCGGTGCTGGCGTCGCCGGTCTGGCAGCCATCGGTACCGCCGCAAACCTGGGCGCCATCGTGCGCGCCAATGACACCCGCAAGGAAGTTGCCGACCAGATCATCTCGATGGGCGGTGAGTTTGTCGCTGTCGACTACGAGGAAGACGGTGCCGGTACCGGCGGCTACGCCAAGGTCATGTCGGAAGGTTTCCAGAAAGCCCAGCGCGAAACTTTCGCGCAACAGGCCAAGGAAGTGGATGTCATCATCACCACTGCCCTGATTCCAGGCAAGCCAGCGCCGAAGTTGATCACCGCCGACATGGTCAAGTCCATGAAGCCTGGCAGCGTCATCGTGGACCTGGCTGCAGAGCAAGGTGGCAACTGCGAACTGACAGTTCCGGGCGAAGTGTCCGTGCAGCATGGCGTGACCATCATCGGGTACAAGGATCTGCCGACCCGTCTGGCCAAGACCGCCTCGACGCTGTACGCCACCAACCTGTTCCGTCTGTCGGAAGACCTGATCAAGACCAAGAGCGTCGATCCGGCTGGTGAAGGCGCTGCCGCGATCAAGATGAACATGGAAGATGAGGTCGTGCGTGGCACGACCGTCATCGACCAGGGCAACGTCACGTGGCCGCCTCCACCGCCGAAGATGGCGCCGCCTGCACCGCCCAAGCCCGCTGCACCTGCACCGGCTGCTCACGGTCATGGCCCGAGCACCGAAGTGTCGTCACCGGCAAGTGTCGCCATCAAGTTCGCCGTCGCCGCCTTCCTGTTCTATCTGATCGGCACTGGCGCACCGACCGCATTCCTCGGCCACTTCACCGTGTTCGTACTCGGCTGCTTCATCGGCTACATGGTCGTCTGGAACGTGACGCCCGCGCTGCACACACCGCTGATGAGCGTGACCAATGCAATCTCCTCGATCATCGTGATCGGCGCTCTCGTGCAAGTGGCTCCGCCGCTGGCCGATGGCATCACCCGTCCCGAGCTGCTGATCAAGGTCATGGCCGCCCTGGCCATTGCCCTGACGGCGATCAATATGTTCGGCGGCTTCGCGGTGACGCGTCGCATGCTCGTCATGTTCCGCAAGTACTAAGGAGAACCAAGTGTCTGCAAATCTGGCTACTGTCTCCTACATCGGAGCAACCATCCTCTTCATCCTCAGTCTGGGCGGTCTGTCCCATCCTGAGACCTCCCGCCGCGGCAACTTCTACGGCATGGTCGGCATGGCTATCGCCGTACTCGCCACCGTGTTCGGTCCGCGTGTCGGCGCGACCGGTTATGCCTGGATCGTCGGCGCACTGGTCGTCGGCGGCTCGGCCGGCCTGTTCGCCGCAAAGACGGTCAAGATGACCGAAATGCCGGAACTGGTCGCGCTGATGCACAGCTTCGTTGGTCTGGCTGCTGCACTGGTCGGCTTCGCAAGCTACATCGATCCGTCGATGCACTTCGAAGGTTCCGAGAAGGTCATCCACGAAGTGGAAATCTACGTCGGCATCCTGATCGGCGCCGTGACTTTCTCCGGCTCGCTGATTGCCTTCGGCAAGCTGAACGGCAAGATCGGCGGCAAGCCGGTACTGCTGCCGGGTCGTCACTGGCTGAACCTGGCCCTGCTGGTTATCGTCCTTGTCTTCGGCCGTCAGTTCCTCAATGCGGAAGACGCATCCGTCGGCATGATGCCGCTGCTCGTCATGACTGCCATCGCGCTGATTTTCGGCGTGCATATGGTGATGGCCATCGGCGGTGCCGACATGCCGGTCGTGGTGTCGATGCTGAACAGCTATTCGGGTTGGGCCGCTTCTGCGACCGGCTTCATGCTGAACAATGACTTGCTGATCGTGACCGGCGCACTGGTCGGCTCGTCCGGTGCAATTCTGTCGTACATCATGTGCAAGGCCATGAACCGTCAGTTCCTGTCGGTGATCGCCGGCGGCTTCGGCACCACCGCCGCCAAGCCGACGGGCGATGCTGCCGCTCAGCCGGAAGGCGAAGTCACGCCGGTCAGCGCTGCTGAAACGGCCGAACTGCTACGCGAAGCCAAGAGCATCGTGATCGTGCCGGGTTACGGCATGGCTGTGGCACAAGCCCAGCACACCGTGAACGACATCGTCAATCGCCTGCGTGCCAAGGGCGCTAACGTACGCTTCGCCATCCACCCGGTGGCCGGCCGCATGCCGGGCCACATGAACGTGTTGCTGGCCGAAGCCAAGGTGCCGTACGACATCGTGCTGGAAATGGACGAAATCAACGAAGACTTCCCGGATACTGACGTGGTCATGGTGATCGGCGCGAACGACATCGTGAACCCAGCCGCCGAAGACGATCCCAACAGCCCGATCGCCGGCATGCCAGTGCTGCAAGTCTGGAAGGCGCAAACCACAATCGTCATGAAGCGTTCGATGGCCTCCGGCTACGCCGGCGTCGACAATCCGCTCTTCTACAAGGAAAACAATCGCATGCTGTTCGGCGATGCCAAGAAGATGCTGGACGAAGTACTGGTTTCGATCGAACACTGAAACCACGCCAAATCATGAAAAAGGCAGCCTGCGGGCTGCCTTTTTTGTGTCCTCATACCCGATTGAGGCTGAGATAAGATGGCGCAGTCAATCCACAAAGGAATTCGCATGCGTCGCCTACACTTGCTCATGCTCATGTCGCTGTTTATCTCTGCTCACGCCATGGCGCAAAATTCAACGGCGGCGGCTGCAGCAGCGGCTTCAGTTGGGAATACGCCTGCGGCAAAACCGATCTCTGATGCAGACCTTGAAACACTCAGAAATAGTTATGCATTCCGCGCTCGCATGAACAGCGACCCCGTTTGCCAAAGCTATGCACAACAAGCCGACACAGCGTTTCTGGATTCAAGACTCACGCTGCAAGACAAGACTCGGCAACTGTCGAAAGTCGCCCAACAAGCCCGTGCAGCCGCTTGTACAAACTAAATACGTCGGAATATTCTTATGCGTAACCTGCTTCCAATTGCCGGGCTATGTTTGCTGTCGATGCATGCCGCTGCCCAGTCGACGACACTGACCATCAATCAGGCCATCAACCAGACACTGGATCAAGCCACCGCTCAGGTCACTACGCCCGCCACGACAACATCAACGACGACTTCAACCACAACGCCATCGACTACGGTCCCAGTCACAACAACGCCGGTTACAACCACACCGCAGACGCTGGCACAGCAACAACAGGCAGCAGCAGCCGCGGCAGCGGCGATACAAAGCATGCAAAGCATGACGCTCGCCCAGCAGCAGGCCTTTGCCTTGGCCTGGGCCAAGGCACATCCCACAGCGTTTATTCCTGCTGCCGTGGTCAATAGCGCTGCGGTCAATCAAGCGTATGGTTTCCGCGGCAACATGAGCGGCGATCCACAATGTGCCACTTACGGGCAGCAAGCCGACACGGTTTTTCTCGATGCCAAGCTGGATCAGAATGACAAGTTACAGCAGCTGAAACAGATCAACCAGCAGGTCAATGGCGCGAATTGCGGGCAATAAACTCGCTGAACGAATTGCTTGTACAAATAAAAAGGCCGCCGAAGATTTCTTTGGCGGCCTTTTTATTTTCGGTGATGGCGTTTAACTCAAGGCACCATGACAGTGCTTGAATTTCTTGCCGCTCCCGCAAGGACAAGGATCATTGCGCCCGACCTTGGGTAGATGATTTTGCACCGGTTGTTGCGGCTGCGGCGCAGCCTCAGCTGCGACTTCGACAACCGACTCGCCCGAGTCATCGAGTTCAGCATGTTGGTACTGCACGTTCTCCAGCGCCGGTTGCTCGATTTCCTCGAGCTGCTCGGCCGACTGGACCTGCACCGTCATCAATAGACGCGTGACATCGGAGCGGACGGTGTCGAGCAGATGTTCAAACAGCTCGAACGCTTCGCGCTTGTATTCCTGCTTCGGGTTTTTCTGCGCGTAACCGCGCAGATGAATACCCTGGCGCAATTGATCCAGTGCAGACAGATGTTCACGCCAATGTGTATCGAGGCTCTGCAGCATGACATTGCGCTCGAAACCGCGCCAGGCAGCAAGATCAACCTGCGCGACCTTGGCAGCATAGGCGCTCTCGGCTTCGGCTATCACGCGCTCAATCACTTCGTCATCCGAGAGCTTGTTGTCCGTTACCAGCCACTCGGTAATCGGCAACTTGAATTGATATTCGGCGGCGAGCGCATTCTCGAAACCTTGCATGTCCCACTGCTCTTCCATGCTGTCCGCAGGCACGAAAACGCGGAAAAGATCGGAGACAACGCCGCTGCGCATGGCGGTCACGGTTTCGGAAATATCGGTACTTTCAAGCAACTCGTTGCGCTGCTCATAGATCACCTTGCGCTGATCGTTGGCAACATCGTCGTACTCAAGCAGTTGCTTGCGAATATCGAAATTGCGTTGTTCAACCTTGCGCTGCGCCGACTCAAGCGAACGATTCACCATCGCGTGCTCAATCGCTTCACCTTCTGGCAGGCGCAAACGCACCATGATCGCGTTAAGACGATCGCCGGCAAATATCTTGAGCAGCGGATCTTCGAGCGAAAGGTAAAAACGGCTGGAACCCGGGTCACCTTGACGGCCAGCGCGGCCGCGCAGCTGGTTGTCGATGCGGCGCGACTCATGACGCTCGGAACCAATGATGTGCAAACCACCGGCAGCAATGACCTGATCGTGCAGCGGTTGCCATTCGGCACGCGTCGCGTTGATACGCGTACGCTTTTCTTCATCGGAAAGCGTTTCATCCTCGCGGATTTCATCGATTGTCTTCTCGATGGCACCACCAAGTACGATGTCCGTGCCGCGGCCGGCCATGTTGGTGGCAATCGTGATCATGCCAGGGCGCCCGGCTT
This sequence comes from Rhodocyclaceae bacterium, assembly GCA_035492055.1. Lineage (GTDB taxonomy): Bacteria > Pseudomonadota > Gammaproteobacteria > Burkholderiales > Rhodocyclaceae. The sequence goes on along the minus strand of DATJJR010000015.1, from coordinate 4,688 downwards.
GCACGACGATCTCGGCTTCGCGCGCATGCTGCTTGGCGTTCAGCACCTGATGATCGATCTTCTGATGAGTCAACAACGCCGACAACAGTTCGGAATTTTCAATCGAGGTGGTGCCCACCAGTACCGGCTGGCCACGCTCGCGGCAGGCGACGATGTCGTCGATGATGGCCTTGTATTTTTCCTGTGCCGTACGGTAGACAAGATCGTTCGAGTCCTTGCGCTGGATCGGGCGATTGGTCGGCACGACAACGGTTTCAAGGTTGTAGATGCTCTGAAACTCAAACGCTTCGGTATCGGCCGTACCGGTCATGCCAGCCAGTTTGCCGTACATGCGGAAGTAATTCTGGAAGGTGATCGATGCCAGCGTCTGGTTCTCAGCCTGGATCGCCACGCCTTCCTTGGCCTCGACCGCCTGATGCAGGCCATCCGACCAGCGACGGCCAGACATGAGTCGGCCGGTGAATTCGTCGACGATGACCACTTCGCCGTTTTGCACCACGTAATGCTGGTCCTTATGGAACAGGTTGTGGGCACGTAGCGCAGCGTAGAGATGATGCATCAGCGCAATGTTGGCCGGCTCGTAGAGGCTGCTGCCTTCGGGCAAGACCCCCATCCGCTCGAGGATTTGTTCGGCTTTTTCGTGGCCCTGCTCGGTCAGCAAGACGGAATGGGCTTTCAGATCAACGGTGAAATCGCCAGTATCCTGTTCGCCTTCCTGCTTTGCCGCTTCGCCCTTTTCCAGCAGCGGAGGCACAGCATTCATCTTGAGATACATCTCGGTATGGTCTTCCGCCTGTCCCGAGATGATCAGTGGCGTACGCGCTTCATCGATCAGGATGGAGTCAACTTCATCGACAATGGCGAAATTCAGCTTGCGCTGTACGCGCTCACCGGCCGAGTAGACCATGTTGTCGCGCAGATAATCGAAGCCGAACTCGTTATTGGTGCCGTAGGTGATGTCGGCTGCGTAGGCCTGCTGCTTTTCCTCATGCGGCATCTGCGAAAGGTTGACGCCCACCGACAGGCCAAGGAAACGATGCAAACGCGCCGTCCAGTCGGCGTCGCGCTTGGCGAGGTAGTCGTTGACGGTAATGACGTGTACACCCTGACCAGCCAGCGCATTCAGATAAGCCGGCAAGGTTGCGACCAGCGTCTTGCCTTCGCCGGTGCGCATTTCCGCAATTTTCCCTTGATGCAGAACCATGCCACCGATCAGCTGCACGTCGAAATGGCGCATGCCATAAACTCGCACGCTGGCTTCGCGCACCACGGCAAACGCCTCGGGCAAGAGATCGTCCAGCGCCTCGCCTGCCGCCAGACGCCCTCTGAATTCGTCGGTCTTGGCCCGCAAGGCGTCATCACTCAATGCCTGCATTGCCGGCTCAAGCGCGTTGATGCGAGCGACAGCCTGAGAGTATTGCTTGATCAGCCGCTCATTGCGGCTGCCGAAAATCTTCTTGAGAATGCCGGAAATCATTGAGGCGCGGCCAAAAATGGCAAGGAAAGCAAAGTTGCGATTTTAGCACGCCGAGTATTTCAGGCCGCTTGCGCGACCAAGGTGGGAGCAGATTCAGGAAATTTAACGGCCGGCGTATTTGGCAGCTTCCTGCAAGAAACGATTCGGATTTTGTGCCACACCGCTGACGCGTACTTCAAAGTGCAGATGCGGCCCGGTGGAACGCCCGGTACTCCCCACTGCGGCGATTTTTTCGCCGCGCTTGATCATCTGACCAACGTGCACATAGATCTCGGAGGCATGTGCGTAACGCGTGCTGATGTCGTTGCCGTGGTCGATTTCGATCAGATTGCCGTATTCGGGATGATGCTCGGCGCGCGTCACAATACCGGCAGCGGCCGCAAAGATCGGCGTTCCCACCGGTGCCGGAAAATCCACGCCTTCATGCATGGCGCGGTGTCCGGTGAAAGGATCGATGCGCCAACCGTAAGTTGAAGAGTCCCACGCCACCGTCGTTGGCAGACTGGTCGGCAACATGGCGTGGCGAATGCGATCCTCCAGGGCTTGCGCCTCGATCATGGCCATGGCATCGCTGCGTTTTTCCACCTGCGACGATAGCGAATCGATCAATTGATCGAGCTCGGGACGGGTGAAGGCTCGATCACGCACCAAAGGGCCGCCACGGCCATCGTCGCCCGGCTTGATATCGCTTGTTTTTACGCCCAGAGAGCCGGACAACCGGTCACTCAGCATGTCTAGGCGTGCCAATTGCGCCTGCATCTGACCGAGCTTGATGGCCATGACGTTGAGATTTTCACGAACGACGGCGTCTGCGCGTGCCTGCTGCTCAGCCTGCATGTCGCGAATCAAGTCCTGCAACACAGGTAAACGTACATCGGCGGCATGGCGCACCGCCCACCAGGAAAAGGTGAAAGCGAGCGTCAGTACAAAGGCAATCAGGGCAAATGCAGCCAGCAATACATGACGAGACGTGATCGCAATCGTCTTCGCCGTTGCCAGCCTGTCGGATACCAGAATAATATGCACGCCCTGACCTCTCCTTTACCTACGCCATGACCAACCGTAGATCCGGCACGCCGCCAACGGTGACTACGCTTCTTGAATCGGAAGCCAATGTCGCCCGACTCACCGCCCATGCCGGGCGATTGTTGCAATTGCAGCGGCAGCTTGTGCTTGTGCTACCAAGGCAGTTGGCCGGTTCGGTACGCGTAGCCAACTTCAGATTGGGGAAAATCGTGATTCATGCTGCCAATGGCGCAATCGCCGTCAAGGTGCGGCAGATCGTTCCCGGACTGGTTGAGCGCTACCGCCAAAACGGGACAGAGGTTAATGAAATCGAGATCAAAGTGCAACCGGTGCGCCCAGTTATACCGAACAAGACAGACTCATTCACGCCAGTGATTGGCGATAGAGCGAAGCGGGGACTAACTGACCTTGCTAATCGATTGCCTGAAGACACACCGTTAAGGCGAGCGTTGGAACGTTTAACGAAGAAGGGTTGAGTCAATCAAGCCACTGCCGCTTCAGACAGCCGCAACGATCTGGGGGTAAAGATTACGCACACGTTCCGGCGTCGCATCTGGATCGGCAAACGACGCCCACTCCCAAGCCTCGGCGTCGTCAAGCACTGCACGCAGGAGCTTGTTGTTCAATCCATGCCCCGATTTGAAGGCGGCAAAGGCGCCAAGAATAGGATGACCGGCGACATATAGGTCACCAATTGCATCCAGCACCTTGTGTTTCACGAACTCATCGTTGTAACGCAAGCCGTCACTGTTGAGTACGCGGTATTCGTCCATGACGATGGCGTTCTCAAGACTGCCGCCCAGGCCAAGGCCGTTGGCGCGCATGTATTCCACGTCCTGCATGAAGCCGAAAGTGCGCGCACGCGCCACTTCACGGATGTAATCGTTGTCGGCAAAGTCGACTGATACCTGACGGCCGGTCTGGTCGACCGCCGGGTGGTTGAACATGATCGAAAAGTCGAGGCGAAAACCTTCATAGGGCGACAACTCAGCCCATTTGTCGCCTTCTTCGACACGCACCGTTTTCTTGATGCGAATGAATTTCTTGGGCGCGTTCTGTTCCTCGATGCCTGCCGATTGCAGTAGATAAACAAAAGGCGCAGCGCTGCCATCCATGATCGGCAGTTCAGGCGCATCCACATCGACATGGATGTTGTCGATGCCAAGCCCGGCAAGGGCCGACATCAGGTGCTCGATGGTTGAAAGCTTGACTTCGCCCTGCTGTAATGTCGATGCCATGCGCGTATCGCCAACACCATGCGGCTTGGCTGGCAGATCGACAGGCGGTTCCACGTCCACACGCCGAAACACAATGCCTGTATCGGCGGCGGCCGGGCGCAGCACCATGGTGACTTTTTCGCCCGAGTGCAGCCCCACGCCAGTGGCGCGAACGATGGTTTTAAGGGTACGTTGCTTCAACATGCGTGCATTTTACCGCGGCGCAGCATGAAATGCATGGGGCGGAGGCGAATCGACCCCATGCATTCACGCTATCGCACAGTCGATTTTTAATCGGCCTGGCGGCGCAGGAAAGCGGGAATGTCGTACTTGTCGACACCGCTTGCTGCCATGGTTTCCACCATGGTGTTACGAGCACTACTGCGTGCGCTGGTAAACATGCCGCCAACGTCTCCGCCCATATCGACAACCTGATTGTCAGTACCGGTACGCAACCCCATGCCTTCGTTCATCACGGTCTTCAGTACAGGCTTGGCAGCCTTGACGATGGCTCCACCCAGACCGGTAGCGACAACGGTAACGCGCAGGGCATCTTCCATGCTGTTGTCGAAAACGGTACCGAAAATGATGGTCGCATCCGGTGCTGCATAGGTACGGATGGTGTTCATCACTTCGCGCACTTCCTTCATGCCCAGCTCATCGCTGGCGGTGATGTTGACCAGTACGCCACGTGCACCGGACAATTCGATACCTTCCAGCAGAGGGCTGGCGACCGCCTGATCGGCAGCGATGCGCGCACGATCCACGCCAACGGCGGTGGACGAGCCCATCATGGCCTTGCCCATTTCACCCATCACGGTCTTCACGTCTTCAAAGTCGACGTTCACCAAACCAGGAATGTTGATGATTTCGGCAATACCGCCAACCGCATTGCGCAACACATTGTCGGCTTCGCGGAATGCCTGCTTCATGCTCACTTCGTCGCCGAGCACTTCTTGCAACTTTTC
>DATJJR010000014.1:0-18368 GCA_035492055.1 Rhodocyclaceae bacterium | reverse complement strand
GGCTGGACCGACGCCACGACCTACCCGCGCACCCTGGCCGACATCAACGGCGATGGCCTGCCGGATCTTGTTGGCTTCAAGAACGATGGCGTCTACGTCGCCATCAACACCGGCACGACCTTCACCCCCAGCACCCGCTGGCTGAACGACTTCGGTACGGCGACCGCCACCGCCTACAGCACCCAGAGTGCCTATCCGCGCTACGTTGCCGACGTCAATGGCGACGGCGTGGCCGACCTCGTCGGCTTCAGCGCCAGCGGTGTGCAGGTGGCACTGGGCACCGGCAACACCTTCAACCCGAGCACCCAATGGGTGGCCGGTTTCGGCAGCACCGCCGGCTACACCGCCAGCACGATGCGCCAACTGGGCGACGTCGATGGCGATGGTTTCCTCGACATCATCGGCAGCAACAGTGGCACCGCCGTCAGCGTCTCCGGTCGGACCATCACGCCGGACCTCATCACCAAGATTCAAAGCGGTCTCGGCACCAGTGCCAGCCTGACCTACTACCCCTTGACCAGCCCCACCGTCTACACACGCGGCAGTGGGGCCGTCTACCCGCAGATGGACATGACCCTGCCCATGTACGTGGTCGGCCTCGCCCATGTCCCGAATGGCATTGGCAATGGCTACACCACCAACTACTACCAATACGGACGCCTACGCGGTGACGAACAAGGACGCGGCCTCTTGGGTTTCGGTTGGGCCCAGGTCACCGAATCCGAAAGCGGCATTGGCACCCAAGTCACCTACCGCCAGGACTGGCCGTATGTCGGTCTGCCCTCGGAACGGCAGAAGACGCTGGTCGGTGCCGGCAACAGCGGCCTCTTGAGTCTCGTCACCAACACCTATGGCTGCGTGAACCCGCAGACCGGGGCAGCGTGCACAATCGCAGCAGGCAATCGTTACTTCCCCTATGTCAGTCAGACCACCGATGCCGAATGGGATGTGAACGGTGCGGCCATGCCGATCACCAGCACAAGCAGTCAATACGACAGCTATGGCAATGCCACGCAAGTCACAGTGACCACCCAGGATGGTTTCGTCAAGACCACGACCAACACCTACAGCAACAACACCACCAACTGGTATCTGGGACGGCTGACGCAATCGCAGGTGCAGAGCACGGCAACGGGGACCCCTGTCACCGGCATGAGCAATGGCGAGTTCGTGTTCAACGCCACGCTCAGTGCCAACACCACGAACTACAACCTGAAGACCGCGGCGATTGCGGCGGGTTGGGATCAGGTGAGTCCGCTGGCCGCCACGGTCACGGTCAATAGCGGGATCGTGGTCAGTAGCGCCAGCACAGCAACCCCCGCCTTCGATACGGGCAGTGGTTTCCCGGCGGGCACCACGCTTGCCCTCGTCAATAACGGCTATATCGTTGGCATGGGGGGACAGGGCGGAACCGGCGCGACGGGAATAGGCGGCAATTTTGCCTGTACTCCAACCGCTGCAGGTGCTGGCGGTACCGGTGGTTCCGGCCTGCGTGCTTTGAGCGGTCTGGCGGTCACGAACAACGGCACCATCGGCGGTGGGGGCGGTGGCGGCGGCGGTAGTGGGTCTGCTGCAGTTCTTACCAGGACTTGTGCTATCGGCGGGGGCAATGGTGGCGGGGGTGGTGCCGGCTATGGTCTTGCGGGTAGCGGTGGCAACGGTATTGCGAATGGAACGATGTTGGAGCCGCCGAGTGCCAGTGGTGGCAGTGGCAGTTTGTCGGCGGGCGGCGCAGGCGGTGCTTCAACCACGTTTATGGGTTTTTCGGGCATTAGTTTGGGTATGGGGGGTAGTGGTGGGGCGTTAGGTAGTGCGGGGAGTGATGGGGCTGCCGGTTCATCGACACAGCCAGGCAGAAGCGGCCCTGGCGGTCCTGGTGGTGCCGGTGGGGCCTCGGTGGTGGGCAGTGCCAACATCACGTGGCTGAGCAAGGGCACCTTGCTGGGCACCGTCATGGCCGCCACCAGCACACCGCCACCGACCCTGACCGCGATCAGTCCGGCCACCGGTTACACCGCCGGCGGTGATCTGGTGACGCTCACCGGCACCAACTTTGCACCGGGTGCGACGCTTACGATCGGTGGCGTGGCCGCGTCGGCGTGTACCGTCAGCAGTGCGACCAGTATGAGTTGCCTCACCCCGGCCGGTAATGCCGGTACGGCGGATGTGGTGGTGACGGTCAATGGCAATAGCGCCACCTTGGCCAAGGCCTTTACCTACCAGAGCCTCAGTGGTGGCTCGATCAGTCCGAATGTCGGCTCCTTCGTCGGCGGCACGACCGTCACCTTGACCGGCAGCAACTTCGCGGCGGGCGCCAGTGTCACCATCGGTGGCGTTGCTGCAACGAACTGCAACGTGACCAGCAGCACCAGCATGAGCTGTGTGACCCCGGCATCAACCAGTCCCGGCGCCAAGGACGTGGTGATCAGTGTCGGCAATGCCAGCACGACGCTCACCAACGGCTTTACGTATCAGGGGCTCACGGTGACGGCGATCAGTCCGGCGACCGACTCCATTGCGGGCGGCACCACCGTGACCCTGACCGGGACGGGGTTTGCCACGGGGGCCGCAGTCACCTTCGGTGGCACCGCGGCCAGCAACTGCAGCGCACAAAGTCTGACCAGCATGACCTGTGTGACGCCGGCGGTGAGCAGCACCGGCACAGTGGGCGTGGTGGTGACGTTGGGCGGCAGTACGGCGGCCCTCGGCAATGCCTTCACCTATACCAACAACGTCTTTAACTTCCAACCGGTGATCAGTGCCAACACCAGCAACTACAACCTGAAGGCGGCGGCGATTGCGGCAGGTTGGGATCAGGTCAAACCGCTGCAGGCGAAGGTGACCATCAACAGTGGGGTGGTGGTCGGCAGTAGCAGTACGGCTACGCCGGCGTTTGATACCGGCAGTGGTTTCCCGGCGGGCACCACGCTCGCCCTTACCAACAACGGCACCATCGTTGGCATGGGTGGACAGGGCGGTAATGGGGGGTATATCAACGCCCCATGTTCGCCTGTTGCGGGTGGGGGTGGGAGTGCAGGCGGGCCGGCCGTGCATGCCGCCAATGCGGTGGCAATCACAAACAACGGCACTATTGGAGGAGGAGGAGGCGGCGGCGGCGGGGGAGGGGGATTTGGTGCACAGGCAAAAGGTTGTTCATATGCTGCTGGTAATGGCGGCGGGGGTGGTGCCGGGTCAGGTACAGGAGTTGGTGGCTCTCCTACGGGCAGCCCTGGAGGCTATGGTGCCGCTGGTACATTGATGTCAGGCGGAGCGGGTGCTACGAATGGAACTTTAGGGGGCATTGGCGGCGCGGGTGGTAACTTAGGCCATGCGGGTACAGCAGGAGGTGCTGGGCGCAACCAGAGCCTTAGTTACGACGGCGCTGGTGGTGCTGGTGGTGCTAGTGGCGCATCAGTTATTGGTATAACGAATGTGACGTGGGTCACACAGGGAACGCTTTTGGGAGCACAACAATGAGAAGCTTGGCCCTCTCTTTGGCAAGCGGTAATCCAATGAGCACTAGCTCTTTCTCTCGCTCAACACTTCGGTCAAGAGGGACGCAACGCCGGCAAGCCAGCTTCCCCCTTACTTCCAACGTTAGGGTTAGAGCGCGGCGTCCTTGAGCTTCTTCAGCGGACGCACCTTAACGCGAATCGTGGCGGTCTTGTCATGCGAAAGCCTGAGCGAGTGGCGAAAACCCCGGCTATTCAGGCTTAGTGTGCGTTACGGGGGCGACCACGTCTGCGAGGAGAAGAGGCATTCGTTGATACACCATGCAGAGTGGCCCCAAGCTCTTTGTTAAGCCACGCATAAAACACATCAGGATGCCAATACAGACGCCGTCCGCTGGCGATTGTGACCGGTGTTGGAAGTTCTCCAGCTTCGATCCAAGTATTAATTGTTCTTAGCGACACCGAGCAAATCCTGGCAGCTTCTTCCTTGGTGATGGGTGTAAACGATTCGGCCATACATTTCGCTTCAAGATAAAGAACGGTATAGCCCACGATCTGAAAAACGTGTAAAACGTTTGCTTTTGGCCCCCGGTCTTTGAATGACAAATGCATATTTCGAGACCAAAAATTGTGTCAATCCTGTGCCAATTGACACAAAACTCTTGCATTCAGGTGCATGCTGATGCACACTAAGGCACTGATTTTATTGACCCTAGCTCGGGGTGCCTTGTGGCAAAAAGGGCTGGAAACGGATTCGGGACGCAGGAGTCGGATGTTCGAATCATCTCGCCCCGACCAATTCAAAGCCCGCGTGATCACTAGATTGCGCGGGCTTTTCACTTTCGATTTGCTTATTCGCTGCGTTTTGGTTTTCAGCGTAATCGGCTCGTTATCGATGCGTCGGGCTGATTTTTCAGGGAAATCGCTCCTGATTCCTTCTACGTCTGAGCAGTGCGAGCGGCATGCCATCGAGAAGCATTCGAGCCGGTAGAACAATGCGCTCCATTCGTTCACAGCTTCTTGTTTGACCGTCGAACACACTGTCCCATACGCCTTCGAAGCCCTCAGGCAGCACAATATCGGTGCCCCACCAATCCAGCGTACTGAAGCCTGCTTCCGCCAATTCGCGGCCGCGCAGAATGGTGGTCGCGACGATAAGGGCATCTTCGGTATCACCATCGCGATGTCGACGCGCAAAGGCCAGCAGGTTTTCGGCATGGGGCCCCGACACTTCCAATGGAAGGTAGTCACCACTTTCAAAAAGTGCGGGACACGCTCTGCGAAACGCCAGTACGCCATGAATCAGCGCTTGCTTCATCTGCGGGGTCGGACGCTGAGTCCAGCGGGTATCCAGTGAGACTGTTCCAAATGCAGCACGGCGATCGCTGTATTCGACCGGGCGCCGGTTGTCGGGGTCGACGAGACTGAAGTCCCAGAATTCGGTGCCCTGATAGAGATCAGGCACTCCGGGCGAAGTCAGGCGCAGCAGCGTCTGTACCAGGCTATTGGCGTTCGCGGCCGGTGTGATTCGGCAGATCCAGTCGACGATATCGCTGAGGAAGTCCAGATTGCTGTCCGGGTTCAGGAGATGAAACACAAACTCGCGGCAGATCGCTTCATAGTGCTGGTTAGGCAGCGTCCAGCTGGAATGGTGCTTGGCTTCGCGCAAGGCCTTTTCCTGCCAGGCTGAAATACGCTCCGCGAATGTCTGCAGGCGCGCTCGGTCGAGATGGTCGGCATCGAGCATGTCTTCGGGCCATGCGCTGACGATGGTTTGGTACAACATCAATTCGTCTGGCGCTTGCGGTACCCATTGCATGTCGGCTGTCATGTTTGCAGATTCTGCGCTCGCTTCCGGTTCAAGCTTGGCCAACAACGGCTCATGCGCTTGTTTCCAACGGCGTACCGAAGCAGCCCAGTCTTCAGCCAGTTCGGAGAGAACGGCCAGGCGCATTCGCGCATCTTCTCCACGTTTGTGATCGTGTGTTGCCGTGGCCAGCAGCGCGTGAGGAAATGCCTTCAACCGCATCAGGTTAAGACGGTGGAATTCGGCGATGCTGATGGAAAAAACGCTTGGGTCGGCGCCGACTTCGTTGTGCGACATCAGAACGCCGTAACGATAAAAGGCCGTATCCTCCATCGACTTTGCGGCGAGCGGCGGCGTTACCTGCTGGAAGCGGGTGATGGCCTTATGTTGAAGCAGTTTTGCCTCATCGCTCAAAGGTTCGCTGACGGCACCACCGGCAATACTGATTTGGCCGCCGCTGTCTTCGCCCCTCAACCAACGGACAAGCGTTTCCAACAAAGGCAGATCGGCAGCGCGGACATTCGATAACGCGCCAGTCCTGGCCAAGTCGAGCGCGCGTCGATCCGCATCACCACAGGCAGTTCCGCTCACATAACCACGATAGACCGGGAACGCGACCAGCAATTCGGTCAGCACGCGCCGAATCGCCGCGAACGGAATATCGCGGGTGACGAGGTCACATCGGGCCAATGCATGAAATGCATTGGCCAGCGCCGTGAACTCGCCGACCAGATTCTCGTTCAGTATCTGCCGCCGCGCCAGGTGCACATGTGCGATGAAATCGTCATCGTCCCCGGCCAACTCCTGCCACAGCCAGCTTAATGGCGCTTCGCCTTGTGGATCGTGCAGCAAGGCCCCGACCTGATTCATGAAGTCATATCCGGTTGTGCCATCGATATCCCAGTCGGTGCACAGGCCTTCATCATGGGCAAGAATCTTTTCCACCACGATGTAGGGGCGAAAACGCAATGCCTCGGGGCGCTCGCGGTTAATTGACTCCAGGCGCTGACGCAATCGCCGGCAATAAGCACCGGGATTCGCAAGCCCGTCTACATGGTCGATGCGCACACCGTCGACGAGTCCTTCGGCATACAGCCTGAAGATATGGGCATGGGTTGCCTCGAACACATCCTCTTCCTCGACGCGGATGCCGGCAAGATCGCTGATCTCGAAGAAGCGGCGCCAATTGATCTCTTCTGCCGCGTTGCGCCACCATGTCAGTCGATAATATTGCTGCTCCAGCAACTGATGCAGCAATTCGGTGCTGGTCAGTTGTCCGCGTGGCAGGAGTCGGCTCAGAACCGTATCGATGGCCTCTTTTCCTTCTGGACTTTGGGCGATGTCGCGCAACATCGAACACGCTGCGACGTGCGCCTGCTCGCTGTCTACCGTCGTGTCTGACAGTGCCGACTGCAATGCAGAGAACAATGCTGAGACAGGCTGCAATATCGGTGGACAGTCAGTCAGTACCAGTGCATAGCTCGATGAACACAAGGGGAAGCGATGCTCGTGGTAGCGAATGTAGATGCTGCCATTCTCATCATCGAAGCTGGGCTGCAGTTCGCCGGCCTGCAAGGCTTCGGCATACAACTGCCCAAGGAAAGGCAGGAGGATCTTGCCTTGCAGTGCAAGATCTGGCGAATCCCAATCGATATCGAACCAGCGCGCGTAGCGACTGTGCGGCCCCCATTCCAGAACATGCAACCACCAGGGATTTTCCGACCCGCCGACACCCATGTGATTGGGGACGATGTCCATGATCAACCCCATGTCCCGCGAACGCAGCTTTGCCACCAGGGCTCTCAATCCGGCTTCACCGCCCAACTCCGGATTGACGCGCGTTGGATCGACGATGTCGTAGCCGTGCATCGAGCCTTTGCGGGCGCTTAGCAAGGGCGATGCGTAGAGGTGGCTGATGCCGAGATCGGCATAGTAGTCGACGACTGCCAGTGCATCGGCAAAAGTAAAGCCGGCATGGAATTGCAGGCGTACGGTGGCGCGGGGAATGCCGTTCGCCGTCATCTCGTCACTCCAGCAAGGCAATGAAGCCATGAGGTGGGATTCGGCCCTGTACAAATTGATCGGCACAGCCATTGGTCGCGTGGATCATCCTGCCACTGCCGGTACGCGCAAATACATCCGCTGCGAGCGCGATGTGTTCATCGGCGAAATTGACGATCACGGTCAGGATTGATTGATCACCCATGCGCCAGCGTGCCAGTACGGCGGCCGTACCAATGACTTCTGCGCCGAGGCTGTGGCATCCCGGCAAGCGCGGCACGATCTCGGTATGACGCACGGCCAGCAGCACCTGGATACGGCTCAGCCAGATTGAGCTTTCCGGATCTGTTGCTTGTGCAGCAACAACGGAGTTGTTGTAGGTGGCAATGTCGCCCGGATCGGGAATCAACGCCCGTGTCGCCTCGTCCGAAAAAGCGGGAAAGGACGCGAATTCATTGCGCCGTCCCTCACGCACCGCCTCCGACAAGCCCGGTGCGACATGGCTGGTGAAATACAGAAAGGGTTGTGTTGCGCCGATTTCTTCACCCATGAACAGCAGGGGAATTTGCGGTGACAGCAGCAGCAATGCATATGCAGCCCGCAGCGCGGCCGGATGCGCCAGCGTAGTCAAGCGTTCGCCAAACGCGCGATTGCCGACCTGGTCATGGTTCTGCAGGAAAAGCACGAAGGCCGTCGGCGGCAGGGCGGTGCTGGGATGCCCGCGTGGCACACCGCCACGGTGTGCCGAGATTTCTCCCTGAAATACAAAGCCTTCGGCCAGACATCGGGCGAGCTTGGCAATTGGATTGTCGGCGTAATCACAATAGTAGCCATGGCATTCACCGGTCAGGAGCACGTGCAGCACATGATGGCCGTCGTCGTTCCATTGCGCATCGTAGATGCCATCAAGCAAAGGCGAGACGTTGCCATCATGTTCCAGCACCAGATGCACATGGCGATACGGCGCCAGTGCGAGCTGCACTTCCTGAGCCAACTCGGGCAGGAAGCTCTGATCATGGATGGCATGCATGGCATCGAAACGCAGGCCGTCGAAACGATATTCCTGAAGCCAGTACAAGGCATTCTCGATGAAGAACCGCCGCACCGGTGCTTCCCGAAAATCGATGGCATCACCCCATGGTGTCTTGATGTCATGGCGAAAGAACGGCTGTGCGTACTTGCCCAGATCGTTGCCGTCCGGGCCAAAGTGGTTGTAGACGACGTCGAGAAACACCATGAGGCCGAGCCCGTGTGCCGTGTCAATCAGTGCCTTGAGTTCGTCCGGTGTGCCGTAGGCGGCATCCGGCGCATACGGCAGTACGCCGTCGTAGCCCCAGTTGCGCGCACCGGGAAAGTCGGCGATGGGCATTAACTCCACGGCAGTGATGCCCAGGTCGGCGAGCGTCTTGAGCCGTGCCTGCACGCCCTTGAAGCCGCCGCACGTGCCGACATGCAATTCGTAAAGCACGGTTTCATGCCACGGACGTCCACGCCATTCGGTGTTTTGCCAGGCATAGCTGGCGGGGTCGACGACCACGCTATGGTCATGCACATCGTTGTGCTGGAGACGGGAGGCCGGGTCAGGCACGTTGAACATTTCCTCGCCGCCCTCCGGCTGTACCCGGTAGCAATACAGGCTGCCGGGCGCAATCTGTGCATGCAATTCATACCAACCCCCGTCGAGTTTCTGCATGGGTATGGCGGCGTGATTGTTGACCTTGAGCGCTGCTGTTGTAACGCTCGGACCCCACAAGCGAAAACGTGTTTGCCCATTCGGCAAGTACTGTGCGCCGAAGGAGGCATCGAAGTGAAAGAGGTTCCGATGCGGAGCGGGTATTTCAATCCTGCTGTGCGGCAGATTCATGGGTTTGACCTCGACCCCGGGTTTCATTGGTGCTTCTTCAGCGCACGGTTCGCCAGCAGTACGATGCTGTGGCCTTCCACACGGCACGTGTCGACAACCCTCTCGTTATTCGTCGTGCACGTTCCGCTGTTGATAAGCAGATGCCAGCCGTCTTGCGGGGCCGGTGCCGGCAGACGGAAATCGATGTCGTTTTCGCTGCCATTGATCAGCAGCAGGGTGATGTCCGGATGGCCTCCGGCATCCAGCGCGGCACGGCGTACCACCAGCGCGTGCGCATGGGCGGCTTGCCAGGCCTCGTCATTGATACCTTGTCCGTCCATATCGAACCAGCCCAATTCCTTGACGTCGTCGATGACTTCACGATCACCGTTGAGAAATGTGCCGGATTGCAGGCAAATGAAGCTGGCACGGATGTCGATCAGGCGGGCGACGTAGTCGCAGAGTGCCTGTCCCTTTTCGTCATCAAGCAGCTTCCAGTCGATCCACGATAACTCGTTATCCTGGCAGTAAGCGTTGTTGTTGCCTTGCTGGGTACGACCGAATTCATCGCCACCCAGCAGCATTGGCGTACCTTGGGCAAACATGACGGTGGCCAGCATGGCGCGCTTGACGCGTTCACGCAGCGCAATGACATTCGAGTCACCGTTTTCGCCTTCTGCGCCCCAATTACCGCTGAAGTTGTCGTTGTGCCCGTCCTGACCGTTCTCACCGTTCGCATCATTGTGTTTGACGGCATGGCTGACCAGGTCATGCAGCGTAAAACCATCGTGCGAGGCGATGTAGTTGATAGAGGCCCACGGCTTGCGGTGGCGATGGTTGAAGAGTTCGGCCGAGCCGGCGAGCCGTCCCGCCAACTCATTGCGCATGCCGGCATCGCCACGCCAGAAGCGACGCACGCTGTCGCGGAAGCGGTCGTTCCATTCGGCGAAAGTCGGTGGATGGTTGCCAAGCTGGTAGCCGCCGGGGCCGATGTCCCAGGGTTCGGAAATCAGCTTGAGTCGCGATAACACCGGATCCTGAAGGATTGCATCGAAAAATCCGGACCCCGGATCAAAGCCCGTACCTTCGCGTCCCAGCGTGACGCCGAGATCGAAGCGGAAACCGTCGACATGAAACGAGGTTGCCCAGTAACGCAGCGAATCGAGGACCATCTGCAATACGCGGGGATGAGCCGGGTTGAGCGTGTTGCCGCATCCGGTCTCGTTGATGTAATAACGTTTGTTGTCCGGCAGCAAGCGGTAATAACTTGCGTTGTCGATGCCGCGGAAGGACAGTGTCGGTCCCATTTCGCTACCGCAACTGGTGTGGTTGTAGACCACGTCGAGAATGACCTCGATCCCGGCGGCATGGAAACGGCGCACTGCGCGACGAATGTCGTCGAGCGTATTCGATGCCAGATATGAAGGCTCGGGCGCGAAATAGGACAGGGTGTTGTAGCCCCAGTAATTACGCAGGCCGCGCTCAAGGAGATGCCTGTCCTGCAGGAATGCATGTATAGGCAACAGTTCGACGGCAGTGACTCCCAGATGCTTGAGATGCCGGATAAAGCCCGGGTTGGCGAGGGCGGCGAAGGTGCCGCGTTCATGGGGGCGGATATCTTCCCTCAGCATGGTGACGCCGCGCACATGTGCTTCGTAGATGATGGTTTCCGACCACGGAATGCCAGGGCGCTGGTCGTTGCTCCAATTGAAGGTGTCTTCCACGACGACGCCCTTCGGCATCAATGCGGCGCTGTCGCGACGATCAAACGAAAGATCGCCGCGCGGACTGTGGATACGGTAGCCGAATACGGCATCGCCCCATTTGAGCGGCCCGGACAATTGCCTGGCATACGGATCGATCAGCAGTTTGTTGGGATTGAAACGATGACCGCGTTCGGGCTCATAGGGGCCATGTACCCGATAACCATAAAGCAACCCCGGCGCCGCATCAGGCAGGTAGCCGTGCCAGATTTCATCAGTGCATTCGGGCATGTCCAGGCGCGCAATCTCCTTCCGTCCGCGGGCATCGAATAGGCAAAGCTCGACTTTGCTGGCGTTTGCCGAAAACAGGGCAAAGTTCACGCCCAAGCCATCGGAGGAAGCGCCAAGCGGATATGGCAGCCCTGTCAGTAATCGGTCTGGCATGTGCATCGCTTTTTCCTGACCTCTCTATTACGTCTGCTGTGTTCCAGGTCCAATGGTTGGCGCATGCTGCAGAACATTCGGTGTCCGGGCAGTCAGGCAAGGCTCAATACTGATAACCAATCCTTGCTTGCCTCTGGGATGCTGTCGCAAGGCACTTTGCTTCCTTCATCTTTTTCGGGGAAGCCGGAAAATCGGTCACGTACATCTTCCGGTGCCACATCTCGGTAAATAGCGATGTACTCGCGCGCCGGGTTGGCCCAGTCGAAACGACTGCGCATTCCTGTCTGCTGCAAGGCATGCCAGCGGCCGGGGCGGGCAGAGAAAATATTGAATGCCCGTTGTACTGCGGCCACCATGCTGCCTGCGTCGTCACCGTCGAACAGAAATCCATTGGCTGGGTGCCCTTCGTTATCCTGCGCGACATCGAAGATGGTGTCGCGGAGGCCGCCAACGCACGAACTGATCGGCACTGTGCCGTAGCGCATGGAATAGATCGGCGTCAGGCCGAAAGGTTCGAAACGACTGGCGTGCAATAGCGCATCTGCACCCGCGTGCAACCAATGAGCGCGTTGTTCGTCGTAGCCGATGTGCACGCCGATGCGCTGCGGCCATTCCTCAGCCAGCCTGAGGAATGCATCTTCATGGACCGTTTCGCCACACCCGAGCACCGCCACTTGCAAACGTGGATTCTGTTCCAGCATCTGCGGCAAGGCCTCGACGACGACATCCGCCATTTTCTGATGTGTCATGCGGCTGCCGATGGCGACGATGAAAGCATCGTCGGCATCCGCCAGATTGAAGACTTTCTGCAAGTGACTTTTGCATACCGATTTTCCCGATAGATCTTCCGCCCTGAAGCAGCGCGGAATCAGCCTGTCGCTTGTCGGGTTCCAACTGTCCGTGTCGGCACCGTTGGCTACTGCACGGAGTGATTCGCATCGTTGATTGAGAATGCCGTCCATGCCGCAGCCGAATTCCGGCGTGAGGATTTCGCGGGCATAGCTGTGACTGACTGTGACGATGCGATCGGCGTAGTGGATGCCGGCCTTGAGATAACTCAATTGCCCCCAGAATTCCATGCCGCCGTTTTCAAGCATGACGGCCGGGAGAGCGAGTTGTTCGCCAAGCGCTCTCGGATAATTGCCCTGGAAAGCCAGATTGTGGATCGACAACACACTCCCGACGTTGTTGATGCCAAGTGTCTTCAGCAACCCCGGCACCAATGCAGCGTGCCAGTCATGGCAGTGCACGACATGCGGTATCGGCAGGCCGGTTCTTCCGGCACAAATCTGTGCAGCGGCATGGGCAAACGCCGCATAACAAAGTGCGTTATCCGGATGCTCAAGCCCGTCATTGCCCAAGTAGGGGTTATTGCGCCGCCGGCGAAAACGCTGTGTATCGAGCAGAAGTACGGGGACATCGCTGTCAGGCAAACGCCCTTGCAATAATTGCCCATCACCGCCGGGGAGCTTGCGCAAAGCGCAGATCCTGCGGAGTCCTATTGCATTATCTTGTGCCGGGCCGTAGCCGGGCATCAGGATGCTGGCATCGATCTGCTGCGCTCGTAGTGCAACAGCCAGTGCAGACGTGACATCTGCCAGGCCGCCCGTCTTGGTGAGTGGCACGGCTTCGGCAGAGACCAACAATACGCGTGGCTTCAAGGCTCTTTCCCCCGCTGTTCTGCAGCATTTCGGTGAGCCCCTCTTTCAGGAGCCAGAACCTAAAGTACCAAGGGGAAAAATTGTGTCACTCGGACAAAACCCCTACTTCCCGTCATCCTTGTCCTACACACGCTTGCGGTGCCAACAAGACAATACGACCGGTTCTTTGCGCTGAAGTGAGCGATTTGCGGCGCCATTCAGCACCGAGGTTTGCAAACGCAAGGCAGGGATTGCCGCGAAAAAGCAAAAGCGCTAGAAAAAAATACCAAGAAAAAAGCCGCCTGCAAGCAGGCGGCCGGAAAGCGGTGACAAGCAGGAACGCTCAATGTTTCCCGCTGCCGAATTTCACAATCGATTGGTTGACGAATGCGCTGCCGCCGAGGTCGGCGTCAGTGAAGGCAAAGACGAAGAAACGGTTGGGGCCGGCTTTGTCGGCGACAAAATCGTTGTCGTTGGCCATCCACAAGGTGTGATGCTTTACGCCCTTGATTGTGATGTCCTCACCGAAGGCGAGGCCTTCAAGCTTGCCGGGAATCGTGTCTGAAGCAATGCCGCCGGCATTCAAGGCCGCGACGATGTCGAGGAACTCGGTCGGTACTACCGCCAGCGGCGCCAATTGCGTTTCACCAGAAATGTCGGTGACATCGCTCGCATCTGCAAGATCGATCTTCATCAGGCGCTTGAGCAGTGCGGCGTTGCCTTCACCCAGCCCTTTGCCGTCGCGCTCAAGTACCAGAAATTCGTGCGTGTTCAGCGCGAGGATTTCGCTGCTGTTGTAGTGCTTGCCGTCGATTTGGTTGTCGTACGCATATTCGTGCGTTGCGCCCGTGGCGATGTCAATGGTGATAATGCGGTTGTAACGTGCCTTGTCGCCACCGTCCTGAATCAGGGCGCCTTGCATGAAGCCGACCAACATCTTGCCGTCCGGTGTGATCGCCAGGCCTTCCATGCCCTTGTTGGAGACACGCCCGCTCGTGTTTTCTTTCGTTTCTGTCTTGGCAATGGGGCCGACCTTGGCAACAGCCAAGTTGTCGGGCAGGGCAAAAGTTTTTATCAGTGCGCCACTGGCACGATCGAACTGGCGCACGTAAGGACCATACTCGTCCGATACGAACACACTCTTGCCGTCGTTGGCAACGCGCATGCCTTCGGAATCGAAGCGTGCGTTGGCTGGGTCGGTGCTAGTGCCGGCGCCGAAATTGTCAGAGCGTCCGCTGAAGTAGTAGCGCCCTGCCGGCATGTTGCGGTTGACGACAGTGCCGTCGGCAAAGTTGTTCGGCAAGCTCGTCGTGATGCCGTAGTTCAACGGTGTGGTGCTGTAGAACAAGGTGGTGGATTGTAGTTTGGCGATCAGGCGGTAAGGCAATGCTGCACCGGCTGTATTGGTCTTCAATTTCAGTGTGATTGTGTTGATGCGCGGGATATAGCTGGTCGTATTGTCAACCGCTGCACCGCCCGCGTAATCCGTGGCATTGGGGCCGCGATCGGGCATCGCGATGAACGTGTTGCCGCCAGCCCAGGCCAAAGCGGAACCGCAGCCGCCAAGCAGATTGGCGTTGACACCGCTTTCCAGTGTGCCAGTGAGGCCGGAGCGGTCGGCGGTGTCGTCCAATTGCCCTGTTGCAATCAAGGTCGGTGTCGCATGTGCAACGCCCATGCCCAAGAATGCAACGCCAATTGCCAGCGACAACAAAGTCCTTTTCATTCTGCTTTTCCTGCCGTGAGTAAAGGACAGGAATTTAGGCAAGAAAAATGACGAAGGCGTTACACGTATTGAAACAGGATTGACAGTTTTCCGTCTCAGCGAGTCTTGAAAGTATCAAACGCGGAAAATCAGCAATGCTGCATTGATGTCCTGTGCCATGGTACTGAGCGAGCTGACGGCGGTATGGGCATCCCTGACGGCACGGTCAGTTTCACTCAATGCGTTGGCGATATGTTCCACATGCGAAGCGATGTTGCCGCTGGCAGCACTCTGTTCGGACGTGGCATAGGCGACATCGTGAATGCGACTGAGCATGGCCTCGGCGCTCACGCTGATGTCGCGTAGTGAGCCAGCTGCAATGTTGGCCATGTCTGCACTGTGTGCAGCCTGCGGCGCGGCGGCTTGCATGCTGGCAACGGCCGTGCTGATTTCCGATTGGATGGATTGCAGCGTCGTGTTGATTTCCTGCGTGGCCTTGGCCGTCCGCTCGGCCAGCTTGCGTACTTCGTCGGCCACCACGGCAAAGCCGCGACCTTGTTCGCCCGCGCGCGCGGCTTCGATGGCGGCATTGAGGGCAAGCAAATTGGTTTGTTCAGCAATTTCCTTGATCTCATTGGCAATGCTGCCGATCTGATACGAACGCTCGGCGAGCATGCCAACCTGCTCTGACGCCGTATCGATTTGTCCGGATACCTTGCGGATTTCCTCGGCGGCACCTTCGACTTGAACCACGCCACCGCGGGCGAGCTCATCAGTTTTGCCCGAGTGCGATTCGGTCTCGCGTGCACTGTCGGCAATCGTACTGACGCTGACGGTGAGTTCCTCGACCGAGGCGGCAGTTGATGCGGCGGCTTCGGACGAGTTTTCTGTTGCGCGGGCAATGTCCTGCATGGTGTCGCGAATCTGTCCGGCGGCCGACGTCAATGCTTCCGCCTGCTGCTGAATGCGCCCAATCATGTTTTTGAGGCTGTCCTGCATGTGTCCGAGTGAATGAATCAGGCTGCCTTTGGGCGCAGAAGGAATGGCTTGGTTCAGGTTGCCGCTGGCAAGCAGACTGACGGCATGTGCTGCGGTATCAGGCTCGCCGCCGAGGCTGGCATGGATGCGGCGCACCGAGAACAGGGCGAAACCAATCGAGATGGCCAGCATGACAAAACCCACGACTGCCATTTCGAAGGCATAGCGCCGAAAGCTCGCATTGATGTCATCAACAAAAAAACCGGTACCGATGGTCCAGTTCCATGGCTTGAACACCGTTACGCCGTTGAGCTTGTCGGACACGTCTTCTGTTTTTGCGCCAGGCTTGGCGGTCGGAATCGTGACGTAAGCGAAAGCACCTTGTTCCGCCAACGCATCGCGATACACCTGAACCACATTGCGCCCATCTGCGACCTTGGCACCCAAGTCGACCTTGCCGACGCGATCCGGATTGACGTGGGCCACGAACATGTTGTCGGCATTGCGGGCAAAAAGATAAACATTGCCATTGCGCAATCCGGCCAGCGTGGTGGCAGCACGCGATTGCGCTTCCTCGTGCGTAAGTTTGCCGGCAGTTTCCTGCGCATTCAGCTGATCGAGCAGAGCAAGGCTCATTTTCAGCAGATTCTCGATCTGCGCCTGCCGTTCGTTCAGCAGGCTTCTGTGCAGGCTCATCAATCCAAAGCCGCCAACCAGAACAAGACCGATCGCACTGATCGCAATCATGATCGCGAGGCGGGTGGATAACTTCATGGCATGACTCTGCGGAAATGAGAATTTGCGCAGTATAGCGACGGCCTGTACCAAAGATTATTAAGGCCGTGTGAAATCGCTTGCCTGACGGCCGTTTATATTAACGTCGGCACGAACGTGCATTCAAAATCCTGTTCGAAGAGAACGTCTCAATTTATAGATTGCAACGTCGATTTCTTGAATCACGGAGAAATCGAGAGATTTTGCAATCCTGACCGATCAAACGTTTGCTGCAGCGTGCCATCCTTTTTTGCGGCCTCGATGAATTGCGTCACGTAAGCCAGCGCAGCAGGCTGGTTCTTGCGTAGCCCGATGGCGACACCAACAGTCTGAAAGGCGCCATCGAGAATGCGAGAACCAGGCAATTGCTTTTGCAAATTGGGCAAGGCGTCGTGCGTCAGTGCGAATGCCTGTACATCATTGGCCTTCATCATGGACATTGCCTCGTCGACAGATTTCGCGGTGATGACGACTGCTTGGGTGAGGTTGCGTGCTGCGGCCCGCATGGTGGTAGATCCGGAAATGCCGACAACCTTGACGTCAACGCGATCAACTTCTGCCATGAGGCGAATGCCAGAACTCGCCGTTGCCAGATAGGTGCTCTCGATCATGAAGTAAGGCGGGCTGAAATCGAGACGCTTGCGACGTTCTTCGTCGGCCGGCATGAAACTGATGTCAATGCTGCCGTTGCTGCACAAATCGGTGAGCTCGCCCGTGGTGGCGACGACCGTCAATTCGGTGGGAACACCGAGCTTTCCGGCGAGCGCCAGTCCAATCTCGAAGGCTGGCCCGTGGATGCTGCCGTCTGCTTTTCGAGCAACGAAAATCGGCGTGGGGGCAGGCGCAAAGGCGAGGCCGATGCGTAGTCTTCCTGTCGGGGCAAGTTCTTTCAAGGCCAGTTCCTCTTCGGTCAATGCAACCCTTGCAATGATAGAGCGGAGAGGGTTGCAGGCTGTACGGTTTCTTTCCGGTGGCGCTTCGCGGCATAATTTGGCCTTGAATCCACGCGGTACCGTTTTGCCATGGAAGAACAAATCATCGTCTACGCCATTCCCGTGTTCATGCTGCTCATTGCAGCGGAATTCGTCTATGGCTATGTGCGTCAGCGCGATACTTATCGAGTATCCGATGCGATCAATAGTTTGTCGCTGGGCGTGATCAGCCAGCTGGTTGCGCTGGTGACGCAACTGTTTCAGATCGGCTTGTATGCAATAGTGTATCGAGCCGTTGCAATATTTCCGGCGGCACGTTTCTGGCAAGGTGCGCTGGGCTGGGTGGCGGCCGTTGTGTTGTTCGATTTCTGTGACTACTGGCTGCACCGCTATGGACACGAGAATGCATTGATGTGGGCGGCACATCAAGTGCATCACCAAAGCCAGGATTTCAACTTTTCCACCGCATTGCGCCAGGAAAGTACCGTGGTGTTGATCGGCTGGATTTTTTATCTGCCGATGGCTGTGCTGGGCGTGTCCCCAGACCAGTTTGCGATTGCCGGTCTCGTGGTGTTGATCTACCAGTTCTGGATTCATACCGAGCATGTGGGCAAGCTCGGCTGGTTCGATCGCGTGTTTTCCTCACCGTCCAATCATCGCGTCCATCACGCGGTGAATGATCCCTACATCGACAAGAATTACGGCGGCATGCTCGTCATCTGGGATCGTATGTTCGGTACGTTCGCCGAGGAAAAAGAGCCCGCTGTTTACGGCACCCGCAGTCAACTGAAAAGCTGGGATCCGGTGTGGGCCATCTTCAGCGGTTATTGGGAACTGTTGCAAAACGCGAGGCGCATGACGCGCTGGCAGGACAAGTTGAAGGTCTGGTTCAAGCCGCCGGGCTGGCAGCCGGCGGGCGCTGCGTATGCGTTTGATCTGGATGCTGCACGTGCGCGTTATGACGTTGAGTTGCCGCGCTTTGCCAAATGGTTCTCGATCTTGCAGTTCGCTGTTTTGCTTGTTGCGGCCTCGGTCTTGTTGTGGATCGCCGACGAACAGGCCTATCTGCATCTACTCGTTGCCAGTGCT
>DATJJR010000013.1:0-32703 GCA_035492055.1 Rhodocyclaceae bacterium | reverse complement strand
AGCCTTCGGCTCCTCAATCATGTACCCGAAGCCGCGCAGCGTACGGATGGTGACACCACTACCCACCAGCTTGGCGCGCAGGCGCGACACGTAAACCTCAATCGCGTTGTCACTGAGCAATTCGTCCCAATTCTGGATGGCGTTCTGCAATTGCTGCTTGCTCACCACCAGACCAATACGGCGTAGCAATTGCACCAGTACGCCCCATTCGCGCGCGGTCAGGTCCAGCGCATCCTCACCTACCCAGGCGCGTTTGCCGACGATATCCACGCACAGCTTGCCGATCTGCACACGCGTGTCTTCGCTCGTTTCGACACGGCGCAGCAGTGCGCGCACGCGGGCTTCCAATTCGGCCAGTGCGAACGGCTTGTTCATGTAGTCATCGGCGCCAAGATCAAGACCGCGCACGCGCTCATCGACACCGTCGAGTGCGGTCAAGATCAGTACAGCGCCCTGACGCGAACGCTCAATGCGCGACAACACATCGAAACCGCTGATGTCGGGCAGGCCGAGATCCAGCACGATCAGGGAAAAGGAACGTGCCTTGCAAACTGACAAAGCGTCGGCACCCGTGGACACATGCTCGACCTCGTAACCTGACGTGCGCAAGGCACCTGCAAGTCCTTCAGCCAGAGGAAGGTCGTCTTCAACGATCAGTATTTTCATATTGACAGCCTAACGGAAAAAGCTTGCGAGAAGCTTATGAGTAATTTGTGCATATTGTAGTCCGAATGGACTAGACAAACCCAAGTTAACCAATTGTTACAAAAGCTTTTTTTAGGTTTTGATCAACAGAATCGATTGGCCTTGCTGGCTTTTCCTTGCAAAATACTTAAAGGGGTCCTCAGTACAAAAATAATTCATTGAACTGCGTTAGATGCTTTCGTCTAACAAGCATTCTTATTAAAGGACAAGCCCGCTATGAACTTTTTGTCGAGCATTTCGGTTACCGAACTCAGCCCTTTACTGAACCTGGTCCAGGAATCCACCACGATCAAAAGGCACTTCGAACTGTTCAACTGGCTGCAGAACCAGGTGCAGCGTTTCATCCCTCACGACATCCTGATCACCGCATGGGGTGACTTTTCCCTGGGTCTGGTCCGTCACGACATCGTTTCCCCCTTGAGCGGCATGCGCACGGACGCCTTTGACGACAAGGCACTCGTGCCTTTTCTGGGCACCTTGTTCGAACGCTGGGAAGAAAGCGATTTCATGCCCTACACCATCCAGACTGAAGAGGGCTTCTACAACAACCAGTTGGTCAGTCCGATCCTGAACAGCACCATTGCCCGCATGCGTTGCGGACTCGTGCATGGCATCAAGGATCAACGCGGCAATCACGATTGCCTGTATGTCTTTCTCGGTCCGACCGATCTTGGCAACACACGCACCCGCGACGCACTGCGCTTTCTCCTGCCCTACATCGACACAGCTTTCCGCCAGATCCATCTGCTGCCGGAGCAGCATCACTACACCGCCCAGACCGAAGCAGAAACCAAGCTCATCGGTCTCAATGGAATCAACGGCAACACGGCAGACGATGAACCCACCTGGGATCTCAGCGATCGTGAATCCGAAATCATGCACTGGGTCGGGTTGGGCAAGACCAATCAGGAAATCGGTCAGATCCTCGACATCAGCGCATTCACCGTCAAGAACCATCTGCAACGCATCTTCAAGAAGCTGAACGTCTGTAATCGCGCCCAAGCCGTCTCCAAACAGGCTGTGCTGGCCAAGATGTAACGGACAGCACCTCCCTATCCCCAAGGGTTTTCCAGATGCCTGCAATCAAACTATCTCCCGCTGCGAGAGCAGTCAGCGACCTTTACATCGGCCGCGACCATCTGACCCAGCTCGTCGAAGCCTTGCTGGAACCGACTGTCCTCATGCTGACGATCTGGGGACTGAGCTTCTGGTACGAAGGTGAGCTCAGCCATCCCTACTTCATCCTCTCCCTGCTCGTCTTCGCTCTGCTGTTTCCCGGCAAGGCACGCATGCAGGAGTCGCTCCTCCACAACACGCTGGACATTCTCGCGTCCTGCTACACAGTCGCCGCCCTGCTCCTGCTGCTCGGCTACGCAACCGACTCGCTCAGCCAGTTTCCATCGGGTGCCATTTTCGCGTTGCTGTGGCTGATGCCTGCCGCGTTGATGTTCGCCAACTTCAGCTTTCGCTGGGCGATGCCGGCGCTGGTCCGCATGCAGGGCATCCGTCGCCGCGCCATCATCGTCGGTCTCAATGAGCAAGGTGCCGAGCTATCACGGCGAATTGCCAAAAGCGCCTACGACAACATCGATATCGTCGGTTTCTTCGATGACCGTCCCGGCGAGCGCATCACGGCATCAAGCGAACCCATTTGCGGCCGACTCAGCGACATCCCGGCCTACGTGAAAGAACATCACATACAGCTGATCTACCTTTGCCTGCCAATGGCATCGCAGCCGCGCATCCTTGCGGTACTCGACGGTCTGCGCGACACCACCGCATCCATCTACTTCGTGCCGGACTTTTTCGTCACCGACATCATTCAAGGACGCATGACGCACGTCGCGCGCATGCCGGTCGTCTCGGTTTGCGAAACGCCTTTCATCGGAGTGAACCGCGCCATCAAGCGCACCAGCGACATCGTCATTTCGCTGGGCATTCTCACGCTGATCTCGCCGATCCTGTTGGCTGTTGCCATTGCGGTCAAGCTCACGTCGCCCGGATCGATCATCTTCAAGCAGCGCCGCTACGGCCTCGATGGCGAGGAAATTCTCGTCTACAAATTCCGTTCGATGAAAGTGTGCGAAGACGGCGCCATCGTGAAGCAAGCGCAGAAAAACGACTCACGCCTAACCCCCATTGGCGGCTTCCTGCGCAAGACATCGCTTGATGAGCTGCCGCAGTTCATCAACGTGTTGCAGGGGCGTATGAGTATCGTCGGACCGCGCCCGCATGCCATTGCACACAACGAGATGTATCGAAAGCTGATCAAAGGCTACATGGTTCGTCACAAGGCCAAGCCTGGCATCACCGGCTGGGCACAAGTCAATGGCTTGCGCGGCGAAACGGAAACAGTCGACAAAATGGCCGCGCGCATCGAATACGACATCGATTATTTGCGCAACTGGTCGCTCATACTCGATCTCAAGATCATCCTCATGACCGTCGGCGTCGTGTTCAAAGATCAGTATGCGTATTGAAACGGCAGCATTCGGGCTCTTGCTTTGCCTGCCGCTCTCAGCACTCTGCGGCGAATCGAATCCGTACAAGCTGCATTTGCAGAACGCTGCCGACTATCGCTTGCATACGCTGAATGACACGCGCTACTTCCCGGCAACACCGGCCGCATTGGCCGACAGGCCTTATGCCAGGGAGATCGAAGCGGCAGCACGCGCGAACCAGCTCGACCCAGTGCTCGTGCATGCCTTGATTCATGTGGAATCTGACTATCGTGCAGATGCCGTATCCGACAAGGGCGCCATCGGCCTGATGCAATTGCTGCCGGAAACCGCGCAACGCTTCGGTGTAAAGAATCCAATGCAGGCGCGCGCCAACATCAAGGCCGGTACACGCTACCTGCGCGTATTGCTTGATCGCTACAACCAGCGCATCGACCTGGCTCTCATGGCCTACAACGCCGGTGAAGGCGCTGTTGATCGCTACAACGGCATGCCGCCGTATTCCGAAACGCAGCGCTATGTACCCGCCGTGCTGGAGACGTATTCAAATTGGCGCGGCCAGTAGCCGCTCAACAATCGAGTACACCACCCAACAAAAAACCGGCTTCTGCCGGTTTTTTGTTGGGTGCAAGCGAGGTCGACGCTTCCAGCGTCGGCGGGTTTGCAATTTTCTAGAAACTGCGCGAACGACGACGCACCACCATGCCCATGATGCCGAGCCCAGCCAGGAACATCGCATACCCCTGCGGCTCCGACATGGCGGTCGCGAGGCTGGTCTTGCCGTGATTAGCGGGTACAAGCGACAGCGATGACAACGGTAGAACGGTGCTGTTCTGATCAACCTCGGCAACTTGAGCACCACCATCGTCAACGGACGCAGCCAGACCAACGTACAAAGATGCCCTGCTCAATGCACTGTAAGTCGAACCAACCAGGGTATTGGTGAAGCTGGAAAAGACTCTGGGTGCGAGATCACCGAGCGCCACAAATCCATCATCCGGTGTGAGGGAACGTTGCAAAGAACCATCGTCGCGCGTCAACAACGAAAAGCCATTGTCATCCGTGAAGACATCCAGTCGTTGAGCCGAAGCCGTCCTGGAAAAACTGGCGCCCGGCATCGCCGCATCCAAACTCGTAACGTCTGCATCTGCCGCATGCGCCACGCTGGCAGCCGCCAGCAGCGCAGCGAATTCAATCACTCTCAGGGAAGGCTTGATTTCCATGCTGCGTCTCCTGCAGGAAAAAGAAACTACAGGACGAATGCTAAGGATTCAGCCAACGTTTAGAAATAGCCCGCCCAGACTACGCAAACAGGGTGTGAATGATGTCTATCGACGCGTTTTTCGCATCGCGTGGAGGAAAGTGAAAAAAGAAGAAGCAGTGTCGGTCCGAACGGACTAGAGATTGATGTGATTGGCTTCACAAATCGTTCACAGATGCGAAGTACGCATCCATCCTGCCCCTTCGCTCATCAAGCCACTCAACCCCGCGCATCACCCCAACGTAATTCCGTGCGGT
This sequence comes from Rhodocyclaceae bacterium, assembly GCA_035492055.1. Taxonomy (GTDB): domain Bacteria; phylum Pseudomonadota; class Gammaproteobacteria; order Burkholderiales; family Rhodocyclaceae. Next base: position 28,021 of record DATJJR010000013.1, on the reverse strand, counting down.
CGTCGCCCACATACGTTGTCTGACCCTTGCGGTTCACGCAGTAGCGCGGCGACACGATCATTTCGTCGAAGGTCATGCCTTCGCCGATGCGGGTGTATTCGAACAACACACTACGAATGACCTTGGCCTCGGCACGCAGATGACTGCCGTGCCCAATCCAGGCGGGGCCAATGACCGAGCAGCCGGCATCGATCTGCACGCTTGAACCGATATAGACAGGGCCGACGATCTTGGCACTGTCCCAATTGATGCGCGTGTTCGGGCCAACCCAGATGCCGGGCTTGATTTCCTTGCCCGGCATATCCATCTGCGCGACTTCACCCTTCAAGACGCGCTGCAGTACCGACCAGTAATCGGTGACGCGGCCAATGTCGATCCAATTGAAGAAACGGTTCTGCACGTAGAACGGCATCTCGCTTTCCGCCATCAGCGGAAACAGTTCGCTGCCGATGTCGAATGCAACGCCTGACGGCACGAGATCCAGCACTTCAGGTTCGAAGATGTAGATGCCGGTACTCGCGAGGTTGGACTTGGCTTCCGAAGCCTTGGGCTTTTCCTGGAAGCTCTGCACGCGGCCATCGGCATCCGACACGACGATGCCGTAGTTGTGCACCTGATCTTCCGGCACTTCGAGACCGATCACGCTGGCCACTGCGCCCTTCTGCGTGTGCTCGAACAGTGCGGCGCCGAGATCAAGATCGACGATGGCATCGCCGCACAGCACCAGCGTGGTTTCATCAAAGAAGCCGCTGAATTCCTGGATCGCTTTCATCCCACCCGCAGAGCCTTTGGGCTTGGGCACGATGTCGCCGTGGTCGTTCATGCCCTCGAAGGCATAGCCGATGTTCGCACCCCAGCGTCGGCCATCGCCGAAATACTCTTCGATTTTGCGATGGTGATACGCCACATTCACCATGATGTCGGTGATGCCGTAATGCACCAGATGTTCGACCAGATATTCCATCACCGGCTTGCCGAGAATCGGCACCATCGGCTTCGGCCAATCCTTGGTAAGTGGCCGCACACGCGTACCTTGTCCTGCGGCCAGAATCATTCCCTTTGCCATTCATAACCTCTGTTTGATGAACACGATGCGGCTGCATATGTACTTGCGTTGCAGCCATGCAGGCAGTGTATGGGCGTCACTCCACACAACAAATAGCCTGATCAGACTAGAACCCGACCGGCACTAATCGAGCAAGGCGCGACGTATCGGTTCAATCCACATGCCTGCCTTCGGATCGAAAACGCCAAAAGTGGAAGCGAATTCCCAGTAGGTCCAGCCGATGCCATAGTGCTCTGCATCGTCGCGAACGATGCGCGTATAGGCCTCGCGCGAAGCCATGTCGGCCTTCATGTGTGAACCAAACTCACCCAGATGAATGGGATAGCCATTGGCCTTGCTCCACTGCACCGCGGCCGCGAACGCATCGTCGATTTGCTTGCGCTGCGTGGCATCACAACACGTTACACCGGCAGGAAAGATGGGCATGTAGCTCACCCCTTGATGCGTAAAGTTGAAGGGATCGTAATTGTGGAAAGTGATGATCAGGTTGCGATCCGGCGGCAACTGCAGCTTGGCCAGACCGGCCACGCTGTTGTAACCGACACCACCCACCATGACGACACGCGTCGGATTGCTGGTACGTACCACCGGTAATAGCTGGGCCAGCAAGGGATTCCAGGTATCGTTTTTTTCAAGCTTGCCGTGAGGCTCGTTGAACAGTTCGAAGATCAGATGCGAAGACCGGTTCTGGTAGCGCAAGGCGAGTTGTTTCCAGATGTTGATCAGGCGTGTCTCCACCACGTCGTCTGCCACCGGAAATTCATTCGGCATCAGCGCATCACCCGTTAATTGATCATAGTGGTGCACGTCGAGAATCACATACATGCCCTTGGCCAGTGCCGCGTCGACCGCTGAATCCACGCGCTTGGCAAAGGTTTCATCCAGCGTTGCATCGGCAGTCGGCGCTGCATGATTGGTCCAGCGCACGGGAATGCGCACGGTCTTGAATACCGTCGCCACCTTGTCGATATACGCCGGATCGAGACGTACGCCCCAGTCACCTTCACGTGGTGCATCCAGCATGTTGCCCAGATTGATTCCGCGTCCCAGTTCTTGCGCGATTCTGCATGTTTGCGCTGATACCGAGCGACATTGCGTCACCGGATCGAATATCGACACAGGGATCGACGTTGATGCCGCCAGCGTCAGGGGCGATAAAAGCGCGGCGAAGCATCCAAAAATCAGAAAAAACAAACGATGAGAACGGTGTTCGGACATGGCACACCTCGAGAAAATAAAAAAGAAAAACTGAAAACTCAAAGTTGAAAAAGCATATGCAAAACCGCTTTGAAAACTGTAGTGACAACTAAAGCACAGCTTGGTGCCACAAGCCATTAGGCCATTCACCCTATTGCACGCATTTCCTCACAAGGCAAATATCTGCCTGCACCAGCAAGGCCGCAAACATGCGGCAGGGCACGGAGACAAGAGAGACAAGCAAGCGGTACAAAACGGGCAGAACAAACCAGGTACGAACAAAGCAGATGGCGAACAACGCAGCGGCGATGAACACGACATACAGCCTCGGCAACGTCAGCGTCAGTGCGGTGAAATGGAGCACGGTGCTGACACTGGGACGCTTCCTGCTGCAACTGGCAGCACAGGTCGTACTCGCACGGCTGCTTGGGCCAGACAGTTATGGCCTGTTCGGTCTCGGCATGATCGTCTACACCTTTGGCGCCTTCTTCTCCAGCGCCTGCTTCGCGCGCAACCTGATGCAACAACCGGAAATTGGTCCCGCCGACGTGCGCTTTGTCTTCACCTGGCAATTGATCGCTGGCGGACTGGCTTCGCTGTGCATATATCTCGCCGCCCCCGCGCTCTCGATCTACTTCAAGGAGCCGCGCGTCGAACCAGTCATTGAATGGCTGTCGCTGGCTTGCCTCATCAGTTCAGCGACCGCAACTTCGGCAAACCTGATTCAACGCAATCTCGAATTCAAGGCATACGGTGTGATGCAGATGCTCAGCTACGCACTGGGCTATCTCGTCGTCGGCATTCCACTTGCCCTGAACGGCGTCGGTGTGTATTCGCTGGTCGCCGCGTGGCTGGTGCAACTCACGTCGCTGATGCTCGCCTGCTACTGGCTGCAACCGCATTCGCTCAAACCGCTGTTGTGGTTCGGCGGTGCACGCCAGACCTTTTCTTTCGGCAGCACGGTTTTTGTCACCAACATCGTCAACTGGTTACTCAACAACGTCGACCGCATCGTCATCGGCCGTGTCATCAACGCACACGCCGTCGGTCTCTATACGGCCGGCTACAACCTCGCGACCATGCCGAACACCCTGCTGATCGGTCCGTTGCAATCCGTGCTACTCGCCGCGGGTGCCAAGCTGCAGGCAGAACGTGCACGACTGGCCACTGCCTACCGCCAGATTTTCGCCACCATCTGGGTGTTGTTGCTGCCTGCCTTCGTGTTTCTCGCCGTCATGGCACCCAGCATCGTCGCCCTGCTTTATGGCGAACGTTGGAGCGGCACGGCACCAGTGCTTGCCATTTTGTTCCTCGCCACGCCAGCCTTCATTGCGTGGGGATTGTCCACACCGATTCTCTGGCATACCGAACGCAAGCATCAGGAGGCCGGCTTGCAATTGCCGATCCTGATCATCGGGATCGGTGCGCTGTTCGCGTTGGCTGGCAAAGGCATACATGTCGTGGCAATCACAACAGGCGTAATCGTCGCTGCACGGGGTGCCTGCATGTGCATTGCAGCCTTCCGCGCGCTTGAAATACCGCTGAATACGGCGATTTCACCCATGCTGCGCGGCGCATTGCTATCGCTGCCTGCAGCGGGAGTCGCGTGGCTTGGCACGTGGATGACGGGTGGCCATCCATTCCTCGCCTTGGTCGCCGGAAGCACATTTGTTCTGGCGTTGCTTGCCGGCATCGTCCTGCTGCGTCCCTATTGGCTCGGTAACGACACACACAACATGCTGATCCGCTTCGTGCCGGCATTGCGCCGTGGTGCGTCGTCGATGCAGGAGCGCACCGCATGACTGATTGGATATCCGGTTTCGTTGCCATTCCATTCGCCGCTGCTGCCGCGCTCGCCTGCGTCGCCGCCGTGGTGGCAACGTCGCAATTCACAAGTTCGCGCCAGCATGGTTATTTCCATTGGGTGATTCCGTCCATCCTGATCATCAACGGCCTCATCGTTGCGATGTCGGATCGCTCGATTGCCTTCAATGGTGGTGATCTCGTTCTGAGCGGCGATCTCGTCAGGGACCCGATTTCAGCCTGGGGCCAGCGCATCGGCACGATGCTGATCCTTGGCGTCACCATCGAACGGCTCGTTCATCACTTCAGCAAGCCCGGCTCTTTTCTTGGCAACGCACCGGCCTTGACCGGCAGCTTCATCTTCTTCTGGTTCTGCAGCATCTTCCTGCCGATGTTCCTGTCGGCGCATCCAGGCTTTAGTCATGATCGCTTCTACTCGCTATTGATTGGCGTGACAGCACTCCTGCTATCCGAGCGGGATGCCGAACTCACCATGGACACGGCACGTAACTCTCTGTTCCTGTTTTTGCTTGCCGGCTATGCCTTGTTGCCAACGCATCCGAACATCGTGCTCGACAGCAACTACACCCAGGGGCTGTTGCACGGCGTGCCACGCTTTGCCGGCCTCGCACCGCACGCCGTGGCAGAAGGCATGTTGGCCCAACTGGCGCTGCTCTTTGTCTGGGGCCGCCCCTATGCCAATCGCCGCGTCAACATTGCGGCATGGACATTGGGACTGGCTACGCTCTTCCTCGCTCAGTCAAAAACCAGCTGGGTATCGTTCTTCTTCTGCGCAACTGCCATCTACGTCATACAACATGGTCCTGCGCTGCGCGCCAGGCTTACCGATGCCGCGCGCCCGCAACTGGCCATCACGCTTTTGCTCGGCATCCTGCTCATGGCATTGCTCGTTTCCGGACAAGCCCTGTTCGGCCATCTGGGTGATCGCATCGATCACTTCCTCAACAGCGACGAAGGTGCACAACTCACTTCACTGACGGGGCGCGACATCATCTGGTCGGTCGCCTGGCATGAATGGTTGCGCAACCCGATCTTCGGCTATGGCCCAAGCTTCCTCGATGAGTCCTATCGCCTCAGCATCGGTCTGCCCAATGCGACGCACGGCCACAACCAGTACATGGACTTGTTACCACGCGCCGGGCTGGTCGGTGCCATCGCACTCACCATCTACCTGGTCAACCTGCTCATTCTGTCGATCAGGCATGCCGCCGCCAGCCGCGGGTTGACGCTTGCGCTCTTCGTTGCCATCGGCCTGCGTGCCGTCAGCGAAGTGCCGCTGACCTTGAACGGATACGGCCCCGAGTTCGTCAATCAATTGCTGCTGCTGATCTTGCTTGCTGCGTACAGCCTGAAGCACAGGACAGTCAACACAACCAGTGCGGTCAAAAATTCCGTAGCAACAGCCACAACAACGCCCGTGAACTCAGCCACACCGACAACAGGCGCAACCGCAAGCACGTTGCAGACAAGCCCATGAAATTCAGCATCGTCATTCCGCTCTACAACAAGGCCGCCTACGTTCGCGAGACCTTGCTCTCGGCGTTGGCGCAACACGTTGGCGACAACGATTTCGCTTTCGAGATCATCGTTGTTGACGACGGTTCCAGCGACAACAGCCGCGAGATCGTCGCCGAATGTGCCGATGCACACGTACACCTGATCGAACAACCCAATGCTGGCGTTTCGGTTGCACGCAATCGCGGCATCGAACTCGCTTGCGGCGAATGGGTCTGCTTTCTCGACGCCGACGACTGGCTTCATCCGGACTGTCTTGCCACGTTCGCACGTGCAATGCGCGATCACCCGGCAGCGGAAATCATCGCCGCTCGCTTCAAATCGATTCCGGATACGAGCGACTGGAAGATCGATCCATGGCCGATACCGACGCTCAGCTACGAAATCATTCACGATCTGCCGACGCGCTGGATGCGTGGTATTCCCTTCTTCACCGGCTCCATCATCGTGAAGAAATCACTGCTCGATACAATGCAGCCGTGCTTTCCACCCGGGGAATCGTTTGGTGAAGACACCGATCTCTGGTTCCGTCTTGGCGAATCGCATGACATTGTGTTGATCGAACAACCGATCAGTGTTTATCGCAACGCCGTGCGCAGTGGATTGATCGGCAGCAATCGCAGCAACCTGATTCCCATCAGTTTCGAGCGCATGCGCCAACGCGCCCTTGCTCGCCCACGCCACGACCGCTTGCGTAAATCCACGCTGCGACTCGTTGCTCAGCACTACATCACGCAGGCACGACAAGACGCCATTTCGGGGCGGCGCACGCATTCACTACGACGGCTTTTGTCTGTGTTGCCGAATGCATGGCACACGAAGCGCTGGTGGAGCTCATTGTTCATGAGCACGCTGGTGCCGGCGCCGTGGATCGGCCAATGGCAAACCTGGCGCAAGCAGCGCCGTTACCTGATGCAATGAGGAGGACGACATGAGCTTCTTCGAAGATCTCAAGGTAGCGCGTGAAGGACTTCTATCCCTTGGTTTCTGGGCTTTACAGGCCTATCGCTTCGGACACCTGCGCTATCGCTTTTCCAGCCGCTGGATTCGCATTCCGCTTGGCGTGATCCATATCGTGCTGGCCAAACTCGCCGAAATCATCTGCGGCATCGAAATCGGCGTATCGGCACGAATCGGGCGCCGTCTGATCATCGAGCACTCAGGCGGCATCGTCATTCACGGTTGTGCACAACTGGGTGACGATTGCATCGTGCGGCAGTGCGTCACGATCGGTAATCGTCGGCAGGATGACCCGCTCGGCGCACCGAGCATCGGCGATCGCGTCAGCATCGGTGCCGGCGCCAAGCTGCTCGGCCGTATTCGCATTGGCAACGACGCGGAAATCGGCGCCAATGCCGTCGTCCTCGACAACGTGCCCGCGGGTGCATTGGCAGTCGGCGTACCCGCCCGCATCATCATGCGCAAGACGGAACTCGACGAAGACCACGATGAACATCGCGAGGTGCATCTCGACAACGTCACCACATTGAGAGCCTGATCATGGATATCAACTGCTGCGTTTCCGTTGTGATCAAGGCACTCAACGAAGAGGCGCATATCGCGCGTGCCATCGAAACGGCACTGGCTGCCATCCGCACCGTCGGTGGCGAAGTCATCCTCGCCGACTCGTGCTCGACTGACCGTACCGTCGAAATCGCCTCGCGCTACCCAATCCGCATCGTTCAACTGCGTCATCCGCATGAACGCTGCTGCGGCATCGGGCCGCAGCTTGGCTACCAGCAGGCACGCGGCGAATTCATCTACATTCTCGACGGTGACATGGAAATGCTCGAAGGCTTCGTCGAAAAGGCCGTGCATTTCATGGATCGGCATCCAGAGATTGCCGGCGTCGGCGGCCAGGTCATCGAAAAGAACCTCGACAGCCTCGAATATCTCTCACGCATGGAACGCCATGCGGGCCACATGCAGCCGGGTGAAGTCGATCGCCTCGACATGGGTGGCCTGTATCGGCATACGGCGATAGAACAGAGCGGCTATTTCTCCAATCGAAACCTCCACAGCTACGAGGAATTCGATCTCGCCGTCCGCCTGCGTGTGCGCGGCTGGAAACTGTGGCGACTGCCCATGCCGGCCGTCCATCACTACGGACACGACACGCCGCACTACCAGTTATTGCTGCGTCGCTGGAAGAGCCAGTACATCTTCGGTCTGGGTGAATTGCTGCGCGCGGCACTCGGCCAGCCGCACCTGCGCCTGGCGATTGCCGGCCTGCGTGAATTGAGAATTTATCTCGGCATCCTGATATGGGTTGCGACACTTGCAATCTGCCTGTTGCTGCCTGTTCCGGTGTCGTGGCGTATCGCCTTGTTCCTGCCCTTGGCAGCCGCCCCCTTTGTCTTCATGTACGTGCGTAAACGTTCGATTGCCAAGGCCGTGTATTCGGTGCTGTCCTGGCTGATCAACGGTGCCGGCCTGATTCGCGGCTTCCTCCGCCCCCAAAAATCGCCACAGGCACCTGTCGAATCGCTCGAGATTCCAGCCGGCGGGAGTACCGCTTGATGTCTTCTTCCGCAACGTCGAGCGCGCACACAGTGCAATCCGCTCATTCCCTGCGACGCCTGAGCATTCTTGATGGATGGCGCGGCATGGCCATCATTCTGGTGCTACTCGGCCATTTCATCTCGCTGCCATTTTTCAATGCCGGCCGGCTTGGTGTTGAATTGTTTTTCGTCCTGTCGGGCCGATTGATGGGTGAACTGCTTTTTGTCCGCCGCGAAAAATTGTCGCGTTTCTATTGGCGCCGGTTCAGCCGGATTGCGCCGGCGCTCTACAGCTACATCGCCATCCTGGCGAGTTTGTCTCTGTTCGCCGGTTTGCATTTCGGCGTCACCGAAAAAACCTTGTTCGCTGCCTCAACCTTCACCTACAACTATCTGTTTCAGCTGCCTGGCTACGGGGATGCAAATTTCGATCATCTCTGGTCGTTATGCATCGAAGAACACAGCTACATCGTACTCAGCCTGGTGGCACTGCTACTGGCCTACTTCCATAACAACCATACTAAAGCGCCTTACAGCCGCATGCCGTGGATAGTCTGCATCGTGCTCGCCCTCCTCTGCATGGTGCACGGCATCTGGCTGACGCTCACGACAGGCGGTGGTTATTACGACGTTTACTGGCGAACCGACACACGTGCTGGCGCCATTCTGCTCGGTTGTGCCTTCCATTGCCTGATGCAGGAACGGCCTCAATACTTCACATGGATGAACGCGCGTACGCTGATCCTGCTACTCGTCATGGCCCTCTCTCTTTCGCTATATCCGGTAAGCGATTGCATCAAATACACGCTGGGCACAACGCTGCTGGCACTCTGCATGGCCAATATTGAAAAGCTGCCCGACTTCGCCCAGAAATTTCTCGCATCGCGCCCAATGGTTTACGCAGGTATGGCGTCGTTCTCGCTTTATCTCTATCAGCAACCGTTTTTCCATTCCGACGTTTCGGCACATTTCCCTTTGCCCATGCTCGCTGCCGCCGTGATTGCGGGATTGCTGTCGTATCACTTGATCGAAAAACCAGCACGCAAGACGCTCAATGACCTGTTTTCGCGGCGCACCGGAAAGCAGGCGCAGCCAAACACCCCCGACGAATCGAGCAGCCCAAACAAACTGGGAAACCTGCGTGAGGCCAAATCATGAACATCCTCTACATCAAGGGCGGGCAAGCCGTCGAGGAAGCCATGCGCCTTTTTCCGCGCAAGGGCATCCTGATCGATGGCGGGCCAGACCAATATCTACTTGCCGTATTGCATCATCTGGATCAAGGCCGGCTTCGCCTTGTCACCTTCGGGGAACACGATGCGCACTGGGGCGACGACAAACTCGGCGCCGTCGAATATCCACTGCGCCCGCTTGCAGTCAATCGGCTGCGGCGGCGACTCGCGTTCTGCACGAGTGCTTTCGATTTCTTTATCGATACATTGCGATTCCGTCCACAGCGAGTGCTTTGCGGACTCGATGGCCCGATTGCCCTGGTCGCGCTGCTTGCGGCACGACTCTGCGGTGCCGAATTCGTATTCTTCGGGCACAACGCGATTGAATCGGTTTCGCGTGCTTATCGCTTTTCAAACGCGATCATGTGCCGACTGGCCAACAAAGTCGTGGTGCACGGCCCTTTCGTCCGCGATGAGGCACTAAAGCTCGGTACCGCGCCAGGCAAATTGATTGAATACAACAACGGCATTTCCGCAACGCAACGCCAATTGATCTCGGGCTTTCCCGAGAAACGAAACCAGGGCATTGAAAATGAGGTCAAGACACTGCTTTACGTCGGCCGCATCGAAGAAGACAAGGGCGCTCTCGACCTGCTCGAAGCATTTCTGCGCCTGCCGGATCGACACCGACTGCAATTGCACTACATCGGCAGCGGCGGCGCGGTAACTGCGCTGCAAGCGAAGATTACGTCGCTTGGCCTGAACGATCACGTACGCCTGTTGGGTTCGCTCGAACACGACGAGGTGTTTTCGCACATGCATCATGCCACCGCCGTCGTCACGCCCTCGCAATCACGCTTTCCGGAAGGCCGATGCAAGACTGCGATGGAAGCCTTCTACGTCGGCACACCCGTCGTTGCCCCCGACTACGGGCCGTTTCCCTATTTGGTGGAAGACGGCATCAACGGCCTGCTCTATCCAGCCAACGATGTCGATGCGCTCGCGGCAGCCCTGCAACGCATTGTGAACAAGCCCGATCTGGCGGCGCAACTGGAACAAGGGGCGCGCCATTCCGGACAACGCCTGATGCGACCGGAACTTCCATTTCATCAGGCACTTCGCCTGATTTTCCGGGCGGATGCACCGGTATGAAACACCATCTCTACAGCCTGCAACTGCTGCGCTTCGTCGCTGCGCTGCTGGTCGTACTGATGCACACGACGGAAGCAATGACGTTGCGCATCCCCGCACTGCATGGCTTTGGCATCTGGAATATCGGTTCGCTTGGTGTCGATATTTTCTTTGTCATCAGCGGCTTCGTCATGACAATCACCGCCGCACCGCCGAGCGACAGGTTAAGCAGCAATTTCGGCAACGCCAGGCAATTCATGTGGCGACGCATCGTACGCATCGTGCCGCTGTATTGGTTTTATCTCCTGCTCAAGATCGCCTTGGTCGTCGTCGTACCCGCATTGGCATTACGCAGCAGTCTCGAATTCAGTCATGTACTCGCATCGTTCTTCTTCATCCCGATGCTGAGTCCTTGGGGTTTGGTACAACCGATTCTGCCGGTGGGCTGGACGCTGAATTTTGAAATGCTTTTCTACGTGGTTTTTAGTGCCGCCATTGCATTCAAATTGCCGCGCGCTGCTTTTTGCACAAGCATTTTCGCCCTGCTCTACGTTGCCGGTCGTGTATTTCCGCACAGTGTCGCACTCGCCTTTTACGCACAATCCCTACTGTTCGAGTTCGTGCTCGGCATGCTGATTGCGCAGCATTTTCAGTATCAGAAACTCAGTGCAAGCACTTCCGTATTGTTGGCCATCATTGGCATTGCATTGATGATTCCCGGTGAACTGCCCTTCTGGCTTGATCGCTTCTTCACACGCGGTCTTGGTGCGGCGTTGCTGGTCATTGGGGCCATTCATCTTGAATCTGCATTCCAGCACAGTGAATTCTTGCGGCGCTTCAGCATTCTCGGTGACATCTCCTACTCAACCTATTTGTCGCACAGCCTTGTCGTTCCAGGCACGGTGGCGTTGCTGGCTGCGGCATCGGTCACCCATCCCGCGCCCATCATCGTCGCCACCGTTGCCGCAGTGACGCTGGCGAGTTTCCTGTCCTGGCTATTTCTGGAGCAACCGATGTTGAACTACTTCAAACGGCGACGCGACGGTAAATCCGTATACGCAGAGAAATTCATCTACGTTGCCTGTCCGTGGACACCCATGGGCGGCGGCATGTTCAGGGTGGCCGAATATCTGATCCAGAATCAAAAACTGGCGACGCAGCATGCACAACTACTGCCGCTTGATACGCGCGGCGGCGGCAGCGCACTCGGTTCTTTATGGGTATTGATGCAAGCCCTTGGGCACCTGGTTTCAGGCCGAATCAGTGGTCGTTTGGCGGGGGTTCACGTCAACATGGCTGAACGCCTGAGTCTGTTCCGCAAGGGTGCGATGATCGTGGTTGCGCGCCTGCTTGGCATACCCGTAGTCCTGCATCTGCATGCGGCGCAACTGCATCATTTCTACCGGAAACTCCCGGCACCGTTGCAGGCACTGACGCGTGGAATTTTCGCGCTTTCATCGCACTGCATCGTCCTCGGCAACGCCGCCCGCGAATTCGTCACCGAGGAATTACGCGTGCCGCCGAACAAGGTTCAAGTCGTCAACAACGGCGTTCCGGCGCCCACCGCAACCCGACGCATCCAATCGAATGGCAGGCCGCGTCGCGTACTCTTTCTTGGCAATTTATCGGAACGCAAAGGCGTATCCGATTTTCTGCATGCATTGGCAACGCCAGGGCTCGATTGGAATATTCAAGTCAGCCTCGCCGGCGGCGGCGATATTGAGCGCTATCAAGCCTTGGCTGAGGAACTTGGCATTACCGGCTTCGTGCGTTTCGAAGGTTGGGCTGACCAAACCAAGGCCGCTGCACTCATGGCGAGTGCCGATGTACTGATCCTGCCGTCCTATGACGAAGGCTTGCCGCTGGTCATTCTTGAAGCACTGGCGCACGGCGTGGCGGTGATCTGTACGCCTGTCGGTGAAATTCCGTTCGCACTGCAACATGGCACCAGCGCAATCTTCGTGACGCCCGGCGACGTGCCCGGCATCGCCACTGCGCTGCATCAGGTACTCAACGATGACTTGCTGCGTAAACGCCTCGAACAGAACGGTCGCATGCTCTATGAAGCAAAGTTCTCAATGGGGCAGTTCTTCAGCAATATCGCCGCCATTCATCGTCGTGTATTCGGCATTTCCGCTGCACCGATGATCACGCTGCAGGCACTCTCGAGTGAGCCCGCCGTCCCCAGCCGTCCCGCTGCAATTTCCCGATCATGATCGATAGTGCAGACAACGTCCCGCAGGACAGCCGCATCGAAGCTGACATATGCATCGTTGGCAGCGGTGCAGCGGGTATACCGTTGGCACTTGAACTGGGCGAGCGCGGCCTGTCCGTTGTATTGATCGAGTCCGGTGGTCACGACAAAGACAAGGCGACACAGGCCCTCTATGTCGGAGAATTGGCAAATGCATTGCACAGCCTGCCGGACAAATATCGCCAGCGCCGCTTCGGCGGCTCGACTGCCATCTGGGGCGGCCGCTGCATGCCGTTCGACCCTCTCGATTTCGTCCCGCGCGCATGGATTCCTGGCAGTGGCTGGCCCATCGATTACACCGAGATCGCCACGTGGTATCCGCAGGCAAATACCTGGGCCGAAACCGGTCTCTGTGAATACGACGGCGATACCCTCTTCGCGCCAATGTTCCCCGGCTTTCGCAGTGAGCTTGTACGCACCGACAGTCTCGAACGTTTCTCCTGTCCGACGCATTTCGGCCGGCGCTATGAGAAACGCCTGCGTCTCGCCAGCACAGTACAAGTACTGCTCAATGCCAACTGCATCGGCCTTGACCGTGAATACGGCCGGATCGTCTCGGCACGCATCGCCACGCTGAACGGCAATCGATTTACCGTCTCTGCTGATCGTTATGTACTCGCTGCGGGTGGCATCGAAACGGCGCGCCTTTTATTGGCATCGGACATCGGCAATGAACACGATCAAGTGGGCCGCTACTATATGTGCCACATTGCCGGTAACGTCGGCACGCTTGATGTTCATGGCCCTGTCGACAAAGTACGGCATGGCTACGAAATTTCATCGGATGGCATCTACTGCCGGCGTCGATTAAGCCTTACTGCGAATGAGCAGCGGCGTATCGGCGCAAGCAACATGGTTGCGCGGCTGCATTTCCCGCGCATCGCCGATCCGGCACACAGGAATGGCGTTCTGTCTTGCCTCTATCTCGCAAAGAATTTCATCAGCTACGAATATGGCAAGCGTCTCAACGATGGCAACGCCGATGTCACTACCTATACGCGCCATCTTTTCAATGTACTCCGCGATGCCCCAGACACGGCGGTATTTCTCGCCCATTGGTTGCGGCAACGCACATTTGCCGAACGTAAATATCCTTCGGTCATCCTGAAAAACCGAAGCAATCGCTTCAGCCTTGAAATCCACGGCGAGCAGCTTCCCAACCGTGACAGCCGCATCACACTCATCGACGACCGTGATGCGCTCGGTATGCAGCGCGTCCGTATTGATTGGCGCTACCTGCCGCAAGATATCGAGTCGGTGCGGAAGACGCTCAAGGTATTCCAGCAGGAGTTCACACGCAGCGGAACAGCCACACTGGATTTCGACACGGATGCGCTCGAGTCCGACCTGACGCGCTTCGGTGCCTACGGCGGCCATCACATCGGCACCACGCGCATGGGTGACGACCCACGCCGCAGCGTCGTGGATCGACATTGCCGTGTGCATTCGACCGAGAACCTTTACATCGCCGGCAGTGCAGTGTTTCCGACCTCCAGCCAGGCCAATCCGACGCTGACCATCATCGCCATGACATTACGGCTGGCAGACCATTTGGCGAGAACGAGCAGCGCCAGTGAAGCCGAAGCAATCACTCTGGAAGAAGTGGCCGCATGAAAATTCTTGTACTCGGCGGATCAGGCCATATCGGTCGTCGCCTGCTCGCACATATGGCCGTTACGCCCGGCCTCGTTACCGTATCGGCATCGCGCGGACGCAAGCCAGCGACAGCAGGTGTTGCCGCGATACGGCTTGATATCCGTAATGAAGTGGCACTCGCTGTGGCTCTCGCAGATGTCGACTGCGTCGTCAATTGCGTCGCTGGCGATGCGGCGTCCATTGCCGATGGTGCCACCACGCTGGTCAATGCAGCACGGACCGCGGGGCACCCCGGCATCATTCATCTCAGCACCATGTCGGTCTACGGCCGGCAGGAAGGCACACTGGATGAAGACGCGCGCCTTGATCCGGAGCTCGGCTGGTATGCGCAGGCAAAATGCTTGGCCGAACAGGAGATCGAACGCTATGTCGATCTTGGTGGTTACGCAGTCATCCTGCGTCCTGGCTGCGTCTACGGTCCGGACAGTCAACTTTGGGTTGGTCGTATCGCGCGCCTGCTACATGCTGGCCGACTCGGCGATCTTGGTACGCAAGGCGACGGCTGGAGCAATCTCGTACATGTGGACGACGTTTGTCACGCAGTGCTTGCCGCCATTCATCTCATGCCGAATATTCACGACCATCGTGAAACGGGAAAGCCCGCCGTATTCAATCTGGCAGCACCCGACAGCCCACGCTGGAACGAATACTTCCGAGATCTGGCATTGGCCATCGGTGCAGTACCGCTGCGTCGTATCGGAATCGGTCGCGTCAAGGCAGATGCGTATATCGCCAGCCCAGCCGTGAAGATCGCAGAAAAGATTGCCTACCACATCGGCCTGGATCGCAGCCGTTTTCCAGATCCACTGCCGCCTGGGTTGCTGCATCTTTTTGGCCAGCAGATCCGGCTCGACAGCCATCGGGCAGAAGCGCAACTCGACATGGCATGGACGCCCTATGCCACAGGGCTCAACGATTCGGTGCAGTCCATTCACGCTGCCTCATGAATACCCAACGCAACGCTGTCGCCGATATTGCGCGAGGACTGGGCATTGTGCTCATCGTGTTTGGCCACAATCGCATCGTGCAGAACGATCCGGGCGAGCTTTATCGTGTCATCTTCTCGTTCCACTTGCCACTGTTCTTTTTTCTCTCTGGCGTATTCCTGTCCCCTGAAAAAGATCCTGCAACAATACTGAAGCAACGCGCAGATTCACTGCTCAAGCCCTATTTCGTGGTGCTTCTGCTATTGGGTGCGGCCTACATGATTCAGACCTATGCCTTCAGCATCGACTATGCATTCGGCATATTCTATGCGGTCGGCAGCTCTGTTTTGTGGACACCGCTCTGGTTCCTGCCGCATCTGCTGCTCGCACAACTCCTTGCAGCCTATCTGTTGCGCTTCTTCGAGCCGGAAAAATTCGGCAGCATTCTCCTTGTCATTGCGCTGCTATTGCTTGGCGTACCGTTACTGTGGTTCGGTCATGCCTACTCGCCGTTCACGTTGGAACTGTTGCCGAATGTCGAACATCACATCATCGGTCTGCCTTGGAGTCTCGATTTACTGCCAGTCAGTACAGCCTTCGTAATCGCGGGTTATTTCAGCAAAAACATCATGATGCAGACGCCAATGCAAGGACTGCGTGCGGCGCTTGTTGCCAGCGTCGTGTTTGTCGCGCTACATCTGTTTTCCCATGACACGCTTGACATGAACGAACGGCGCTACGATTCGATCATTGTCAGCAGCCTCATGGCGTTCTCCGGCATTCGGATGACACTCGGCCTGTCATGTTGTTTCGTCGCAGTTCCATTTCTCGCCAGGCCATTGGCACAACTCGGCGTCGCCAGCCTGTTCATCTTCATCTTCCACGGCTATGTGCAAGGTCGTTTCACCGGTTATTTCATGAGTCGGCTTACCGACACACCAACGCTGGCCGCCTTGCTCGGCTGTGTGGCCGGTGTGCTCCTGCCTTTTCTTGCCTACCGAATCAGCCTGCGTTCCGCATTGGTGTCGGCAATGCTGTTGCCGGTTTTTCGGAAGCGCGAGATAGCCAAGGCTTGACCGGCATTTTCGAATTAATCGAAAACCGCCGGATTGCTCACGTCCGCAACACAACCGCTTTTAACAATGACGGCCGGATTGCCGGCAACCACCGAATAGGGCGGAATGCTTTCCTTTACAAAAGCACCGCCGGCGATCCGACTACCCCGCCCGATGCGCACACCGCCGACAATGATGGCGTGTGGCCCGATCCAAACCTCGTCTTCAATCACCGGAAACTCGACATAACGCTCACCCGTGTCGGCAATCCGGTCACGCTGCCCCAGTGTGACACCATGGAAAAGCGTCACGTTACGGCCGATCTGCGCAGTCTGATTGATCACCAATCCCCAACCGTGCGTCAACGCCAGACCGCCGCCGATCTGGGTTCGCCAGGGAAAATCCATGCACGCACCATTGGATGCCAGGCGATGCAATATCTGGAGAAACGGCAAGCACAACCGCCATGGCATGGTCGCTGCCGCAGCGGCCTGGCACAGGCGCATCGTGATGACGACACGGAAATTTCGGCGCAGCAGAAAACCCTTGATCAGGGCGGCCATACTGAAATGACCGTATTGTCGATACGTGTCGGCCTTGATATCCGCCCAGTAGCTGACCTGGTTGTCGGAGTGATTCGAATGCTCGGACCAATATTCTGACCAGTGATCGATCGGTTCCATCAGCGTATTTATCAGCGCGTGTAGCGCGACTTGAGAGTGAGGAAGAAAGACTCGAAGTGACGGAACACAAATCCAGCCACCAGGATTGTCATCATCAGCGTCAGCACGAAAACGTGCAGCCCTTCAGTCGGCAGGCTCGCAAGGTGCAGCAATTTGACGACGAGATTTTTGCTCAACATATGCAGCAGATACATGCCGTAGCTGATGGAGCCGATATAGGCAACCGGCTTCAAGGCCAACAGCGATGCCAACGGATGCTGCTCGCGCACGACACAACACGCCACGACAACAACACAGAGCAGTGAATTGAAGAAACCCCATGGTTGCTGGGTGGCAAGACTGGCAATCAGCATGAGTATCGCCGATGCCATGCACCACGGACTTTTGAAGATCGGGTACAGCCGCGAGAAAACACGCGGCTCATCAAGCGCAAGCGCAAGCAGCGCACCGGATAAGATGGCAAGTGGCACCGACACCAGGAACAGATTTCGGTACAAGTGCCCGACGATGCAGATCGACACCAGCACAAACAGCAACACTGCAGCGACGCGGTTGCTGCAACGCTTCAATATTGGCGGCCACAGCAGATAGAACTGTTCCTCGGCCGCCAACGACCATGAGAAGTAGAAGATGACACGCCCGTCGAGCGGTACGAAGATATTGCTGGTGTAGGTCGCGAAGTACGGCAAGTTGCGAAAGAATGTCTCGCCGAATTCGCTGTGTCGTTCGAGCGCTGCCACGACGACGACATAAATCAGCAGCGTCAGGTAGTAGAGCGGAAAAATGCGCAGCGCACGGCGCATGTAGAAGGCACCGAGATCGATGCTGCCGCTGCGCCGACGCTCGCGCAACATCAAGGTAGTGATCAGGAAACCGCTGATGGCAAAAAACAAGGTCACGCCCTGTGTGCCCGCCTTGAGCAAGGCGTTCGACACCCAGACCGGTGCGCTGTGGTGCCAGATGACTGCGGCAATACTGAGTGCACGCAGACCATCGAGCGAACCGAAACGGCGCTGCGCGAGAAAATCCGCGTGTGCCTCGGCCGCACTACGCTCAGCCGGCACACATTCGTCATAGATCGCCTCAGTGGCGAGACTCTGTTCTACGTGCTGCTGTTCCATTTTCCGCTCCACCGCCTGAAGCGCATGGAACGCATCAGAAACACGGGATTGCCGAGAACGTAGCGTTCGAACAGACGGCGCGGTTCCTGGCACAAACGAAATGCCCATTCGATACCAAGATCGCGTATCCAAAGCGGTGCGCGCGGAACACGGCCGCCCATGAAATCGATGATCGCGCCACCACACACAATCAGGCAGGGATAGTCGAGGCCATCGCGCAATTGCGCCGCCACCTTTTCTTGCTTTGGCATGCCCATGCCGAGGACGATCAATGCCGGCTTGTGGCGGCGCGCCCACTCAAGGTAATCGTCACTCGGCTGAAAACCATCGAGTGTCGTCACCCAGCTTGCCGGAGCGAGGGTATTACGCACTTTCGCCGCAGCCTCATCAAGCCAGGGGAGCAGCGTCCCGAACAAGGCAATGCCCTGGCCGGCATAGCGCTCAACGATGCGTGGAATCAAATCTGTTCCGTTCAGATTGACGCCCGGCGGTCGCTCCAGCGCGCGCAACAGAATCGACATGCCGGAACCATCGCGCACAACAATGTCGGCACGCCACAGGGCACTGCCGAAATCCTCGCTGGCGGCAACGCAATTCATTGCATGCGCATTGACGAACGCCAATGTGGTTGGCCGCTCCGGCCGGACCAGGCGATCCATGAACTCATCCAGCTCGTCTTGCGTCAGCACGCAACGAATGCGTTCCAGTGTTTTCAGCCAACGCTGGTGCCAATTCGATGTCGCAACGAGATTCATAGGCCACCTCCACGCATCGTGAAATACGTACGAATCACTTCAACCGCTCAGCCATTGTTCATGACAGCGCCGACGACACGCACACCGCTCTGCTGCAAGGCATGCACCGTATGCTGCATTGATCGGGCGGTGCTGGTGTCCTTGCGCGCAATGACAAGTGCGCCCTTGCAGCGTGCGGCAACCGTCTGGGCATCGGCATTGTCTTTGCCTGCAGGCGTGTCGATGATGACGATGTCGAATTGCGACTGCACATGATTCAACAAAGTACCGAAGGTCGAACGCGCCAACAGCTCCTGTGGATTGGGCGGCTTCGGGCCAGCGGGCAATACCGACAAGGAACGCAAGCCATCCACGCGTGTAATCGCCTGATCGAGACTGCAACGATCTGACAAAACAGCAGACAAGCCTAACTGGTTGGGCAGATGAAACAACGCATGCTGGCGTGGATTGCGCAAATCAGCATCGATCAGCAAGGTATGTTCACCGAGCTGTGAAAAAACCACTGCCAGATTGGCAGCTGTGAAACTGCGCCCCTCACCCTGAGCAGGACTGACGACTGCCAATGTCTTGCATTCGGCCAGTGGGTCATACCAGCGCAGCATCAATTGACTGCGCAGTACGCGCAACTGTTCGACGACACGGTTGAATGGCTGGAACGCTGCGATCACCGTTTCACTCACGCGGGTATCACCCGACTGCAGGTACGGATAATCGTATTGGCAAGACAAAGCCTGCTGGATGTCGCTCACGCTGACAAAACCCAGCTCAATGGCCGCATCGCCGAAACGCAGGCCACGCTCTCTTTGCAATCGCAGCACTGTCTCTGCGTCTTCCGGACGCAGGCGACCGCTATCGACCAGGATGGCACCGATCATGGCGGAATCGGCAAGACTCCGCACAGGCTCGTTCTTGACGACCTCGCCTGTAATGATTTTTTCGCGCGGGAATATATCCATGTCCATTGCCCTAGCCCTCCATCAGTGCAGGTCTGCCCGAACCGCCGAATGGCAGTAGATGGCGCAGGCCAAGCCGCCGCTCGGGCGGTACGGTCGAATCAAGCTCAACAAGCACGGGCACGCCGATAACCTCGCCGAGATATTCGGCCGAGCGAATACGGCGTTGGGCGAGCTCGATGATGAGTGCCGCAGCAATCCCTGCAAGCATTCCAACAAATGCGCCGACACCGAGATTGACCAGCACACGCGGACGCGACGGCTTCAACGGTTGCGTCGCTGGCGTGAGAATGGACACATTGGTCTGCGCCGACTGTGCCTCCAGTCGTGTTTGCGTCATACGTTGACTGACCGCATCGAAAGCGGTTTGTGCCGATTCGACGTCACGCTGCAGCACGCTCATTTCGGCGCTCTGCTTGTGCAACTCAAGCATCTTTGCTTTCTGTTGCTCCAGTGCTGCGCGCAGATCCTGCGCACGTGCCGTACTAACCTTGCTCGACGTCGCAATTGATGCGGCAATGACACCAATTTCCTTGCGTAGGCGTGCCCGGCTCTCGTTCACGTCCGCTAGCGCACTTTGGTACTGCGGGTGATTCACACCCAGCGTGGCCGACAATTCCTGCAGTTTCGACTCACGCTTGGCAAGCTCCTGCTTCAGGTCATTGATCAAGGGGTTTTGCACAACCTCGGCCAAAGTCTCCGGATTCGTCGCCTTCTGTTTACTGGAACTATCCGTTCCCTGCGTCTCCACTTGCGTCAACTGCGAGGACAGGTCGTTGAGACGCTGCGTCTCGTAGTCCATCTGATTGTCGGTCGCGACAATGCCGTGTTGCTGCTGGAAGTTGGACAAGGCTTGCTGTGCCTTCTCCAGACGATCGCGCTGTTGCTTCAATTGGCCGTCGAACCAGTCTGCATACTGCCGCGCGGGGTCGACACGCAACTCGATGGTGGTATCGATGTAGGCCTGGGCGAAGGCATTGGCCGTTTGCGCTGCCATTGCAGGATCACTGCCGGCGTAATTGATGCTGACCACGTTGCTGTCGCGCGATGGTTTGACATCAAGCTTGCGCTCA
Organism: Rhodocyclaceae bacterium; assembly: GCA_035492055.1. Lineage (GTDB taxonomy): Bacteria > Pseudomonadota > Gammaproteobacteria > Burkholderiales > Rhodocyclaceae. Next base: position 7,139 of record DATJJR010000013.1, on the reverse strand, counting down.
AGACGATTGGCAATCCAGCTGACCAGGGTTCCCTGACCATCGGTGTCCGATTCCCATTGCTTGCGCAGATTGGGGCTTTCGTCCAGCTTGAGCAACTTGACTACACGCTGCGCGACACGCTCACTTTGGATGATATCGGCCTGCGTGGTCATGTAGCCCGGTGCCAACATGCCGGAAAGCACCACACCGGCAATCGGATCTGGCGATTTCACGTCAACCACGACCGAAGTCGTCGCCGTGTATTGATTTGGCATGATCAATGTAACCAGCAGTGCCAGACCGAGTATCGAAGCGAAGATGATGCCGACGAGCTTGCGCCTGGCAATCAGAATCAGGAAAAACTGCTCTAACGTCATGACGCTCTCCTAGAAAAGACTTTCGCGTACATAAAGAACGTCGTCCGCCTGGATCGGCGCATTGTGTTCAGGGGTCATGCGCTTCACCGTACCGTCTGGCATGCGACGATCAAGACGCAAACGCCATTCGGTACCGCGCGAAGTCGGACCACCGCCAGTAGCTAAAGCCTGCTCAACCGTCATGCCGCGTTCGATGCGATAAGAGCCAGGATGCTGCGCTTCGCCGTAGAGATAGAAAACCGGGGCGCGCGGCACATAGACCACATCGCCCCCCTGCAACTTGAAATCCTCTTCCGAGCCTTGATGGGAAAACAATGACGGGATGTCGATTTCCTTGCGAAACGGCTTGCCGTCACGCATGCCGGTGAGAACGGCCGTATCGGAACCCGTCGGCATCACGCCGCTGGCAAGTGCAATGGCGTCGGATACACGCGTATCGGTTTCAAGCGGAAAGCGGCCGGGCTTGTTGACGAGACCGAGCACCGAAACCTGATTGCCGAGCACGGCGAGGAGCACGATGTTCACCTGGGGTTGCTTGACGAAGCCGCCGTCACGCAGACCTCGTGCAATGCTTTTCTGAGCCTCATCCAGCGTCAGTCCGCCAATTTTTACCGCACCGATCAATGGGTAGCCGATCGTGCCGCTTTCAGACACGCGTGTCTCCAGCGTCAGGTCGGGATTCTGGAAAACAAGGATGCGAATCTGGTCGCCTGCGCCAAGACGGTAATCAGAAGCAATAGGTTCGGTCGACGCTGCCGTTGTTTTTGCAGCCGCCGTACTTTCTGCCGCTGCAGTGGTTGTAGCAACTGGAGCTGGATCTGCTGTAGCGACCGTGGCCCACGCAAGCAACATCGGCAACAACATCAGCGCAGTGCGCAAACGTCGCATCCGCTGCGAGATCATGTTCGAATCAATCACGGTTATTCCTTTCAGTGGTAAGCACTGCAACGGCTTTGCTGGATCGGGAAGAATCGCTCTTGGCGTTCGACCCGGACCTCTTTTCCACGGCGCCGATGTGTTGTGCAGGGCCGGCAAGACTGGCGAAATCGCCCATGTATTCAATGTGGGCACTCTCACGCAAGCGCTTGATTTCCTGCGCGACGATGCGCTGCCCCTGCTGATTGCTCAAGAACATTTCAATACGAGGGCGCGCTTCGGCTTCGCTCACGGGCGCCAATTTCGACGCAAGCACATGGATGAGATAAAAACGCTGGCCGCTTTCGATCAATGCCATTCGCCCATCCTTGACATCGGCAAGACGCGGCAGCACGTCGAGCGGAATCTGCTCTGCGGTACGCACGCCGTTGTCGCTCTTGAAATCAACATCTTTATCGGCCAGAAACTTGCCGATGTCGTCCATGCTGCGTCCTTCGTTCACCATACGCTTGAGTGGCCCGTTCAGTTCCGGTCGCGCCTCGGTGATGATCTGCTCCAGATCAAACACCTTGCGCTGTGCGAACAAGTCCGGGTTTTCAACGTAGTACTGGTGCATGTCGGACTGGGTGATTTGCGTTGGCGCATTCATCAGCGAATCGAGATAGGCACGTGCAACGATCTCGCGCTTTGCGGCATCAAGCAGCAGCATGACGTGCGGATCCCGATCGAGCTTCTTATCGACTGCCTGTGCATAAACAACCTGTTGGTCGATCAGTTTGTCCAGCACGCGTTGCCGGGCCTGATCGGCGCGAGCATTTTTTACTTCCGGGGCAAGCGACATGACGGCGTTGACCTGGCTCACGGGAATGTCCTCTCCGTTCACGCGCGCTGCCACCTCGGTTGGGGCTTTTTCAGCGGCGGTCTTGATCGTTTTTCCGTCCGAACACGCGGACAGTAAAACCAGCGCAAATCCGCTCACGCAAAGCGATCTCATGCCTTGCGCGCCATTTCTCAGGATGTGATGTCGAGATGGGCTCATGCGTCAGAAATTCAGCAATGCCGAAAGGAAAAGTGTGTTCGCGGAAAAGTTCAGGTCCGGCAGATTGGAGTCGCGCGTCTGGTGCAGGTAATTCAGGTTCACGGTTACGCTCTTGCGCGGTTTCCATTCGGCCGTTGCACCGAAGTAATGGAGCCGGTCATTGCGCATGGGCGAACCGTCTACGATCGTGCCTCGATAATCCCGCTGCTCAACGCTGTAACGCAGGCCCAGCTTGGTTTTCTCGGTGATGGCCCAAGTCGGGGTAAGCGTGTACATGTTGCTTGCGTAATAGCTACTGAATGAGGTCGTATCGCTGCTGATGTTCTGGAAAGGATTCAGATCACGTCGGATGCTGGCAATCAGGTTCAGCTTGTCGGTAGCGCTCCAGTTCACATCCACTGAACCAACCGTACCGCTGTAATCGCGAACGGCGAATTGATCGGAACGACGCTCGATATAGGCAAGGCGTGTGTTCACGCTGGTCTTCACTGTCGGCTGCCATAAAACGCGAATCTCATCGTCGGTCTGCGTAAAGCTCGACTCCATCTCTGTGGTCGGATCGGGGGCTCGGGCGAAATTGCCGCTCGTCCAGCGACGCACCAGGGAAACCGAATTCTTCGCACTACTGACATATTTCACGCCGGCCTCACCGACGCGTGCCCAGTAGCTGTCGTCCTGAATGAAGGTCTGGCTGTTGTGCTGGCTGTAGCGCGTGCCAGACCCGATCAAATGCCATGGCCCGAGCATTTCCCATTCGGCATCGAGGCGATCGATCTGCGTCGTGCGGATATTGCGACGCTGTGATGCGGTCGTCGGGATGAAGTCAATGAAGCTGTTGAGTGCATCAACGCGCGATGCCGTGAAATTGCCATAGAGCCGTGGCGACAATGACCATGCCCAACCAGCGTTCAGGTTCTTCCCCGTGTAGTCGAGATAACTGTTGTTGCGATAGTTGTAGTTCGTCACCGTCGCGTCGATCGTGAAACGTTGCAGCGAATATCCCTTGTCAAGCTTCACGCCGACTGTCTCGTTGCGAATTACGTCCGAGGACTTTTGTCCGTCGGGCGCAAGAAATAAATTGTCATTGCTCATAAGACCTGCTCCCGCAACCCAACTCAGCCCATCGTCCGGATCGGCCCAAGCCGTCGAAGAACAAAGCACGACCCCCCACGCAAACCATCCGATGAATTTCCGCACTCTTTTTTCGCTCACCACTCGCTCACACCGCATACGCCGCCGTTTGCGGGGCGGCTAGGCTGAGGGCATGACGCACGCGCTCCGAGAAAAGGGTGAGCAGGAGCAAAAGAATCTTGTTGCCGAGACGTGGGTGGATGACCAGGATTTCGTCGAGCGCGTCGCGTGTCAGCAGTGCAAAATCGACCGGACCATCAGCAATGCAGGAAGCCGTACGAGGCATACCGTCGATCAAGGATATTTCGCCAAGCACCTGTCCAGGCCCAACCTTCGCGATGCGTTCACGCACACCGTCCGCCACGTTCTTAACCACGTCGACGCTGCCCGTCAGCACGACCAGTAACTCACGGCTTCGCTCGCCCTCACGAATCAGCACGCTCCCGCGATCCGCTGCATAGCAATCCATGAAACTGCACATCGCCTTGACCTCCTGAAAGCTGAGCCCTTCGAACATGGGCGCATGATCGATGATGTCGTGTATCTCCTCTGCGAAGCGAATTGCACTTCCCAGAGGGAGAAACCGGAAAAAAGATTTGGTTTGATCATGTGCCATGGCTGTGCGTCGATCATAGCCAGCCGGGAATCCGCATCAATAGACCAATCGGCCTAACTCAGCTGATGCCAGGCCTTGTCTTGCGCGGCATACGGCGCATCGATTGCAGTCATGTGTTGATGCGACACGTAGGTACAGCATCAAAAGCAGGCACAAAAACAAATAGCGGCCCGTCGGGCCGCTATTAGCACTAAAGCACTAAGGGATATTTATTTTGACGGCGCAGGTATGCCGCAATAGCCGGGCAGGCGCTGCGCGATGTCGCTTTGCGCAATCAGCATGGCATGCTTCACCGCAGCATCGAAGTCTTTTTGTACGTCCTCGATTGCCACGTTGCGACGGAAGAAATCGGCCCACACGAATTCGGCAAATGCCGTCGGTGTTTTTTGATAGCCGCCAGCGTCTCGCACATAGCCGGCCAGTGAACGATACACATCGTCCACCAGTGCCTCCAAGTGATGTGGAATGCTTGAGTAATAGTGACGCACGCCGTTCTGGTCGAGCGGATGAACCCAGCGCCGCTTGTCCATTTCAACCCAGAATGCATCCTTCTCCAGCGTCGAAAGATCGGCATCGATTTCAACAAAGCCGCTGGTCACACCGGCTTCGAATGCTGCGCGACCAAGGTGATGATGATCGGTAATGAATAAATGCTCGCTGGGGCCAAGCACGGCTGGAATCGGATGCGCCTGCATGAAATCGCGTTGCTCATCGGCCTTCAATTTTTCAAGCCGAGCCTGCTTGTGCTTCACCTCGATAAAGCCCACCGTGAGCTGCGTGGGACGCAGTAGATGAATTTCAACTTCCTGGATACGGGCCATGCATTCCTCCCTTGGGTTGCGGACCGGCCCAGTGTAGCGAGATCGCGCAGCGCAATACCAGCAGTTTGGCATATCCACTTGCCCCTACAACGGACATGCAGAATCTCCCGAGCAAACCAATGTCTTGTATCTGATGGCGGCAAATATTGCCGCCCCCTGCAATCTCTCCGGCTTTTCCGGCAATTCCGTTGGCATATTCCGAACGACATACGGACATTTGCATGCATTCATATCTGGTATGAAAGATGCTCATACACTTGATAACACTCCCGATTGCTTTACTTGACGCACCAGCCAGCAGGAGAACGCCATGACTCCGATTATTACAGTGAGTATTTCCGGAACCGCTTGGATGCGCGACATGCAAGCCCAAGGCAAACCGCTAAAAGGTGGCTGGGCCGAAGGGCCCAATGCAGCTTATTACGCATCTTTGGATAGCATGCCCGCCAGTGAGCTGCCCAGTTCACTGCAGGATCTGATTGGCTTGCAGCAGGAGCTAGATAAAGGATTCAACGCCAGTGATCTGGCAGCGCAAATACATCAACAATTAGACAAAGTGGCGGCAGACGGAATCCCATCGACCGGGAACATTATTAACACTCAGGCCTAATTGGCGAAGAGCGTACGTAGGCAGAACTTCCCCTTTGCGGACAGGGCATCCAGCGGCCGAAGACGATTAACAGCGGCTCAATACTTGGTGATAAGCCACTGCTGCATAGGATTATCCTTCCTGTGCCCTGCAACATATAGCAATTTGAAGCGCCCCTCCGATTCGACCTCAAGGGTTCGCTCCATGTTCGCTCGAAAAGCCACCTTAATAGCAGGCCATATGGCATCGCAACACGAGTCTTGCCCAAAGCAACTCACACGCGTCGTTGCGTCAGCTCGCATAAATATAGTCAGAACAGGTGAACCGCTCAGAGACTCCTAAGTATTGATGGCTAACATCACCTTCATGTACTTATTGGATAAATCGGAGCGCCACATGCCATCTCGCATGCGCCTTCTTTTTGTTGCTGCAGCCACAATGGTTTTGTCGGCTCCCACAATGGCTACCAACAAAACCGACTCAGACATTCTCAGCATAGGAAAAGCAGTCATATCGCTGACACATGCAATCTCAGCAGCTGAACGGCATGTCAATGGTCATGCAACCCAGGCCCATTCCGATCCGATGCAAGGAGGATCGCTATATACCGTTCAAGTCGCCAAAGGCGACCAGCTTTTCGAGGTCATAGTTGATGTCGATAACGGCATGGTCCTTTCCGTCCGACAAGGTACCGAAACTTCACATGGCAACACGCAGAAAAGCCACTAGGAGAAAAATGTATGGAACAACAACCAAGGGATACCTCGTACCAAATCTTGAATAAGGTGCCTGCAGTCACGCTGACTTTTTGGGTCATCAAAATCATGACGACAACAGTCGGAGAAACGATTGCGGACTACCTCATCGTCGATGTCGGACTTGGTGCAGTCGTTACTGGCCTAGTGATGTCAGTTTTGTTTGTTATCGCGCTCTATGCCCAAATCAATACTAAGCGTTGCATCCCCTGGATTTATTGGTTGAGCGTCGTACTGGTCAGTATTCTTGGTACACAGATTACTGATGTGATGACAGACAAATTGGAGGTCAGCCTGTATTTGAGTACGGCGGTATTTTCTGCCGTACTGATCGCAATATTTATTGCCTGGTACAAGCACGAGAAAACCCTCTCCATTACCAGCATTAATACCCGGCGCCGAGAATTCTTTTATTGGGCCGCAATTCTCTGCACATTCGCCTTGGGCACTGCTGCCGGAGATCTGGCTACTGAAGCAATAGGTCTTGGATTTCAAATGGGAGTCATCATCTTTTCAGGCTTGATTATCTTCGCAACACTTGCTTATTACGCCGGCGCAAATTCGATCATGACGTTCTGGTTTGCTTATGTACTGACGCGGCCGCTTGGCGCTTCTATCGGGGACCTTCTCTCGCAAGCAAAGGAATATGGCGGAGTCGGTTTTGGTGCAATGTATACCAGCGCCATTTTCTTGAGCGTTATCGTTGTGCTAGTTGCGATGGCACAGAGAACCTCAGCCGCCACAAAATCTGCCACGTCCCTCCCATAGTCGTTTCCTTCACACATACAAAGGGGCCGTCAATGGTCAACCTAACTTCCCGGAAATTCATCAATACCGCTCTTTTCTGCGTTGCTGCTGTGGCCGGTTACGTCAGTCCGAATTTGCTTGATGTACTTCCGGCAGCACACGCAGCCTCCTCAAAACTGGGCGACTTGAATCGCTTCAGGGAAATCGCA
>DATJJR010000012.1:0-4494 GCA_035492055.1 Rhodocyclaceae bacterium | reverse complement strand
GAGAATTGCAGGCGTTCTTCGTACACTTGCTCGAGCGCTCGTGCGTCAAGTCCTTCGAGGAGTGCCAGACGGCGCTTAAGGCTGTCCGGATAAGCGATCTCGCCACGCATGGCCGATTCGGTAACGGCGGCGACGGCGTGTTTCTTGCCGGCGAAATCGGCGAGCTCGTCGATGCATTCGATGGTGATCAGCGTCGAATCCATATCGAACGCAATGAGGCCGTAGTCCGAGAGTTTTTTGCCTTGTTCGACAAAAGCCCAGTCGAGTTTTTCATTCGTCAGTAGCGGCGCGATCTCGGCGGTGAATTCTGTGCTGATGCGCGCGTTGGCGAGGCGGACCACTTTGGGCGGCAACGGCGTGACTGCTGTGGCGCCCGTGGCGGCGACGCAGCGATCGAGCAGAAACGTGGGTACGCCGCCGCCCTGAATGACGAGGTCGGTTTCTTTCTCGATATTGTTTGTACGCATCACGCTGCCCGCGTCTTGAGTTTGCCCTTGAGGGCGTTGTGCATGTCGAGAATGGCTTGCTCGGTGGTATCCCATGCGATGCAGCCGTCGGTGACCGAGCAGCCGTACTTGAGTTGCGACAGGTCGGCGGGAATCGGTTGGTTGCCCGCTTCGATATTGCTCTCGATCATGAAGCCAACGATGGATTGGTTGCCGGCGACGATCTGGTTGACGCAATCGCGCAACACCAGCGGTTGTAGTTCAGGCTTCTTGTAACTGTTGGCGTGCGAGCAATCGACGACCAGATTGCGCGGCAGTTTTGCCTTGGCAAGCGATTGTTCAGCGAGTGAAACACTCACGGTATCGTAGTTGGGGCGACCGCCACCGCCGCGCAGCACGACGTGGCCATAGCGATTCCCGCGCGTGCGCACGATGGACGTAATGCCCTGTGCGTTGACACCGAGGAAGCTGTGCGGATTGGACGAAGAGATGATGGCGTTGATGGCGACGTCCATGTCGCCGTCGGTGGCGTTCTTGAAGCCGACCGGCGACGAGAGGCCGGACGACATTTCGCGGTGCGTCTGCGATTCGGATGTGCGTGCGCCAATGGCCGTCCACGCAATCAAGTCGCCAAGATACTGCGGCGAAATCGGATCGAGCGCTTCGGTTGCCGCGGGCAGACCAAGTTCATTGATCTTGAGCAGGAAGTCTCGGCCTTTCTGGATCCCTTCCTCGATGTGGAAGCTATCGTCCATGTAGGGGTCGTTGATATAGCCTTTCCAGCCGGTCGAAGTACGAGGTTTCTCAAAGTACACGCGCATCACGATGTAGATCGTGTCCGCAACCTGTTCGGCGAGCTTTTTCAGACGCTGCGCGTAATCGATGCCTGCAACAGGATCGTGAATGGAACAGGGCCCAACGACCATGAACACACGTGGGTCCTTGCGGTCGAGAATGGCTTCGATGGTACGACGTCCGCTGATGACGGACTTGGCGGCGGTTTCGGTCAGCGGCAACTTGTCATGTACCTCGGCAGGCGAGGGCATGACCGTGAGCGATTCGATATTGAGGTTTTCGGTGTTCTGCATGATGTGCCCATTTTACCGCGCCAGCCGTGGCTGCCCAAGATGGGCGCAGCAATCATGCAGATAGAGGATTACTATGCAAATGCCTGAGCCAGTGCCGCAATCATGTAGCCGTGATCCAGTACGCCGGCCGATTCGCGCACGCTGTGCATGGCCCACATTGGATTGCCGACATCGACGGTGGGGATGCCGAGGCGTGCCGCGACGATGGGGCCGATGGTCGAACCGCAGCCGAGGTCGGTGCGGTGCGAATAGTTTTGCACCGGCACGCCGGCCTGCTCGCACAGCTGCATGAAGCGTGCCGCGGTATCGGCGCCGGTGGCATAACGTTGATTGGCATTGGTCTTGATGACCGGGCCGTGATTGACCAGCACGCGATGACACGGTTCGTATGCGGCGGGGAAGTTCGGGTGCCAGGCATGCGCCATGTCGGCACTGATGAAAAAGCTGTTGGCGAGCGTGCGACGTTGATCTTCGGCATCAAGGCCGAGATTCTGCGAGAGACGTGCAATGACGTCCGACATGAAGCTGCCGTTGGCGCCGGTTGTGCTTTCGCTGCCGACTTCCTCGTGATCGAAGAAGGCCACCATGTTGGTGGTATCAGGTGCGTCGCCAACCAGTAGTGCCGTGAGTGCGGCGTGACACGACGCGAGGTTGTCGAGCTGGCTGTCGGCGATGAATTCGAGTTCCGGTCCCCAGAAGCTGCCGGGCTGCGTATCGTAGGTACAGATGTCCCAGGTCAGGATGTCGTTTGCTTCAACTGCAAGATGTTCGGCGAGAACGGTACGGAACTTGGTATCCGAATCGATGTTTTCTTCGGCCATGGCGAACAACAAGGGCAGTTCGTTTTGCTTGTGCAGTTTGAGGCCGGTTTCGTTGACGTCGCGATTCATGTGAATGGCGAGATTGGGCAGGCGCACCAGCGGTCGCTTGAATTGCAGCAGGCGTATTTCATATCCGCGCGGGCTGCGCACGTTAACGCGTCCGGCCAGGCTCAAGTCACGGTCGGTGAACGTCGCGAGAATCGGGCCGCCGTAGATTTCAACACCCAGGCGCACCATGCCGTCGGCCGCATGTGCTGCCTTGGGTTTGAGACGCAGACCGGGTGAGTCAGTATGTGCACCGATCAGGCGCAGACCAGTCTGGGCCAGATCGCCACTACCGACGACAAACGCGATGATGGATGCGCCACCACGTCTGACGAAGTACCGTCCGCCGCGCTGAAGTTTCCAGCGCTCGTTTTCATTGAGCTCGATGAAACCCTGTGTGGCGAGGCGAGAGACTGTATTGGCGACGACATGCCAAGGGCTGGGGCTGGCGTCAATGAAGGCGAGCAGATCTTCGGCGAGTTGGCGAACGGTCGGTGCAATGCTGGTGGAAACGGGCGTGGACATGAGTCAATCACAGGCAGGAGAATTGCCCGGATTATAGCGACAGCCGGTTTTGTGTCGACTTGCCCGTACTTGCCACGACTAGAACACGTAGCCAATGCCGATCAACAATTGGCGATCGGTGTTGCCAAGCCCTGGCACCGAGTTCTTTTCCCAGTCGACGTTGTATTGCACAGTGGCGGTCAGGCCGCCGCTGATCGGAATGCGCAGGCCGCTGCGGGTCTTGAACATGATGTCGTTGTCCGAGTTGAGGCCGAGATAACCGTCCTGCGTATGAAACAGCTCTGCGGAGAATTTGCTGAGCTTGTGATTGAAACTCACGTGCCAGCCCAGCGCAATGAAGCTCTCATTGGGTGATGCGTAGTGGACGATGTTCACCAGATCTGGGCCGCCCTTGATCGATAGCATGGTGGTGTCGGTGTTGTATATCTGGTAACCGTAACCGACGCCACCGAGCGTGCGCAGCTTGATGTCCGTGAACTTGTCGTTTTCAAGTGCGCCGTGTACGTACAGAAAGTCAGTCGGCGTGTAGAAACTATCGTAGCTGGCATAGACGCGACTGTTCGAGACCGAGTTCACATTACTGTCGCTGGCGTTGTTGAACTCACCGCCGAGCGTGTAGCGATAGGCTTTGGCGCGTTTCTGGATTTCACCATCCGCATGCGTTTGCTGGCTGACGCTGTTGCCGCTGTTGTCGCTCACCGCCAGGTTGGCGTGGCCGGCATATTGATAACCACGCCCGGATTCTTCCGGCGTCGGATTGATATAGAGGATGTTGTCCAGATTGCTCACGGGTGCAGGCGGTTGCGTGCTCGGTTGATCATTCGCGTTGTTATTCGCGCTGCCGTTTGACGCATCGTCAGATGCGCTTGGTTTTGCATCGGATTGAGCATCGTTCTGGCTCAGCGTGACGTTGCCACTGGCAGCCGGTTTCAACTTGGCGTTGAGATAACGATCGTCCTTGAGCAGTGCCGCAACTGGTTGATCGGTGGCAAGTGTGCTGACCTTGTCCCACGTGATCTTGAGCGTGCCCGCGTAATCAGTCTTGAAGGTGAGTACCTTTCCGCTCTTGGAAACGACTTTACCGGTGATGGTGTCGCCGTTCTTGAGAATGACCTGGTCCGCGTGGGCGCTGATGCAGGTGAGAGTGAGAAATGCGCTGCAAAGCGTGGCGGTCAGGTGTCGAAAATAATGCATTGGTGGCTCCCGCACTTATTTTGTTTTTAGTTTCCCCATAAGTTCGCGAATCGCTGCGACACGTTCCTGCAAAGTGCCGCTGTTGCGTTTCCAGGTCAGGCGATCAGGACCAGCCAGCTTGAGGTTACGATCCTTCTGGATGAGCATAATGATGTCAGCCGCTTCGACCGGTGGGTTAGGCATAAATTGCAACGAAATTTGTACCTCGCTCGCATCGATCTTCACCAATCCCAGTGGCTTCGCGGCAATACGCAATTTATGCGTCTCCATCAGCGACACAGTTTGCGGTGGCATTTCACCGAAACGGTCGATCAATTCTTCCTGCATGTCCTGTAGCTCTTCGCGTGTTTCGCAATTCGAGAGACGCTTGTAGAG
>DATJJR010000011.1:0-90838 GCA_035492055.1 Rhodocyclaceae bacterium | reverse complement strand
GCGTCGGTGGGTGTGTCGCTGCACCAGATTGCGCTTGTCTATCTCGGCTACGGCGTGATCGGCGGCATCGGTCTTGGTCTGGGCTATGTGTCACCGGTATCGACGCTGATCAAGTGGTTCCCCGACCGCCGCGGCATGGCGACCGGCATGGCGATCATGGGCTTCGGTGGTGGTGCGATGATCGGTGCGCCGTTGTCCGTGTTCCTGATGAACATGTTCAAGTCGGCAACTTCTGTCGGTGTGGCCGAGACATTTGTCGTGATGGGCATTCTCTACTTCATCTCGATGACCATCGGCGCCCTGGCGATCCGCATTCCGCCAGACAACTGGAAACCGGCAGGTTGGGAGCCGCCTGCTGAAACCACGAGCAAGATGATTACGCGCCACCACGTGCATATCGACGAAGCGCTGAAGACACCGCAGTTCTATCTGTTGTGGTTAGTGCTTTGTCTCAATGTGACGGCCGGGATCGGCGTGATCGGTCAGGCGTCGGTGATGATTCAGGAAAGCTTCAAGGGCGCCGTCACGGCAGCGGCGGCGGCCGGATTCGTCGGCTTGCTCAGCCTCTTCAATATGGGCGGGCGCTTTATCTGGTCGTCGGCATCCGACTGGCTGGGCCGCAAGAATACGTACATCGTGTTCTTCGTGCTGGGTGCCATTGTCTACGCAGCTGTGCCTGAGTTCGGCAAATCCGGCAATGTCGCCCTGTTCGTGCTCGCGTACTGCGTCATCATCAGCATGTACGGTGGCGGCTTCGCCACGATTCCGGCGTACCTGGCCGACATGTTCGGCACCAAGTTCGTCGGCGGGATTCACGGCCGTCTGTTGACGGCATGGTCTGCGGCCGGCGTGCTCGGTCCGGTGCTGGTGAATTACATCCGCGAGTATCAGGTGGAGCGCGGCATTCCCAAGGCCGATGCCTACACGGAAACGATGTACATCATGGCCGCTCTGCTGCTGGTTGGCCTAGTTTGCAACCTGCTCGTGCGCGCTGTGAATGAGCGGCACTTCATGTCGACGGCCCAAATCAAGGCCTTTGACGACTCCGGCGCGCGTGTCGCCGAGGCCCACTGAAAAGGGAGAAATATCATGAGTACGCATACCCACGTTTCACACAATCCGTTGCTTGTTGCGGTGTTTTGGCTCTATGTCGGCATTCCGCTGGCATGGGGTGTTTGGTCCACGCTGCAGAAGGCGATGGATTTGTTCCACTGAGTTGTTCGTAGCATCTTTCCTTGCTTTTACGCGAGGACGGCCAGACGGTCGTTCTCGCGTTTTTTCTTTCACGCTGGACAAAATGCACATGGACAGAAAGAATGCCAGACCGTTCTTGAATTTTGACCATGACACAGTCTGAACTTCCTGTTGGTACGACGCCTGATGTTGCATCCGATGCTTTCGGCGGCTGGCAGGAAAGCTCGATCCTGATCGTCGATGACGAGCCGGGCATGCGCAGTTTTTTGCAGCGCTCGCTGCAGAGTCGCTGCGGTCTGGTTGAGACTGCAGCGTCGGTGGATGAAGCCGGGCGCTTGCTGTCGGAACGTCCTTTCGACCTCATCATTCTCGACAACTCGATGCCGGGCAAAAAGGGCGTGGAGTGGTTGCATGAAATCCGCGAGGCTGGTTTGCACAACGAAGTGATCGTCATCACCGCGTTTGCCGACCTGGAAACCGCGATCCGTGCCTTGCAGGCGGGCGCTGCGGATTTCCTGCAAAAGCCATTTCGCATCAACCAGATATTGAACGCCATCGGGCGTTGCTTCGACCGTGTGCGCTTGCGCCGCGAAAATTTCGTATTGCGTCGCGAGCTGGATGTGCGTCGCAGCGGTGAACAGTCGGGTGTCGATGGCTTGATCGGCGATTCACCGGCGCTACAGCCGATCCGTGCCGCACTGCATCGCTTGGCTGTCTTGCCGACAACGGTGCTGATCACCGGCGAATCCGGCACAGGCAAGGAGGTTGCGGCACGCGCGCTGCATCAAATGAGCGGCCGTGCCGCCAGCCCTTTTGTCCCGCTCAACTGTGGGGCGATTGCGCCGGAAATTATCGAGAGTGAATTGTTCGGCCATCTCAAAGGCGCTTTCACCGGTGCAGCGTCTTCGCGCGAAGGGTTGTTCTTTTACGCGCAGGGCGGCACGCTGTTTCTCGATGAAATCGGCGAGCTGCCGCTGGCGCTGCAGGCCAAGCTCCTTCGTGTACTGGAGGATCGCAAGATTCGTCCGGTCGGCGCCGAGCGGGAAATTCCCGTCGACGTCCGCATCGTCGCTGCGACCAACCGTGATCTGCAAGCTGCAGTACAGGCCGGGACTTTCCGTCAGGATCTTTACTATCGCCTCAACGTTGTGCAGCTCAATATGCCTGCCCTGCGCGAGCGTGCCGACGATATTCCTGCGCTGGTACGCCACTTTCTGCGTCAATTGTCGACGCAACTCGGCGTGCTTGCGCCGACGCCGGGCGAAGAGGAGTTGACTACACTGCGTCAGCATCCATGGCCGGGCAATGTACGAGAATTGCGCAATGTGATGGAGCGTTGGCTGATTCTCGGCAATTTCCCTTTCGTGTATTTCGCCACGAGTACGGTGACCGATTCGCCGCCAAGTGAATTGACGTTGGAGTCGCTTGAGAAACAACACATCCTCAAAGTGCTGACATCAGTTAATGGCAACAAGAGCGAAGCCGCACGCCGCCTTGGTGTGTCGCGCAAGACGCTGGAGCGCAAGTGTACGGAATGGGGCGTGTGAGCGCGTCGAAACGGCACGGACACATGACGGTTCGCCGCCGTCTGTTGTGGCTGGCGCTGCTCCCTTTCATGGTTTTGCTGCCGGCGCTTCTGCTCATGCTTTACACATGGGGTGGCAGTTACTTTGATCATCTGCTCACTTTCAAGGTCACCAGCGACCTTGCCGTTGCGCACCAGTATTTCAACCGCGTCGTCGATCGCGTAGGCGAGGAAGTCTCGGCACTGGGCGATTCACATGCACTACTGCTGGCAGTTGAAGGCCGTCATCTGGATCGTCTGAATGCGCTGCTGGCGGAGCAGCGCAATGCGCTCGGGATCGATTTCATTCAGTTCATCGACGTCCATGGTCGTCCGCTTGCAGCGGCAACAAAGCTGGCACCGGGGTATCGCCCCGCTGTTTCTGCCGTTGTTCAATCGGCCCTGCATGGCAAGTCGCAAACCGCAATCGGTTTGTTCTCGCAAGCGCAGCTTGTGGCGATTGATCCCGCGCTGGCAGCGCGCGCGCGCATTGACCTGGTCGCAACGCCGAATGCCAAGCCGACGCAACGCACGGAAGAAAATCGCGGCATGGTCATTCACACCGCCAGCCCCGTGTACGACGAAAAAGGCAAGTTGCTCGGCGTACTCGAAGGGGGTGTGCTGCTGAACCAGAATCTTGATTTCGTCGACACCATCAACAGCATTGTTTATCCCCAAGGTTCTTTGCCCGCCGGCAGTGACGGTACAGCGACGCTGTTCATCGACGACGTGCGTATTGCCACCAACGTGCGCCTGTTCGGCGAGAAACGCGCGCTCGGAACACGTGCTTCGGCGGTGGTACGCAATCACGTGCTGGATGGCAACAAGACGTGGCTGGACAGGGCTTTTGTTGTGCACGACTGGTACATCTCGGCGTATGAGCCCGTGCACGACAGTAGCGGCAGGCCCGTCGGCATGCTCTACGTCGGCTATCTGGAAGCGCCGTTTCGTGAGGCTGAACGGAAGGCCATTCTCCTGGTCGTGCTGCTGTTTGCAGTGATTTGCGGTGTCGGCGTCTGGCTGTCACTGCGCCTGACGCGTTCGATTTACCGGCCGATTCAGGACATGAACCGCACCATCAGTGCAGTCGAGAGCGGTGATCTGGCGGCACGCAGTCGTGCCGATGGAGAAACAAATGAGCTCGGGCGTTTGGCGGGGCATCTGGATCAATTGCTCGATACGGTGCAGCGACAGAACGAAGAACTGACGGCCTGGGGCAATGCACTCGACCGCAAGGTGGCCGCGCGCACGGCAGAACTTGAAGCCGCCAATGCCTTGTTGCGTGATACGCAGCGTCAATTGGCTCTGGCCGAGAAACTGGCGGCCATTGGCGAAATTACTGCCGGCGTTGCGCATGAAATCAACAATCCGGTCGCTGTGCTGCAAGGCAATCTCGATTTGCTGCGCGACGCCTTGGGTGCAGCGACCACGCCGGTCGAAGCGGAATTGAGACTCATGGATCAGCAGATCCAGCGCATCAATCAAATGGTGACGAAGTTGCTGCAATTCGCCAGCCCGACCGAGTATGCCGGCTATATCGAAACACTCTCGATGGAAAGCGTCGTTGCCGACACGTTGGTGCTGCTGGCACCGTTGTTGAAGAAATCCGATATTCAGATCGTTCGGGAAAATACGGCGACGCGCATGGTCGATGTGAATCGGAACGAACTTCAACAGGTACTGATCAATCTCGTCAACAATGCCATCCACGCAATGAGTGGCGGCGGAACCTTGACGCTGGCATGCCTTGACTTGAACGTCGACGGCATTGCTGGGGCGGCGATTTGCGTACGTGATACGGGTACCGGCATTGCGCCCGACAATCTGCCGCGCGTGTTCGACGCCTTCTTTACCACGCGCGCGGGTACGGGCACAGGCCTCGGCCTGTCGATCAGCTATACGCTGGTGGCCCGCTATGGCGGCAGAATCACCGTCACCAGCATGCCCGGCGACGGTGCCAACTTTACTGTCTGGTTGCCTGCGATCTGAATCCTGACTGAGGTCAGGCCATTTCCATCGGTGTGACTTGCACATGCAATGCGCCGAACTCGTCGTGCAGATCCTGTCCGAACTCGAGCATCATGTCGTCTTCCGGATCGTGATACCAGTAGGTTGCGATGTGCTTGCCGGCGCGCGCGGCGTCGTCGAGCAGCGCAATCAGCGAGCGCAACAGCTTGGTGCTCGAGCTGTTGAAATACTTGAGCGAAAAATGCACTTCGATCAGATCGTCGCCATCTTGCAGCAGGTAGCTTTGCAGCCAGTTGCGAATCGGTGCGTAGAAGGTCATCGCATTTTCCGGATACGACTCGCCCTGGATGCGGAGGGTGCGGCTGCCCGCAGAAAAATGGATGGCCGGTGTTTCAGCCGTGGCTGGAATGATCAGGTCTTGCATGGTGTTCTCTCCTTTGAGTTCCGGGTAATCAGATCGCGGCGCGCAGATAGAACTCTGCATATTCCTGATGGGCCGAGCGGTAGACGATCTGGTATTCGATGGGTTCGCTTGCATCGCGTGCGACGGTGAGGAAGCCGAGGCCGGCACCGCGGCTTTGCGTGTCGGTCTGTTCGTGCTCGTCGTTGCGCAGCTGCTCGCGATAGGCAGCCTTGATTTCATCGAGCGTCATGGTGCGCAGCGGCTCGACCTTGTCCTTGATGCGATCGACGTATTCGACACGCACGGGATTACCGCTCATGACGAAATACTTGTCGCCGTTGCGGCCGACCGCGAGTGCGCCGACCTTGGTGCCGTCCGATTCCGGATCGGCGTAATGCAGGACGTTCTGCGACATCTCGACGAAGGTCGAAAACACCTTGCGTCGCATCGGTGCGCTGAGACTTGTGCCTTCAAGGCGCGAGCGCAGTGCGTCGCTCATGGCGCCGATGACGTTCTTGGAGAACTCACCGGTATAGAAAAACAGCATGCCGTCCTGGACGGCCTGGGTGCAGAAGTCGGAGAAATTGGTCAAATTCATGAGGGGTTCCTTGTTTCTTCTTCAAACGGTTCTGGTCAGATGCGGAAGCCGAGCGCGGCGACGTCATCCTTGCGGACATGCTCGCCCTGCCATGCGCCGAAAGCTGACAACAGTGCGACGCGTTGCTCCGGCATGGGGCGATGCATGTTGCTCATGAGGTTCTCGCGAATGCGGCGCTTACCGAAGGCAATACCCTTGCCGCCGCCGAGTTGGTCGGTGCAGCCATCGCTGAACAGATAGACGGCCGTGCCTTGCGGCAGATCGATTTCATGCGTTGTCCATTGCTGCTCCATCGGTGTGGTTGCATAACCGACACCGGCACGGTCACCATCGACAGTTGTGATTTCCGTTTCGCCCGGCCGCAACAGGAACAGCGGCATGTGTGCCCCGGCGTAGCGAAGCTTGCGGTTCTGCGTGTCGACCCAGCAGAAGGCCGCGTCCATGCCGTCGTCCGAGACCGGTTCGGCATCCGGTTCGCCATGACTGTGATCGATCTGTCCCATGGCTTGCTTGACACGGCGATTAATCGCGGCGATCAGGCGACCCGGGTCGCGCGGCCCTTCTTCATTCAATGCGCTTTGCAGGAAGGCCGACATGATCAGCGTCATGAAGGCGCCCGGCACGCCGTGACCGGTGCAATCGAAGAGAATGGCGAGGAAGCCGTCTTCGTAGGCGTGGAAATAGTAGAAATCGCCGCTGACAACATCGCGCGGTTCCCAAATCAGGAAATGGTCGGCCAGCGTGCGGCGCAGGCTTTCGCGCGATGCACGGCTCAGTGATTGCTGGATCACGCTGGCGTAGTCAATCGATTCCATGACGAGGCGGTTCTTTTCCGCCTGCAGATCGGCGACAGCCTTCAACATGTCGGACGCGCGCCCGACACCAGCGTAATCGCCGTCGTCGGTGATGATGAAGCCATCGGCCAGTGCCTTGTCGCCACCGGCAATCACCTTGAACGACAGGTCCTGGATCGAGTCACGCTGTTCGACGATCAGCGGCTCCTTGTCCATGAAGGCAATACAGCTTTTCTGCAGATAGATTTCGCGATGAAACGGCCGCGCAAAACTTTGCATGAAGATATTGCGGTTGATCAGACCGATCGGGCGGTTTTGCTCGATCACGGGTAAGCCGACCAATGCGGGATTTTCCTCGAACAGGCGAAAAACATCTTCGTTCGTGCTTGCCGGCGTGACCGCCTGTGCATCGATCAGCAGACCTTCCGTGCGCGTGATCAGAACGTGCGGTGCGGCATGTGTTGCTATTGCTGCGGCGAGATTGTCTTCATTGCTCATGATGATTGTCCCTGCGATGGATCATTCGTGGGCGACGACGCGATTGCGTCCGCCGCGTTTGGCCGAGTACAGCGCGACGTCGGCGCGCCGGTAGAGATCGTCGAAGCTTTCGTTCGCCTTGCTGACGGCGATGCCGGCCGAGAGCGTGATGCGCAGCGGCTGGTCGCTGCCTTGCAAATCGGTTTCGGCGACGACATGGCGCAAGGCATCGGCAAAGGCGAAGCCCTTCTGGAGATCGCATTGCGGCAGCATGATTGAGAACTCTTCGCCGCCCATGCGGCCGACCCAGTCGTTGTCGCCGGCACGCTCATGGAACAGATCGGCAACGCCGCGCAGTACGGCGTCGCCGGCCGGGTGACCGTGGACATCGTTGATGCGCTTGAAATGATCCAGATCGAGCAGGATCAGACAAACCGAGGCGCTTTGCATGCGGCTGTTGACCCGTGCTGTCATGGCCGATTTGTTGAGACAACCTGTCATTGCATCGTGCTCGGCCTGATAGGCGAGCGACTGCGTTAGCTGCTTGAGCTTGCGGTTGAGAAGTGTGAGCTCGTTCTCTTTGCGGTCGGAAAGTTTGACGAGCTGCTTGGTTTCGCGCAGCAGCCTTTCATAGCCGGCCAGTAATTGCGCGAATGCATCGTTTGCTTCGGGCGTGAGCGCGCACGCCGCCAAAAAGGCGCGGCTTGCGTCTGCAAGGTTTTCTTCGTTCGAAAACAGGCTTGTGGCGATATCGTTCATGATCTTTTGCACTCGCCGCACAGAGGGGACGAGGTTGGGGGAGCCATTTTCGCGGCCCGATATTACGGCGGTGTGACGAGTGCCATATCTGCGGAATTCGCCGGGCGCCGGGCCGCAAGTCATTGAATGAAGGTAAAATCCGCCCCTTCATTCACCCCTGACGCGCCGCCTGTTGTATTGCAGGTGGCTGCTGCCGTTTCACGGATACTCCTCGTGCTCGTCGCTTCCAACATCACCATGCAATTCGGGGCCAAGCCCCTGTTCGAAAATGTCTCCATCAAGTTTGGCGACGGTAATCGCTACGGCCTGATCGGCGCCAACGGCGCAGGCAAGTCCACTTTCATGAAAATCCTGGCCGGTGCGCTGGAGCCCTCTGCGGGCAATGTCGCGCTCGACAATCACGAACGCATGGCTTTCCTGAAGCAGGATCAGTTCGGTTACGAGGATCAACGCGTCATTGATGTGGTCATGCAGGGGCACGCCGAAATGTGGGCCGTGATGCAGGAAAAGGACGCGATCTACGCCAATCCGGAAGCGAGCGAAGACGACTACATGAAGGCCGCCGAACTGGAGGGCCAGTTCGCCGAATATGATGGCTATACCGCCGAATCGCGTGCGGGCGAGTTACTGCTGGGCGTCGGCATTCCGACGGAGCAGCACACTGGCCCGATGAGCGAAGTGGCGCCGGGCTGGAAGTTGCGCGTGTTGCTGGCGCAAGCCCTGTTTGCCAATCCCGAGATCCTGTTGCTCGACGAACCGACCAACAACCTCGACATCAACACGATCCGCTGGCTGGAGAACATCATCAACGAACGCGAGTCGACGATGATCATCATCTCCCACGACCGCCACTTCCTGAATCAGGTCTGCACGCACATGGCCGACCTTGATTACGGCCGTATCCAGGTTTGGCCTGGCACTTACGACGATTACATGGAAGCATCGACGCAAGCGCGCGAACGTCAGGTTTCGGCCAACGCCAAGGCGAAAGAACGCGTCGCCGAGTTGCAGGAATTCGTGCGCCGGTTCTCGGCCAACAAGTCGAAGGCACGCCAGGCGACGTCGCGTGCCAAACAGATCGAAAAGATCAAGATTGAGGAGTTCAAGCCCTCGTCGCGTCAGTATCCGTGGATTCGTTTCGATTACGACGAGAAGGACAAGCTGCACCGTCAGGCGGTTGAGGTCGACAACATCAGCTTCGCCTATCCTGATGCCGAGCTCCTGTACAAGGGCATCAGCTTTACGCTGGATGCCGGCGACAAGGTGGCCATCATTGGTGAAAACGGTGTCGGCAAGACGACACTATTGCGCTTGCTCGCGGGCGAGGCGCTGGGTGGTTTGGCGCCTGCGCATGGTTTGATCAAATGGGCTGAAAAAGCCAAGCCGGGCTATTTTGCGCAGGATCATGCGGCCGATTTCGTGGATGGCGAATCGCTTTCCGAGTGGATCGTGCAATGGGTACGCGAAGGCGGCTATGAAGGCGGCGACGTGGAAACCTTGATTCGCGGCACGCTCGGCCGTCTGCTTTTCTCGGGCGACGACGTCAAGAAATCGGTCAAGGTGATTTCCGGCGGCGAGCAAGGCCGCATGCTGTTTGGAAAGCTCATGTTGTTGCGCCGCAATGTGTTGCTGATGGACGAACCGACCAATCACTTGGACATGGAATCCATCGAATCGCTCAACACCGGTCTGGCGGCTTTCCCCGGCACACTGGTTTTCGTGTCACACGACCGCGAGTTCGTCTCGTCGCTGGCGACACGCATTATTGAAGTGAAGGCCGGGGGCCAGATCGTGGATTACCGCGGGACGTACGAGGAATACCTGGCTAGCCAAGGGATTGAGTAACTATCCTCCCAGCCTTCTTCCCGAGGAATGAGGCGATCCCGGTTCGCAATGCAGCGAAGCTGCATTGCGCCCAGATTTAAGGGATGGCCGTGAATTACGGTTTTGGGTTTTGCGCCTCCGGCGCGTGAGCGCAGCGTTTCCCCTGGTTTCTAGGTGGTTTGTTCTGGCACTTTATTGACCGACTTATTGATTCTTCCCCGCTTGCTTGGCCCGATAGTCGGCTGCCTTGCGCGCGTTATCCGCGTCGCGTTGCGCATTTTCTTCATCGCGTTGCTTGATGTGTTCAGCCGCATCGTATTTGCGGACGTTGCGTTCCAGTGCCTGGGCTTTGCGATCCTGCTTCTTCGCGGCCTGAATGGTCTGGCGATAGGCGACACGCGCGTCATCAAGACAAGCGCTGACAAGGAATTTTTTCCAGCATGCCGTTTTGGCGGCCGTATGCACCTTCTCGGCGTCTTCCTTGCGTTGTTGGGAGTCGGCGCGCAGGTCCTGTGCTTGTTGCGCCATGGCGTTGCGCTCATCCAGTGTTTTCGGCACGCCGACAGTCAGAATGTCCTCCGGCGTCAGCGGCCGCAGCGGATCGTCCTTGGCTTGTGCAACTGAATCGGCTGCGGTTGGTCCCGTAGTCATGGCCGGAGCCGTTTCCTGTGCCTGAACGAGTGCAGCGGAAAGGGCCAGGCCCGATACCAGTAGAAAAATCCTGAACGACACGATGCTTTCCTTAAAATGACGGATTCTGCGCATTTCACCACAGAACGCCTACGGCGTTCGGCGCGCCCACACTTCTCGCAACATGATTCTCCTGCGTAACCTAGCTTTTGCCCGCGGCAGCCAGCTACTTGCCGAAAACGCCAGCCTGCAGCTTCACCCTGGCTGGAAGATTGGTCTCATCGGTGCCAATGGCAGTGGAAAGTCTTCGTTCATGGCGCTGCTGCGCGGCGATTTACACGCCGAGCGCGGCGATCTCGAAATTCCTGCCGTCTGGTCGGTCGCCCATGTGGCTCAGGAAACGCCGGCTTTGCCGGATGCTGCACTGGCCTTCACGCTGGATGGCGACGCCGAGTTGCGCCAGATTGAAAAAACGATTGCCGAGCTTGAACAGTCTGCGCATGTCGACGGCCATCAATTGGCAGAACTGCATGCGCGCTATGCCGACATCGGTGGGTACACGGCCAATGCGCGTGCTGCGGCCTTGCTGCATGGTTTGGGTTTTTCCGATGTCGATTGCGCTCGGCCCGTTGCCGAATTCTCCGGTGGCTGGCGTGTACGTCTGAATTTGGCACGGGCGCTGATGTGCCGTTCGGATTTGCTCTTGCTCGACGAACCGACCAATCACCTCGATCTCGACGCGGTACTGTGGCTAGAAGGCTGGCTGAAAAGTTATCAGGGCACGTTGCTGTTGATTTCGCATGATCGCGATTTTCTCGACAGCGTTTGCAGCCACACACTAGCGCTCGAACAGCGGCAATTGAAACTCTACAGTGGCGGTTATTCACAGTATGAGCGTCAGCGTTCTGCGCAGTTGGCCAATCAGCAAGCCATGTTCGAGAGACAACAACGCGAACGTGCGCATCTGGAAAGCTATATTGAACGTTTTCGGGCGAAAGCGACCAAGGCGCGGCAGGCACAGAGCCGCATCAAGGCTTTGGCGCGAATGGAAGACATCAGCGCTGCGCACGTTGATACGCCTTTCGATTTTCAATTCGTCGATCCGGGCCACATGCCCGATCCTTTGTTGTCGGTCGAGCAGGGGAAACTGGGCTATGTCTCCGAAGCCGGGTCGGCCATCATTCTCGACCGCGTCACGCTCACGATACGACCGGGAGAGCGCATTGCCTTTCTCGGCCGCAATGGCGCGGGCAAGTCCACGCTGATCAAGCTTCTGGCGGGGACGTCGCTGGGCGGCATTGCGCCGCTCGAAGGCCGACGCATCGAAGGTAAAGGCTTGTCGATCGGCTACTTTGCACAGCATCAGCTTGAATTGCTGCGACCCGACGAATCACCGATGCAACACATCCTGCGCCAGGAGTCGGGCACGCGTGAACAGGATTTACGCGACTATCTCGGCGGTTTCGATTTTCGCGGCGCCATGGTTGATGCGCCATGCGGCCATTTCTCCGGCGGCGAAAAAGCACGCCTGGTGCTCGCATTGCTGATTCGCGCCAAGCCGAATTTGTTATTGCTCGACGAACCGACCAACCACCTCGATCTGGAAATGCGCGAGGCATTGAATCTCGCCTTGCAGGGCTACGAAGGCGGTGTCGTGCTTGTCTCGCATGACAGACATTTATTGCGAACAACGGCGGATGAACTCTATCTCGTCGCCGAAGGCAAGGTGTCTCCTTTCGACGGCGATCTCGATGATTACGCCAAATGGTTGGCGGAGCAGCGGGCTGCGGAAAAAGAACCGGCTGGCCAGAAAGACGGAAAGAAGGAAGCGCGCAAGCTTGCCGCGGCGGATCGCCAGGCCTTGCTGGCGCAGCGTCGGCCGTTGGTGAAGGAAAGCGAAAAGCTTGAGCAACAGATTGCGCGCTGGCAGGCGCAACGCAGCGAACTGGATGCACAACTGGGCGATCCCGCGTTGTATGAGAAAAATGACGGCGCGTTGATCCAGTCGCTTAGTCAGGAACAGGCAGCAATTTCCGAAAAAATCGAAACGGCCGAATTACGCTGGCTAGAAGTGCAGGAGCAGCTTGAGGCTTTGCCGTTACCCGAATAAGCGGCACGGGATGAGCACAAGGGGATAATGTGCCGTACAAGTGCGATTACCCAGTACAGCCAAGCCTTTCTTCGGAAGGGCGGACGAGAGGAAAGATTAATGATCGTTACGTTCAAATCGAAAGCCGCCGGTGACGTCATCATGTTCGGCGATGTTGCACAGCAATTGATGAAGACCATGGGCAAGGATGCCGATGCCAAAGGCATCATCACGCCAGAACAGTTACCGGCAGCGATTACGGCACTCAAGTCCGTCATCGAAGCAGGGCGGAGTCAGTCCACCGAATCAGCGGTGGATGAAGAGAAAGAATCTCAAGTGTCTCCCATGGCGCGGAACGTCACCATGGCGCAACGTGCGGTGCCTTTGCTCGAATTGCTTGAGTGGTCACTGAAGAAAAATACGCCCGTGACCTGGGGCGCATAGTCGATCAGAGTTTTTCGACGAGTTCGCGAATTTTGTCGGGCTCGTCGAACTTGAGGATCTTGCCGACACGGAGGGCAAGTTGTGCCGCGTTGCTCATCAGTACCTGTTGCTTGATCTCGAGCAACTGTGCCGGGTGCATGGAGAACGTGCGCAAGCCCATGCCGATCAGCAACTTTGTCATGGCGCTGTCGCCCGCCATTTCGCCGCAAACGGAGACAGGCACACCCGTGCGTGCACCGGTCTGAATGACCATTGCCACCAGGCGCAACACGGCCGGATGGAAGGGATCGTAGAGGTGTGAGACAGCCTCATCGGTACGATCGATGGCGAGTGTGTATTGCGCCAGGTCATTGGTGCCGATGGACAGGAAATCAAGTTTCTTGATGAACGGACCGAGCGCGAGTGCCGCGGCGGGAATTTCGATCATGCCGCCGACTTCGACGACCGGATCGAATTTCTGCTTTGCATCGCGCAACTGCGATTTCGCAGTCTCGATCAGCACGAGTGTTTGATTGATTTCGCTGACATGCGCGAGCATCGGAATCAGGATTTTGATCTTGCCGTAATACGAGGCGCGCAACAGGGCTCGCAGCTGCGTGAGAAACAGTTTGGGTTCGGCAAGGCAGTAACGAATGGCCCGCAAGCCCAGTGCGGGATTCGGTTCGTCGCGGTTGATCGTGCGTAATGCACGCGCCTGTTTGTCTGCACCGATATCCAGTGTGCGGATTGTCACCGGCTTGCCGGCCATCGCCTTGGCCACGCTGCGATAAGCCTCAAATTGCTCTTCCTCATTGGGCAGATCGTCGCGGCCCATGAACATGAATTCGGTACGGAACAGGCCGATGCCGTCGGCATTCATGTCGCGCACATGGTCGACGTCACCCGGCAATTCGATGTTCGAATAAAGCGCAATATCGACGCCATCGATCGTGGCCGGTCGCGCTGTCTTGATGCGATTGAGGCGTGAGCGCTGCAACTCCAGGGCGCTCTTCTTGAGGCGATATTCTTCGAGAATGCGTTCGTCCGGATTGACGATGAGCACGCCGCGTGTGCCGTCAACGATCAACAGATCGTCGTCCTGTACCAGCGGCCGCGCATGATGCATGCCGACCAGTGCGGGAATCGCCAGACTGCGCGCGACAATTGCGGTGTGCGAAGTGAAACCACCCATGTCGGTGACGAAGCCACGAACCTTGAGATTGCGGAACTGAATGGTGTCGGCGGGCGAAAGATCATGGGCGACGACAATCAGTTCCTCGCTGTCCTTGTTCTTTTTCGACAGCTTGCGCGACTTGCCCATCAAGACTTTCAGTACGCGCTCGACCACTTGCACCACGTCGTTTTTGCGTTCGCGCAGATAAGCGTCGTCGAAGGCTTCGAACTGCTCGGTGATGGTGTCCAGTTGCTGCACCAGCGCCCATTCGGCGTTGCAGCGACGTTCACGAATGATGTCCTTGGGAATTTCCGACAGCATTGGATCGGACAGCAGCATGGCATGCACGCTGACGAAGGCAACCAGTTCGGTTGGCGTGCCCGCTGCCGAAGCCTCGCCACGCAGTACATCCAACTCTGCTTGCACTGCAGCCAATGCGGCATCGAGACGCGAGATTTCGGCAACAATATCCTTTTCCCTGATCTGATACTGCGCCACTTCAAGTGTCGCATTCGACACCAGATGCGCCCGCCCGATGGCAATACCGGTGGAGACTGCGAGGCCGTGGAGAGAGAAGGTCATTGTCTAGTGTTCAGAAACGGTATTCGGAGAAAGCTGTCATTGACACCGGGTGGTTCCCGGCCAATGCCAGTACAGTACATACAGCGTTGTCGTTCGCCTTTTCATGGAGAAACGAGTTCGGGCGGGTGTTCACTCCCCTTCTCCGAAATAATCATTGACGAGGGTGATGATGGCAGCGAGTGCTTCATTCGCTCTTTCGCCTTCCGTGTCGATCAACACCTTGCTGCCCTTGCCTGCTGCCAGCATCATGACGCCCATGATGCTCTTGGCATTGATGCGCCGGCCATTGCGTTCCATCCACACCTCACATGGAAAGCTGCCGGCGAGTTGGGTGAGCTTGGCAGAGGCACGTGCATGCAGGCCCAGCTTGTTGATAATTTCGACTTCAGCCTTCGGCATTTCCAGTTCCTTGTCCCGTGTTGTCTGGCAGTGGTTTCGGGTAGGCAAGGGAGACATCCCTCGCACGCGTCTGCTTCAGTGCTGCAGCATGTTGAGTACACCATCGCGGCCGCCGACGGTGGCACGCGACAGTAGAGTTTCCATGTCCTTGTCGCGGTAGGTCAACGCGCGGAGCAACATTGGCAGATTGAGGCCGGCCACTCCCTCGACGTGACCGGGCTTCAGCAGCTTCATGGCAATGTTGGATGGCGTTGCACCGTAGATGTCGGTCAGGATCAAGGCACCGTCGCCGGTATCGACCAGCTCCAGCAAGCTTTTTGCGAGCGGCAGCACATCGAGCGGATCGTCCTGCGGGGTAATGCCGAGCTGCATGATTTGCGGCGGGCGTTGATTGAGGACATGACATGCGCATTGAATCAGCGCATCGCCATAGCTGCCATGGGTAACGAGAAACAGCCCGATCACCTTGAACCCCCTTAGGTTATCGCCGCATTCTACCAACGCTTGCCGTCAATGCGGCGGGCTGCAGCGGCGTTCCAGGGCATCGATGAACATTCCTGCCACATCGAACCCAGTTTGCTCGGCAATTTCGACGAAGCAGGTTGGGCTGGTCACGTTGATTTCGGTGAGGCAATCGCCGATAACGTCAAGACCGACCAGCAGCAATCCGCGCGCAGCGAGGATGGGGCCAAGCGTTTCGGCGATTTCGCGATCGCGCGCAGTCAGTGGGCGCGCTTCGCCGCGTCCGCCAGCTGCAAGGTTGCCGCGCGTTTCGCCGGCCATGGGAATGCGGGCGAGACAATAAGGCACCGGTTGACCGTCGATGATGAGGACGCGCTTGTCGCCGTCCTTGATGGCGGGCAGAAAACGCTGCGCCATGATGGTGCGCGCGCCGTTGGCTGTTAGCGTCTCGATGATGACGTTGCGATTCGGGTCATCGCCATGGACGCGGAAGATGGAACTGCCGCCCATGCCGTCGAGCGGTTTCAGGATCACATCGCCGTGCTTGTCGATGAAAGCATTGATGACTGCCGCATCGCGTGCAATCTGTGTGTCGGCCGTGAATTCCGGGAATTCGGCGATGGAAACCTTTTCGCTGTGGTCGCGAATGGCGCGCGGATCGTTGAAGATGCGCGCACCTTCGGCGGCTGCGCGTTCCAGCAGCCAAGTTGCGGTGACGTATTCGAAATCGAAGGGCGGATCCTGGCGCATCATCACGCCATCGAAATCGGCGAGTGCGAAAGTGCGGGTTTCCTGCGTAACGTACCAGATGCCATTATCGGTTTGCGGTGTAATGCGTACGGCTTCTGCGCGCACGTGGCCACTTTCCCACAACAATTGTTCGCGCTGGATCGTCCAGACCTCATGACCGCGCCTGGCCGCCTCGCGCATCATGGCGATGCTTGAATCCTTGTAGGCCTTGAGCTTGTCCAACGGGTCAACGATAAAAGCGAATTTCATGCTGTTCACGCGGCGACAGTCGATTCAACGGGTGCGGTTTGCTCCAGCTCCAGCGATGCAGCAAGCAAGGCCAGTCGCGCGACCACACCGTAGGCATAGAAGCGATTCGGCGCAGAGTCTGGCGCCTGCGTGCAATCGGGCAATGAGCAACCTGTTTCGAATGCCAACGGCTTGAAATGCATGCCGGGCGCGTTGAGATTCTCGTCGATACCGCGTGCGGTGTTGACGCGATAGAAACCGCCGACAACGTAGCGATCGATCATGTACACGACCGGCTCGGCGGTGCCTTCGTCAACGGTTTCAAAGGTCGGCACACCTTCCTGGATGATGACTTCACTGACTTGTAGGCCTTCCTTGACCACGGCCATCTTGTTCCGTTGCTTTCGATTTAATCCCTTGACCTCACTTGCATCGCGCACCGTCATCACACCCATGCCATAGGTGCCCGCATCGGCCTTCACGATGACAAATGGCTCGCTCTTGATGCCGTACTCCGAATACTTGGCGCGAATGCGCATGAGCAGCGCTTCCACGTTCAGTGCCAGGCATTCTTCGCCCGTGCGTTCCTGGAAATTGATTTTTCCGCACACACCGAAATACGGGTTGAGCAGCCACGGATCGATACCGAACTCGGTGGCGAAGGCATTCACCACGCGATCATAGGCCGTGAAATGCTCGGATTTGCGGCGTACGTGCCAACCAGCGTGGAGCGGTGGAATCACGAATTGTTCATTGACGCCCTGCAGAATTTCCGGGACGCCGCCGGAGAGATCGTTGTTGAGCAATATGGCGCATGGTTCGAAGCCATCGATGCCGATGCGGTGGCCGTTGCGCTTCACCGGTTCGAGCAGGAGTTTCGCGCCATCGGCGAGTTCCAATGTCGTCGGTTCGGTAATTTCGGGGAGCAACGAGCCGATGCGTACATTGAGGCCCGCGTGACGCAGGATATTGGCGAGGCCGGCGACGTTCTGCAGGTAGAACTGGTTGCGCGTATGGTTTTCCGGAATCAGCAGCAGGTTGCGCGCTTCCGGGCAAATTTTCTCAACCGCCGACATGGCTGCCTGGACACACAACGGCATGAAGGCCGGATTCAGATTATTGAAGCCACCGGGGAACAGATTGGTGTCGACAGGCGCAAGTTTGAAGCCGGCATTGCGCAAATCAACCGAGGCATAGAACGGCGGCGTGTGTTCCAGCCATTGCGTGCGCAACCAGCGTTCGATGGCTGCCTCGTTTTCGAGCATCTTGGTCTCGATATCAAGCAGCGGGCCGGTCAGTGCAGTAGTGAGGTGAGGAACCATAGTGTGTGATCGTTGCCGAGAGCAGCGATAAAAAAGACAGTGTGCGCGCAGATGCGGACAGTCCGCAAAATTTCAAGCCGTATTGTTTAATCTGCATGGCAGCCGGAGAAAACAATACGGGCTTGTTTATACCACGCCCGAAACCGCGAACTCGAGAAAACCCTCTGGCAGTAAGGTTTGTTCGAGACTGCGTTGAGCGAATAAAAAGCGGCCATCACACACGAATCCGAGCTCATGCCAGTCGACACTATTCAGCATGGCTGTCAATTTCGTCATATCTGCGTCACGCTTGTGTGGGAAAAGTGCCAGCACCGTGCCGTCCCAGTGGCGACAGGCGTGCTGGTAAAAAGGTTGCTGCTCACGCGTGCGCATGTTGACGTAAATGCGCGGTTCATTGGTTGCAGCATGAACGCGGCCCCATTGCCACCAGTTGCTTTCATCGAAAGGCCGGACTTTTCTTTCCAATAGTCGAGCCTTGTGCTGCTGCAGCCATGCAAGCGCATCGGGCGCGGAGGTATTGTCCGCCGCATTGAAAATCATGCGCCGGGTCTGCGCCGTCTTTCGCGTATGCGAGCAAACGAAATCGGTGTCACCGAGCGTTGCATGCTCGAATACCGCATCGGCCCCGGAAGCGGAACCGACGCGAACGGAAAATATGTCGCTGGCACGCACCGTGTAATCGCCACGGGCCACCAATATCTGTCCATCCGCCAACAGCATTCGACGGCCGTCATGCGTGTGATGCAAATGATTGCTGCGCTCGAAGCGCCAGATTACGCAATTGGGCGTTGCCTCATGGAATACGCGTTGATCGCCAAGCTCGATGAGATCGGTAATCGTGCCTTCACTGAACAACCAGACATTAAGCCGGCGTGCCCCGGTGGATTTGAGAAATTCGCGCGGTGTGATGAAGATCAACTCACCGCCGGGCTTGAGGTGGCGCACGCATTTCTCGATGAAATGCAGATAGAGATTGGCGTGGCCGTCAAGCAGCCGAGACGTGAGCCGAGCGGTGGTTTCCGGCAGGATGTCGCGTGAGCGTACATAAGGCGGATTGCCGATGATGGTGTCGAACTTTTCCGTTTCAGGGTAGGCGAAAAAATCCATCACCGTTGCTGTGCGAGGTGCAATGACCGGATCGATTTCCAATGCCACTGCATCCGGCACTTCCTTGAGAAATGCACCATCCCCACAGGCCGGTTCTAGCACGCGTCCGTAATTTTGGCGCAAGGCCAGCATCCGACTCACGACAAATGAGGGCGTGAACACCTGGCCTTTTCGGCGCGGATCGGGCGACAAGCCTGTATGAAGCGGTGCGTTCACAAGGTTAAATTTGGCTATTGAGACTTTGATACTTTCTCACAAAAAAATCCTCGATCCGCAATGCCTGATCGAACAACTCTGCGAAACTTGAAGAACGGAAACCACAACAGGAGGTGCTGACATGAAAACCAGAATCGCGACGACCACCCTGGCATTGATTGCCACGTTCTGCCTGACGGCCGCCTATGCGGGAGAAGCTGAAACTACAGGCACCGGAACAACAAGTACAACGAACAATGCGGATAGCAAACCGGGCGTGGTCCAGAAGGTAGAGCATGGCGCGAAGCATGCCGCAGAGGCCACCGAGCGTGGTGTGAAGCGTGCTGGCAAGGCCACTGCACATGGTGTTGAGTGGGCCGCGAATGGGGTCAAGCGTGGTGCGACGGCAACCGGTCATGCAATCAACAAGGCCGCTTCCAAGGTGACCGGCTCGACAAAGACCGCGCCTGCAGAGGAAGGTGCAGCGGCGTCGGCGGATAAATGACGCCAACCCTGAGCAGTGCGCTGGTCACATTAAGACCACTGACACCATCCGATGCGCCTGCGCTTGTCGCCGCCGCATCGGATGGTGTGCTTTGGGATTTGCCTTTTACGGTGGTGCCTTCTACAGACACGGTAGAGGCGTACATCGCCAAGGCATTGCAAGGTGAACGTGAAGGCTCGGTGATGCCGTTCGTGGTCACCCTCACCGCGGATGGGCACGTGATCGGTTCGACACGTTTCGGAAGATCGACCGCGACAATCGCAAGCTGGAGATCGGCCACACCTGGTACGCACGATCCTGGCAAAGGACGGCGGCCAACACGGAAAGCAAGTTGCTGCTGTTGCATTATGCTTTCGAACAACTTGAATGCGTTCGCGTTCAGTTCACGACCGACGTCTTGAATGAGCGTTCGCGCGCGGCGATTCTGCGTCTCGGGGCGAAGGAGGAAGGCACGATTCGCAATGAACGCATCATGCCGAACGGACGCAAGCGCACATCGATCAGGTACAGCATCATCGATGATGAATGGGCCGAGGTGCGTGCGGCTCTGGAGCAACGCCTGACACAAGGCTGATCAGCGTCGTGCGATCACAGCGGGTTACAACGTATGCGTCTTGTCGCCCCTGATAAAGCCGATCAGCGGCACATCAATGTCCTTGCTGAGGGCGATCACTTTGAACAGCTCGCCCATTTCGGCCGGGTTCAGTAACTTCTCGACGGCGCGCGCCTGCCTGAAGTATTCGGCTCCTTCGGGCGGCATTTGCGCAAGCACATCGGTGATGCCGCAATTGATGAGAAACGCGGCCTGCGAAAGATAGCCGGCAACGTTCAGCCCTGCTTCGAAGCCGGCTTCCGCGATGGCCGTGAAATCGACGTGGGCCGTAATGTCATTGAGGCCGGGCAGCCAGAACGGATCGCCGTGCGCATGATGGCGGTAATGGCACATCAACGTGCCCTGGTTGCGCTGTGCATGGTAGTACTCATGGCGCGGAAAACCATAGTCGGACAGGACCAGTGCGCCGCGTTCGAGGATGTCTGCCCACGCAGCGATCCAGGCTTGTGCAGCGAGGTTGAGTTCGGAAAGATACGGCGCCGTCACCGGCAATGCTTCGACATAGGGTTGCAGTGCCGGCGGGAGTGGTTTGTCTTGCCAAGCGAATTGCCCGTTCGCATCGAGCATGACGCCACGCTCGGTTGTGTCGGCTTCTGCCCAGTGGATCAAGTGCACAGGCATGGCATCGAGGACTTCGTTGCCGACGACGAAGCCACTGAACTTTTCCGGCAAGGTGTCTAGCCACGTTACGCGCGACAGCAGGTGCGGCGCACGTTGTTGCAGTGTTTCTTTCTGCCGCGCACGTAAATCGCCCGACAGTTCGAGAATCGAATAAGTCTCTGGCAATGCATTACGCGTTTCAAGCGCGAGCAGCAGATCGGCGGCGAGCGCACCGCTGCCGCCACCCGCTTCGACGATATGCGGCGCGGACAATGTCATGACTTGCGCGGCCTGCGCGGCAAGCGTTCTTGCGAAGAGTGGCGTCAACTCCGGTGCAGTCACGAAGTCACCCGCTGCACCGAATTTGCGCGCACCGCCGCTGTAATAACCGAGCCCTGGCGTATAGAGCGCCAGCTCCATGTAACGGGCGAAACTGATCCAGCCGCCGGCCGCGGCAATTTCGGCTGCAATGTGCGTGTGCAGGGCCTGGCTGGCGGCCGCAGCGTCGGCGGAGGGTTGCGGTAATTCGGTGTTCATAGGGGCGGCATTGTGCCATCATGCAGCGCCATGAATCCCCAGCAAGTTGAAGTTGATCCCGTCGTTGACCCTGCCCGTCGCTTTGGCGGCATTGCGCGCCTGTACGGCGAAAGCGGGCTTGCCTGTCTCCAGGCGGCGCACGTTTGTGTCATCGGCATTGGCGGTGTCGGTTCCTGGGCCGCAGAGGCCTTGGCGCGTTCTGCTGTCGGCAAGTTGACGCTGATCGATCTCGATCATGTCGCCGAATCTAATATCAATCGCCAGATTCACGCAGCGGACAACACCTTGGGACAGGCCAAGATCGAGGCCATGGCGCATCGCATCGCCTCTTATGCACCGGACTGCCGCATGACATTGATCGATGATTTTCTCGATGAAGAAAACGTTGGCTTGCTCCTGCCTGCGTGCGACGGCGTGATTGACGCTATCGACAATGTGCGCGCCAAAGCAGCGCTGATCGCGCACTGCAAGCGGAACAAGATTGCACTCGTCACGACCGGTGGCGCCGGTGGCCGTGTCGACCCCACGCGTGTTCAGATCGACGACTTGTCGCGCACGATTCAGGATGCACTGGCTTCGAACGTCCGTGCGAAGTTACGCAAGGACTATGGTTTCACACGCGATCCGAAGAAGAAGTTTGGCGTCGATTGCGTGTTTTCCCCGGAGCAATTGAAGAGGCCGGTGAACGCGAGTTGTGAGGTCCCGCAAGGTTTGAGCTGTGCCGGTTATGGCTCATCCGTTGCCGTGACGTCGACCTTCGGTATGGCGGCGGCGGCCCGCATGATCGAGAAGCTGGTTTCCCGCGTATGAACCTGAGCGCGGAATCGAACGCAGGAACGCGCGAGCGCATCGTTGGCATTATCGGCGGCGGCCCAGCCGGTCTGTCGGCAGCCTTGTGGCTGCGCAACCTGGGCTGTGCGTCGTGGCTGGTGGAGTCCTCCGATCGCCTTGGCGGCATGCAGAACCTCGACTTTCTCGGCAACGATTGGGTGCTTGGCCAGCGCGACATGACTGGCCCGGAACTGGCGGCGCGGTTTACCGAGCATGTCGCAGCCGGCGCTGCGCAAGTCTTGCTTGATACCCGCGTTACACGGATTACACACGATGACGACATGTTCCGCGTCACATTGAATCCGGAACGGCAGGTCGCGGCCCATGCTTTGCTGATTGCCACCGGCACGCGTTATCGCAGCACCGAAGTGATGTCTGATGTGCAAGGCGCAACGACAATGACTGCTAATGAGCTGGTCTACGGCCCGTGGGCGTTTACCGACCTTGCCGCATTGGCAGGCCGCCGGGTGTTGGTGATTGGTGGTGGCGACAATGCTTTCGAGAATACGCGACTGCTTTCGGAAACTGCTGCCTCCGTTGATCTTGTAATGCGTGCTGCATCACGTGCGCAAGCGGCGCTGCAGAACGAAGTGGCTGCGCGGTCGAATTGCCACGTCCATGCGCATGCGCGTGTGCTGGCGTTGATGCGTACGCCAGCCGGGATCGACGTAGCGCTGTCGAATGGACAGCGCCTCATCGTTGACCGTGTACACGTGCTGGCAGGTTATGCGCCAAATACGGACGTATTGACTGAGATGTTTGGCGTGTTGGCGTCGAATTTTGCTTTTGACGCATCCGGTTATTTGCGTACCGACGATGCAGGACGCACCGGCGTGGCCGGTGTATATGCTGCCGGCGACGTCTGCAACCCCGAATTTCCCAGTGTGGTGGCGGCATTGGCGCAGGGTGCACGTGCAGCCAAGGCAATCGAGCACGATTTACGACAACCCCTGCATTCAGCCGCGGCACGGTAAAATCCCGGTTTTGGCGAAAACTGTGCCGGTTTGGCGTTGCGGCACGCCGTTATGCGCCTTTACGTTGCGTTATCGCGTTGTTGAGTTGTCACCATGAGCATTGCCCCCATTCTTTCCTCCGATACCGAGTCCGCCACCAGCGGTGCTGCGGATGCGCGTGCGCGCCTTGAGACGAACAAGCTCGCCAAGCGCTTGCGTCGCGATGTCGGCCAGGCCATCGGCGACTTCAACATGATTGGCAACGGCGACAAGGTCATGGTGTGCCTGTCGGGCGGCAAGGATTCCTACGGCCTGCTCGACATCCTCCTGCACATGCGCGAACACGCGCCGATCGACTTCGAGATCGTTGCCGTCAACCTCGACCAGAAGCAGCCGGGATTTCCGGCCGACGTGCTGCCAACGTACCTGGAAAAGATCGGTGTGCCGTACCACATCGAAACACAGGACACCTATTCCATCGTCAAGCGCGTTGTACCTGAAGGCAAGACGACCTGCGGGCTGTGCTCGCGTCTGCGGCGCGGCATCCTCTATCGCGTTGCCGACGAGTTGGGCGCGACACGCATTGCGCTCGGCCATCACCGCGACGACATCCTGCAAACGCTTTTCCTCAACATGTTCTTCGGTTCGAAGATCAAGGCCATGCCGCCCAAGTTGGTGTCGGACGATGGCAGGCATGTGGTGATTCGCCCGCTCGCCTATTGTCGTGAAGAAGACCTCGAAGCATGGGCTGCCCACAAGCAGTTTCCGATCATTCCGTGCAATCTCTGCGGTAGCCAGGAAAACCTGCAACGCCAGAACATCAAGGCCATGCTGCAGGACTGGGACAAGCGCTTTCCAGGTCGGATCAAAAACCTGTTTCGTTCACTCGGTAACATCGTGCCCTCGCACCTGATGGATCACGATCTGCACGACTTCAGGCATATCGAAGCGACCGGCATCGCCGATCCGGATGGCGATACGGCGTTCGACGCCATCGAGTTTCCCAAGGAAAAAACCTCCATCGAGTGGCTCTGACATGACCGATTCAACACCACAATCCAACCAACCGACCGATTCTCTGAAAACCGTTGCTACCGCAGGCTATGCACTGCTGGCAGCTGGTTTCATCACCGGCGGTCTTGGCTATCTCATCGCCGTCGTGCTTGCCTACGTCAAGCGGGACGATGCGCGCGGCACGCGCTACGAAGAACATCTGCGCTGGCAGATCAACACGTTCTGGGGCGGCTGCGCCGGTTTCATTCTCGGTTGCCTGACCTGGCTCATCATTGTGGGTATGGTCATTATCTTTGCCACCGCCGTCTGGATGATCTATCGCATCATCAAGGGCTGGCTGGCGCTTTACGAAAGCAAACCGCTTTACTTCAAACAATCCTGATGCAAGCCCGTTATCTGCCCGCCCGCACCGGCATCGCCTGGCTCAAGGCCGCGTATGCCCTGTATCGCCTCAATCCGCCGCTGTTGACCAGCATCACCATGCTTTATTTGGTGCTGGTGGTTGGCCTCAACGTCTTCATTCCGGTACTGGGTTCTTTCCTCGTTCCCCTGTTGCTGCCGATCTTCAATCTGGTCATGGGCAATGCCTGCCGCATGGTGGCGGAGCATCGGCAACCCGAAAGTGCACTCTTGCTCATCGGTGTGCGTGAGCGCCGTCCGCAATTGCTGCGCCTTGGCTTGATGCAGGTGGCCGCTTCGATGGTACTGGTGGCACTGACGATGTTGATTGACGGCGTGAATCCGATCACGGATACGAGCGTGCCGAGCCTGAGCCAGATGATCATCATGCTGCTGCACTTCTTCGTGATGGCCGCACCCGTAATGCTGGCGTTCTGGTTTGCTCCGCTGCTGACGGGTTGGGATGGTGTGGCACCAGTCAAGGCCGTTTTCTTCAGCATCATTGCCTGCTGGCGCAATCTCGGCGCGTTCATGATCTATGCGTTGTGCATCATCGCCGTCGCCATTCTGTTGCCAGGACTCATCGTGACGCTCGGCGCACTGGCTGTACCGAGCTTCAGCACGGTGTTGGCTTTTGCCTTGCAGACCCTGCTCATCGTTGTGGTGACGCCAATCCTGATGACTGGCACGTATATCAGCTACCGCGACGTGTTCCACCTTTCGGAAACGGTGGAGTAATGGATCCGATCGGTATTTTCGGCGGCACCTTTGATCCGGTGCATTACGGCCACTTGCGCTTGGCCGAAGAGGCCTGCGAGAAGCTCGGCCTCGAAGGCGTGATCTGGAGTCCGGCAGGACACACCTCGCATCGCAATCAGCCCGAAGCCGAAGCGAAACATCGCCTGGCCATGGTTGAACTGGCGATCGAAGACAACGATGCGTTCCGGCTGGACCGGCACGAAGCCGAGTCGAATGAGCCGAGCTATACGGTACCGATGCTTGAGCGCGTACGTGACGAATATGGTGACGTACCGCTGGTCTTGCTACTGGGTACCGATGCCTTTCTCGGTCTGACACAATGGCATCGCTGGGAAGCGCTTTTCGAGCTTGCGCACATCGCCGTTTTCACACGGCCGGGTGTCGAGTTCAGCATCGATGCAATGGCGCCGTCGCTGGGTAAACAGTTTTCCCAACGCGCAGCGGCCGACCCCTCATGCCTCGGACAAGCGCCGGCCGGCAGTATCGTGCCATCGCTCCTGACGCCACTCGACATTTCCGCAACCAACATTCGTGTCCAGCTCGCCCATGGCGGCAGTCCGCGTTACCTGTTGCCGGACGCCGTTCTCGACTATATTCAAACCAACACTCTCTACCGCTGAACGCATGGACGTAAAAAAACTGGAAAAGCTCGCTGTCGATGCCCTTGAAGACATCAAAGGCCGTGACATCGAAGTCATCAATACCACCAAGCTCACGGCGATGTTCGACCGCATCATCGTCGCCAGCGGCGATTCGAATCGCCAGGTCAAGTCATTGGCACGTAGTGTCCACGACAAGGTCAAGGAAGCCGGCGGCCACGTGATCAGCATGGAAGGCGAAGAAAGCGGCGAATGGGTACTTGTCGACCTGGGCAGCATCGTCGTGCACGTCATGCAGCCTGCGATCCGGGCGCACTACAACCTCGAAGAGCTCTGGCAGGCCAAGCCCTCTAAGCCGAAGGCAGCGCCGGGCGAAGATGCCGACTGAGTCGCGCTCGCAGCGTCGCCCCAACATTGAGGCGATGCTGTGAAGCTGCTCATTCTCGCCGTCGGTACACGCATGCCCGATTGGGTGAATGAAGCGTTCGAGGATTTTTCCAAGCGCATGCCGCGCGAATGTCCCATTGAATTGCGAGAGATCAAGGCTGAGCCGCGCACGACAGGCAAGACCGTCGAAGCCATGATGGCTGCGGAAGCGCAACGCATCCGTGCGGCATTGCCGGCGCGTTGCCGCAAAATCATTCTGGATGAACGTGGCGCCGAAGCGACCACAAAACTCTGGGCGCAAAAGCTTGGCGAATGGATGGGCGGTGGTGAGGATGTCGCCTTCATCATCGGCGGCCCCGATGGCCTGGCGCCTGAACTGAAGGCGGAAGCCGACGAGCGTTATCGCATCTCCGGCCTTACGCTGCCGCATGCAATGGTCCGCGTGCTGCTTGTCGAGGCGCTATACCGTTCCGTCAGCCTGCATAAAGGCCATCCTTATCATCGTGAATAGGTTTCCCGCGCAAGGTATGCTTGCGTAAAGACTCGGAACACGTCGCATGGAGAACCGTTTATATCTCGCCTCGCGTAGCCCGCGCCGCCGTGAACTGCTTGCGCAGATCGGCGTGTCATTCAGCCTGCTTTTATTCCGCGCAGGCGAACGTGCCGACGAAGCCGTCGATGAAACGCCTTTTCCGAATGAGGTCGCCGACGATTACGTTGTGCGTGTGGCGCGTGCCAAGGCTGAATTCGGCGAACGCATGGTTCGGGTTCGTCATCTCACACCGTTGCCTGTGCTGTCGGCCGATACGACGGTCGAACTGGACGGAAAAATCTACGGAAAACCCGCCGATGCAGACGATGCCATCGCCATGCTGCGCGCATTTTCCGGCCGCACACACCGTGTCTTGACGGCAGTTGTTGTGGCTTGGCAAGATCGTACTGAACATTGCCTCAATATCAGCGAAGTCCGTTTCCGTGACCTCGACGAGCGCGAGATTTTTACCTATGTGAACAGCGGCGAGCCAATGGACAAGGCGGGTGCGTACGGTATCCAGGGTACGGCCGCGAAGTTTGTGACCGAAATGCGCGGTGAGCATTCCGGTGTAGTTGGGCTGCCATTGTGCGCGACGACCTTGTTGCTGCGAAAATTCGGTTTTGCAATCTGAGTTCACCAAAGATTTCTGACGTCAGGGCATGTCGTGCCTTGTGGTGAGAAATTTCAGGAGTTCGAAGATGGACGAGTATCTGATCAACATCACGCCGCAGGAAACCCGTGCCGCGCTGATGCAGCAAGGGGTCGTGCAGGAGTTGCACATTGAGCGCTCGCATAGTCGTGGCATCGTCGGCAATATCTACATGGGCAAGGTTGTGCGCGTGTTGCCCGGCATGCAGTCCGCCTTTGTCGAAATCGGTCTGGAACGTACCGCATTCCTGCATGTTGCCGATATCTGGGAAGAACGACATGGCAACTCGGAAGGGCGACCGATCGAACGCATCTTGTCGGAAGGGCAGCACCTCGTCGTGCAGGCACTGAAAGACCCGATCGGCACCAAAGGTGCGCGACTTTCGACGCAAGTGTCGATTGCCGGCCGCTTGTTGGTCTATCTGCCACGTGAAAAACACATTGGCATCTCGCAACGGATTGAGGAATCCGAACGTGAAGCCTTGCGCCTCCGCATCCAGGCCTTGTTGCCGGAGGGCGAGGAAGGTGGCTACATCGCCCGTACCATGGCTGAAAACGCAAGCGACGAAGAACTGCGTGCCGACATCGCCTATTTGCGCCGCCTGTGGGGCGAAATTCAGAATCGTGCCGGCCAGGCAAAACCGCCGAGCCTGCTGCACCACGATCTCAATCTCGCCCAGCGTGTGCTGCGTGACCTGGTGACGCCGGAAACGGCGCGCGTGGTGATCGACTCGCGTGAGAACTTCATGAAGATTTCCGGCTTCGCCAAGGAATACATGCCTCAGGTGTTTGATCGCCTGGAGCATTACACCGGCGCCCGGCCGCTGTTCGACCTGCACAGCGTCGAAGACGAAATACAGAAAGCCCTGGCACGTCGTGTCGATCTCAAGAGCGGTGGTTATCTCATCATCGATCAGACCGAGGCGATGACGACCATCGACGTGAATACCGGTGGCTATGTGGGTTCGCGCAATTTCGACGACACAATTTTCAAGACAAATCTTGA
Organism: Rhodocyclaceae bacterium; assembly: GCA_035492055.1. GTDB lineage: Bacteria > Pseudomonadota > Gammaproteobacteria > Burkholderiales > Rhodocyclaceae. Next base: position 62,510 of record DATJJR010000011.1, on the reverse strand, counting down.
GGCTGCGCAGACCATTGCACGGCAACTGCGTCTGCGCAATCTCGGCGGCATCATCATCATCGATTTCATCGACATGGATACCGAAGAGCACCGCGGTGCGGTGCTTGCCGAGCTGAACAAGGCGCTGGCGAAGGATCACACGCGCATTACCGTTTCCGGCTTTACGCAGCTCGGTCTGGTCGAGATGACGCGCAAACGTACGCGTGAATCCCTGGCGCACGTGTTGTGCGAAGTGTGCCCGACCTGTGGCGGCCGCGGCGAAGTGAAGACGGCACACACGGTTTGCTATGAAATCCTGCGCGAGCTGCTGCGCGAGTCGCGTCAGTTCGAAGCGCGCGAATTCCGTATTCTCGCCACGCAGGATGTCATCGATCTTTTCCTTGATGACGAATCGCAATCGCTGGGTCAGTTGTCGGCCTTCATCAAGCGTCCGGTTTCGTTGCAGGCTGAGCCGGGCTATACGCAAGAGCAATACGACATTGTCCTGATGTAAGGAGCGGCGTATGCACGATGATCTCGATAGCCAATTCAAGAGCCTGCGACCCGAGCTCAAGCTCAGTCGTCGCGGCTTTGTGACGACGGCGCTCGGCGGCGCCTTGGGCACGGGCTTTGCGCTTGCCGTGCAGCCGATTTCCGCACAAACCGTGATCGAGACGAGTACAGATGGTCTTGTGGCGGGCATCGTCGAGGTACCGGTTGCCGATGGCGTGATTCGCGCCTACCGCGCTCAGCCTGATGCATCAGGCAAGTCAGGAAAAGATTTCCCCGTCATTTTGGTTGTGCAGGAAATCTTTGGCGTCACGGCACATATCGCTGATCTCTGCCGACGCCTTGCCAAGCGCGGTTACCTGGCGATTGCCCCCGATCTTTACGCCCGGCAGGGTGACCCGGCACCGCTGGCGACGGTGCCGGAAATTCTCGACAAGATCGTCAGCAAGGTGTCGGACGCCCAAGTCTTGTCGGATCTTGATGCCACTGCGAAATGGGCAACCGCAAACGGCGGCGACGTCAAGCGCATAGGCATTACCGGCTTTTGCTGGGGTGGCCGCATCGTTTGGCTCTACGTCAATCACAATCCGTCAATCAAGGCGGGCGTGGCATGGTACGGAAAGTTGCGGGGCGATGTTACGGCCAATACACCGCGTCACCCCTTTGATATTGCCGACAATCTACATGCGCCGGTACTCGGCCTTTACGGCGGACAAGACCAAGGCATCCCGTTGACCGACGTCGATGCGATGAATGCGCGATTGAAAGCCGCCGGCGGAAAATCGTATATCCATGTGTATCCGGATGCGCCACACGCATTCAATGCCGACTATCGTCCGAGTTATCGCGTCGATGCAGCACGGGACGGCTGGCAACGCATGCTCGACTGGTTTGGGAAGAACGGTGTTGTTTGACGTCAACTGACATGTGCCCCGACTGGACCGCCATCGATACCGTCCTGCTCGACATGGACGGCACCCTGCTCGATCTGCACTTTGACAATCACTTCTGGCAAGAACATCTGCCGATGCGCTATGCGGCACATCACGGGCGCGATGTTGCACTGGTGCGCGAAGAATTGCGCGCGCGTTTCAAGGCACACGAAGGCACCCTGCCCTGGTACTCGGTGGATTTCTGGAGTGATGCGCTTGCACTTGATTTGATGCCGCTGAAGGAAGAGGTTGCGCACTTGATCGCAATCCACCCTGGCGTGCTTGAATTTCTGGCCGCAGCACGCGAGGCCGACAAGCGTGTGTTGCTCGTCACCAATGCGCATCGCAAGAGCCTTGAACTCAAGATGTTGCGTACCGGCCTGGCTGGGCATTTCGACGCCATGATCACGTCGCACGAACTGGGTTTGCCCAAGGAGGATGTGCGTTTCTGGGATGCACTGCGTGCCGTGCAGTCGTTCGAGCCTGCGCGCACCTTGCTTGTCGACGACACACTGTCGGTACTTGATTCCGCAAGTGTCTATGGGATTGCCGAGCTGCGTGCGATCCGCCGTCCTGATACGAAACAGCCGCAGCGAGAAATCACCCGCTACGCTGCACTCGACAGTTTTGTTGATTTGCTGCCCGTTTTGCGACCCGTTTAATCAGCGGGCTTTGCTTGCGGCCTCAAGAAATGCTTCGAGCAAGGGCACGCAATCAAGAAAATCGACACCGCCCTGATAGTGAAATTCCGGGTGCCATTGCACACCGCAGAGAAAGTTGCGTGAAGTTCCGCTGATAGCCTCAACCACACCATCCGCACTGGTGGCTTCAATGCGGAGATCCTTGCCGATCCGGTTGACTGCCTGATGATGAATGGAGCTGACCAAGCCACCTTCAACATTGCCGAACCAGCGACGAAACTGCCCATCCTCGGTGAATGACACCGTGTGTGCATGGCGGTCGTAGTCGCTGGTTTCGTGGCGTACATCGCCGGCACGCTGGGTCGGCAAATCCTGATAGAGCGAACCACCCAGCGCAACGTTCATCAACTGCATGCCGCGGCAGATGCCGAGTATCGGCTTGCCTGCTTCGATGAATTCGTGGACGAGTTCAAGCTCATACGCATCGCGGACAGGGTCGCCGGCCCAGGCAGGATCGAGCGGTTGTTCGCCGTATGCCTGCGGGCTGACGTCCGCACCGCCCTGCAAGACGAGACCATCGAGATTCTCGGCGTAATCGCGCAAGCGTATGTTGCTGCGCAGGAGCTCGCCGTCACGTACGGCGGAAGGCACCATCATCAGCATCACGTCGCGTGCCATGACCCATTGCGCAACGGATTGCTCCAGTACCTGAAGCGTCTTGGTCCGGATGCCATGCGCGTTCGGCTCCGGATGAAAGATGCGCGCCGACAGCGCGATCTTGAGTGGCTTGCGACGACGTCCGATCATGATGCATCTCCTCGGAAAGCATGGACTGCAGCATCGACGACGCCCTTGACGTTACGACAGTCGGCGAAGCGGCGGCGCAGAAAGCTGGCGTGATTGCCTTCGGCAAGAATGCGCCGGATATCGTCAAGCGCCGCGCGGCAGCCAAGACGGCCGGCATGCAATTGCACTTTGTCCAGTGTTTGCAAAATGTCTTCGCGCAAGGACAGGCTGCGATTGTTGCGTGGATCGACGACCATGCCGTCAAGGCCGAAACGACACGCTTGGAAGCGATTGAAGTTGTAGACCAGATAGTCGTCTTCGTTTGGCGCCGGATCGGCGTTTGTCAGCAGATAGCTGCATAGCGACTGCAGATAGCAGGCCAGTGCCGCCGCACGTTCTACCGTCAATGGCGTGTCACAAACACGTAGCTCGATGGTGCCGAATTCAGGCTTGGGGCGGATGTCCCAGTAGAAATCCTTCATGCTCGATACCACGCCGGTGGCTTCCATCTTGCGGAAGTAACCATTCTCGAACACTTCCCAGTCGAGCACGAAGGGCGCACGACCAGACAACGGAAACGCAAACACCGAGTTCAATCGCGCTGAATCGAACAGCGTGTCCTCACCCTGGAAGTAGGGCGAAGAGGCAGACAACGCAATGAAATGCGGCAAATAGCGGTTGAGTGAGTGAAGCAGAAACAGTGCACTGTTGGCCGATTCGCAGCCGATGTGTACATGCTGACCGAACACGGTGAACTGCTTGGCGAGATAACCGTAAAGATCGGAAAGTTGCTGATAGCGAGGCTTGTTGACGATGGCTTGTTCCGACCAGTGCTGAAAGGCGTGCGTACCGCCGCCAGCGATGCGGACATTGAGCTTGTCACCGGCGGTAACCAATACATCTCGAATGTCCCGCAACTGCGCAAGAAGCCCGTCGTAGTCTGTTTGCACGTCGGTTGATATCTCGATCATGCTTTCCGTCATTTCCGGTTTCACATCGCCGGGAAACGGCTTTCGCTCAAGCAAGTGCAGCAGGTCCGGCGCGGTGTTTGTGAGATCGAGCCCGGTCGGGTCGATGAGCTGAAGCTCAAGCTCGACACCCATGCTCAATGCCTGTGACTGCTGGAATGGTTGTAATGGCATGTCAAACCCCCTTTCCGGTTTCGCCTGCGGCAATCAGTGTGTAACGCAGGATCATGGGACTGAGAATGTCCACGACCAGCAGTAATCCACCCATGACGGCGAATGCGCCGGAAAAATCGAGTCCCTGTTGTGCAGCCAGTTCGAGTAGCAGAATGCCGAAGCTTGCAGTCGGCAACAACGCAACGCCGGTGAGCAGGGCTTTTCTTATCGATAGCCCGGAGACTCTTGCAAACATGAGCATTACAAGGCTCTTCGCCGCGTAACGTGTTGCCAGAAGCGCGACGGCAAGTAACAAACCGGGGACGAACGCTTCAGGTTGCAGCCGGCTGCCGATGTGCACAAACAGGACGATGATGAGCATGTCGCCGAGCGAGCCAAAATTCGGCTGCGCTTGATGGCGGACGTCGCGATGATGGCGTGCAGTGAGACCGAACGTTAGCGTTGCGAGAATGGGTGAGAAATGCAACGAGTGCGTGACGAGCGTCAATGCCGTAATGCCAAGTGCAAACGCTACCGTGCTTTGCTTTTCATCCGCATGTGCGATGCGCAGAAGGCGCGGTAGGGCAACACCAAACAACATGCCAAGCCCGGCCGATACAAGCAGTACGATGAAGCTGTTCCAGACTGCGTTGAACAGCGTGCCTGTATTCTCAAGCACGCGATAGCCGACAATGGCATTGAAGGCCACGATGGCGAGTACGCAATTGATGGCGGACAGGTGCAGCGTGCGCTCGGTCACTTGCCCGCTGCTGCGCAGCTCGTTCACGACAGGCAATATGGTCAGTGGCGATGTGGCGGTAATCAGCGCGGCAAGGAGCAGCGATGACACGATATCGAATTCGAAGAACCGCGTGACGAAGAACACCGCGACGAATGTCGCTACGGCTTCTGTCACTGCCGATAACGCCAGCCACGGATTGCGTCGTGGCCAACCAAGATTGACGCGATAACCGAGTTCGAAGAGCAGCAAGCCGAATGCGATTTGTGCGAGCAGTGTGAGACTCCACAAATCGTCGACCTGAAAGAACGATTGGCTTACGCGCAGAATGATGGCGATGATGATGCCGACAAAGCCATAACTGGTAATGCGCGAGATACCCAATGTGCGGCGTCCCAGTTCGCCCAGCAGCCAGGCCAGCAACAACGTAAACGGAATGGCGATATCGCCCCAGATGGGTTGCAGCATGGCGTCTCCCTTGGTTTCTGTTCAGTGCGCGTGTACGCACAGGCGGAACTTCTTGTTGTGCTTTTCAACCGTGTGGGTTGAGCGGCCACTAGCGTTTCAAACTAGCGCTTCAAGATCGACAGGGGTTCCGGTAAAAAGATTCCGGGATTTACAAATTATTTCTAAGTCGTTTCCTTAAGGTTTTTCACCGAGTAGCTTTGCACAGATGAATTTCCATTCGGCTGGATCGATTGGCGTGATCGAAAGGCGGTTGCCCTTCTGAAGCGTACGCATGTTTTCCAGTTCCGGATGTGCACGTAATTCGTCCAGATGCACAAGGCGCGTTTTCTTCACGATCTGCACGTCGACATTCATCCAGCGCGGATTTTCAGGTGTCGACTTTGGATCGAAGTATTCGCTCTTCGGATCGAATTGCAGGCGATCAGGATAGGCTTTCTTTGCCACGCGTGCGATACCCGCAATGCCGGGCTCCGGGCAGGAAGAGTGATAGAAGAAAACCCCGTCGCCAACAGCCATCTGGTCACGCATGAAATTGCGTGCCTGATAATTACGTACGCCCCACCAGTCAACTGTCTGGTTCGGCATTTTCAAGACGTCGTCGATACCGACGACAGAGGGTTCTGATTTCATCAGCCAGTAGCGCATCATGGTCACCGTTGTGAACGATGTTGGATGATAACGCCGCGAGGGACTCGTTGTTTTATACCTGTCGTATTTGGCAACGCTGATTAAGCAATGACAAGGAGGTAAAAAATGATTGGTGATGCAGAATTGATTTCGCGCTTGGCGCTGGCTGCGCTGCTGGGTGGCGTGATCGGTTTCGAGCGAGAGCGTTTGTCATGGGCAGCCGGCTTGCGGACGCACATGCTTGTTTGCGTCGGCTCGGCGCTGATCATGATTGTGTCCACATTCGGTTTTGCCGATATTCTCGGTACACCGAATGTTGTACTCGATCCTTCTCGGATTGCGGCGCAGGTTGTCTCCGGTATTGGCTTTCTGGGCGCGGGCTCAATCCTCTTGCGCGGCGAAATTATTCGCGGTCTGACAACGGCAGCGAGCTTGTGGTCGGTCGCTGCAGTCGGGTTGGCTGCCGGCAGTGGTTTGTATGTTGCCGCAACGGCGGCGACAGTGATCATCCTGATCATCCTCGCCGGCCTCAAGCCGATTGAGCGCCGATATTTCGCCGTACGCCAGCGTCGCGAACTGAGCCTCGTCGTGCGCCGCGGCGCAATGACATTGCATGCACTTGAATCGGCACTGGGGCCAGGCAGTTCGCGTGTGAAAAAATTCGTGGTGCAGCAGGCGGATAGCGCGCCGGATACAGACGAAGTCTTGATCGAATTTTCGAAAGTGTCCGACCGTGAATTCGAGGCCATCCGTTGTCGACTGGTGGCGATCGACGGTGTGCTGTCGGCCGGCGGTAACGGAGAGTGACGCGCGACCGAGTGGCCCACCAACCCAAAAACAAACGGCGATCAGTTTTGTGCTGATCGCCGTTTGTCACTGCATTGGGTTCCCCCGCACATGCCGCTAGACCGGCATCCTGAACCTGAAGTTCAGAGCGGTTGCCTACCGGCCGCATCAGGTGCGCCCAGCGAGGGGCGCTCACAACAGCAGCTTTAAAGGTCGACAACCTGACGCCATGCGTATTGGCTCAAGGAATATATGGCCTTGGCGAACACGGCAGGGGAAAACTGGGGAGATGCGCTTTGAGCGGTGATGCCAATCCAGATTCAGGATTTAGCCAATACAGCGTCAATACGCGTCTCGATGGCTTGAATTTTACGCGCAAACGCATCGGAATCAAGCGCGCTTGCGGCACTCGGCGATGCACTCGAACTATCGCCTGCTTGCGTTGCCAGCAGTTCGTGCGCGAGATTAAGCGCCACCAATGCAACAAGGCGTTCACCGCTCAGCTTGCCTTTGCCAGCGGCCTCGGTGAGGCGCAGATTCAGCAATGCCGCGGCATTTTGCAAAGCCTGCTGCTCTTCGGGTGGGCAAGCGACTTTGTAGTCCTTACCAAGCAGCTGGATATCGAGGGTTGGTGTCGTACTCATTCTTCAGGCAGTCGTGCCAGCAGCGCTTCGAGGCGCGTGCGTGAATCTTCGATGGTGCGGGTCAGGCCCTGATTGATGTTCTCAAGCGCGGCAAGCTGCGTGTGCAGCGCGCGGTTTTCTTCGCGCAGGCGCTCGTACAGCGCGAGTACGCTGTCGATTTTGTGTTCGAGGGAATCAAGCCGGGTCTTCATGTGTGGGTGCGAGTGTCGTGGAAAAGCCTTTTCTGGTCAAGAGACAAGCACTGATTTTGAAGGTTGATTGGCATTCAGGTGTGCTTTTCATGCGTGCTTTCAAGGCATTCCGCGTGCGATAATCCGCGCCGCTCGTTTGGCCTTATGCTCGACGAGCAGGTTCGTGGTGCGCGCCGATGTGATCGGCGCGTGAAACGGGAAACCGGTGAAATACCGGTGCTGCCCCCGCAACGGTAAGCAGATCAGGCTCGTCATTACGTCACTGGACACAGTCCGGGAAGACGGCGAGTGCAGGACTGCAAGCCCGGAGACCGGCCATGAACCAGGAGCGGAACCGCGCGGGGTGCGCCGGTGAGTATCGGCCCGTCATGGTTTTGCCGCGGCCGCGCCTTGCCTTTCCCCTGTGCGTTTCCTTGATCAAGAAAGAGAGCCGGCCTGCGGGGACGCCAGCCGGACACAGGGAGACCCCATGTTCATCATCCGTTCTGCGGCCATTGCCGCAGCCCTTGCCGCGGCCTTCCCGGCTGTTGCACAGAGCAGTTCGACCAATCCAACCACGTTGCCCGAAGTGACCGTGACCGCCAACGGCATTCCGACGCGTGACAGCGATGCCACCTACGCCAGCGAAGTGCACGACCGTGCCGAAATTCAGGCCTCGGGTGCCGCGACGCTCTACGACTTCCTGGCACAGCATACGGCGCTGAATGTACAGAGTAGCTTCGGTAACAAAAATGCACCGGCACTCGATTTGCGCGGCTACGGCAGCGAAGCCGGGTATCAGAACGTTGTTATCGTTGTCGATGGCTACCGTCTCAACAACATCGACCAAACCGGCCAGTTGATCGGCAGCATTCCACTGGATGCAATCGAAAGTATCGAAATCAGCAAAGGCAGTGGTTCGGTTGCGTTCGGTGATGGTGCAATGGGTGGCGTGATCCAGATTCATACACGTAAGGGTTACACGGGTGTAACCGTGTCGAGCATGGTCGGTAGCCGCGGTGCACAGGAATTTGGTGTCGATGCAGGAGTTTCGCGTGAACTGTTTGATTTGAGTGTTAATGCCAACAGTTCGAAACAGGCTTCGTTGAGTGCTGGTGACTCGACGGGCGCACAGGATGGTAGCGATAACACCGGTGGGCGTGTCAATTTAACGCTGAAACCGATCAGTGGGCTCAAGCTCTTTGTTGGCGGTGGAAATTCACACATCGATACGCGTTACGTATCTTCGCTGACCCCCTCGCAATTTAGTACTGATCCTGGCCAAGCCCCTGTAGCCTCTCAACCCTATACGCGGCAGGTGTATGACAGCAATCAATGGCGGGTTGGTGGCGAATATGAGATCGCATCAGGCCTGACGGCTCGCTATGTGCATGATGCCGAAAACAAGAGCTCAGACACAACTGCTTATTACGGCAATACCAATTTTGATTACACCAACGCAAGTGATGATGCGAGCTTGCGTTATACGAGTCGTGCCTTGGATTTCAATGTTGGCGTACAAAACGCCAAGGGTGAGCGCACGACGCTTCCGGGGGGCTTTTATACGGCAGGTTTGACCACCAAAAAGAATACTGCTTTGTATGCGCAGAGTGTTTATCGCGTCGATGCTTGGTCATTCTCGGCAGGCGTTCGTCGCGAAAGAGTTGTGTACGACAACATGCCGACGGGGGGTACGCCGACCAGTCAAAATTACATGCTCAACGCATGGGATTTGGGGACAAATTATCGATTCAATGATCAATGGTCTACTTTCGTAAATCTTAACCAAGGCTTCCAAGCATCGGATATTGACCGTATATTCTTTGCTTCCAATACGGGCATGCTCCCGGCCAAGGTTAAGACAGTGACTGTCGGCGCTAACTGGGATACACAATCGAATCGTCTGCGTGCGGATGTTTTCTACAGCAAGCTTCACGATGAAATTTATTTCGATCCCTTTGCTAATGGTGGTTTTGGAGCGAATACCAATATCGACAAATCGCACAAATATGGTTTCGAATTGAGCGAGCGTTGGCAGATGACCGACACGTTTGCGCTTTCTGCCTTGTATAACTACACGCAAGCATTGATTGATGATGGTAGTTATGCCGGCAAGGAGCTTCCAGGCGTTCCCCATAACACCGCAACATTGGGCGCAAACTGGCAGCCATGGGCCAATGGCACGCTCAATGTCACGCAAACTTGGCGCGATTCGTCCTACGCGATCAGTGATTTCACGAATGTGGGCACTTATCGTCAAGGCAGTTACAACATGACCTCTGTGAATCTGAGTCAACGTTGGAAGACTGGCGGCAATACGATCGATGGCTTTGTCGCTGTTGATGACCTGTTCGACAACAAGAATGGTTTGTGGACCGCTTATGGCAGCGTCTACCCCGTCGACTTCCGCCGCCTCGTTCGCGTCGGCATGAAGATCGGCTTCTGATGACCGTGTCGCGTCGTGCCAATGCTTTCGTGTTGTTTGCATTGACTGGCGCGGCGCTTGCCGGTTTTGTTTTATCGCTATCGGTCGGCAGCGTGCATGTTGCGCTGGCCGACCTTTTTACTTCTGATGTCGTCTTGCAATTGCGCTTGCCGCGTGCCGTCGGCGCATTTGCCTGTGGCGGCCTGCTGGCGCTGGCGGGTGCGTTGATGCAAGTGCTGTTGCGCAATCCACTGGGTGATCCTTATGTACTGGGCGTCTCCGGTGGTGCATCGGTGGGCGCTTTGCTGGCCTTGTTGTTCGGGCTGAGCAGCATGTTTGTGAATGGCGCCGCCTTTGTCGGTGCCTTGATTGCCTTGTTTGTCGTGTTTGGTTTGGCGCGCGGCGCGGCTGCGATGTCGCAGAGCTGGACGCAGTCGCGGCTTCTTTTGACCGGCATCGTTGTGTCTTCCGGCTGCGGTGCAATCGTGTCGTTATTGCTGACATTAGCGCCGGACCGCAGTTTGCGCGGCATGGTGTTTTGGTTGATTGGCGATCTCGCACAAGCGACGCAACCGTGGCCGACATTTGGCCTGTTGGCGGGCGGCGTGTTGTGCGTACTGCCGTTGGCGCGCGATCTCAATGCGCTTGCACGTGGCGATTGGATTGCTGCGTCGCTCGGTGTGCCGGTCGAACGTTTGCGTCTCTACGCTTATTTTCTTGCCGCCGTATTTACCGGTGGCGCAGTTGCGACAGGCGGCAGCATTGGCTTTGTCGGCCTGATCGTTCCGCATCTATTGCGACTGGCGTTGGGTAACGATCAACGCATTTTGTTGCCGGCGTGTGTACTCGGTGGCGGCACGTTGCTTTTGTTGGCGGACACATTGGCACGGACGCTGATTGCGCCACAGCAGCTTCCGATCGGCGCGCTCACGGCATTGATCGGTGTGCCTTTATTCCTTTGGCTGTTGTCGCGCGAGGAAAATCGCTGATGCTGCACATACGCGATCTCGATATCAACATCGGCGGGTGCATGCTGTGTCGCGGTGTGCGATTCAATCTCGCGGCAGGCCGTTCGCTCGCCATTCTCGGCCGCAACGGCGCCGGCAAAAGTACATTGCTGGCGACACTGGCAGGTTTGCGTCCTGCGTCAGGCCACGTTGATCTGGCAGGCCGTGCGCTGCATGCGTATGCGCCACGCGAACTTGCGCGTTTCCGCGCGTGGTGTGCGCAACAGCAAAGCGATGCCTTCAGCGCAACGGTATTGCAAACGGCGCTGATCGGCAGGCATCCGCATCTGGATCGATGGGCAAGCGAAAGCGATACGGACGTGACCTTGGCGATGCAAGCCTTGTCGCGCGTCGGCATTGCCCATATGGCCGCACACGAGGTACATACCTTGTCCGGCGGCGAACGCCAATTGCTGGCATTGGCGACGGCATTGCTGCAGTCGCCGCAAATTTATCTGCTAGACGAACCGCTCAGCCATCTTGATCTGAATCACGCCATGACCTGTTTGCGTGTGCTGGATGAAGAGAAACGACAAGGCCGTGCCATCGTTGCCGTATTGCATGAACCCAATCTGGCATTGCGCCGTTTCGATGAAGCCATGCTCATGTTCGATGACGGTACATGGCTGCACGGCGCTAGTGCAGACGTGATAACAGCGGCCAATTTGCAAAAACTTTACGGTCATCCTTTGCGCGCACTGCAGGACAATGGCGCGCAATGGTTTATTCCTGAATAACGAAAGCGAGTTTCCCATGAGTGAAGAAAAACAGGCGCGCCATGCTGCGCGTATGGCGCGCAAGAAGGCGCTGATCGACAAGCACATCGCAGAGGCCAATATCGAGCGTGGCGTATTCGTCATTCATACCGGTAACGGTAAAGGCAAGTCTTCGTCGGCTTTTGGCGTTGTCGCGCGCGCGCTGGGCCACGGTCAGAACGTGGCCGTTGTGCAGTTCATCAAGGGCCGCTCGGATACGGGCGAAGAGGATTTCTTTCGCACACAACCGAATGTGCAATGGCATGTCGGCGGCGAGGGTTTCACCTGGGATACGCAAGACGATGAGCGTGATGCGAAAGCTGCACGTGCCGCCTGGGCGATCGCCTGCGAACATCTGCGCAACCCGGCGATCGACCTGGTTGTCCTTGATGAGTTCACCTACACGCTCAACTACAAATGGCTGGATATGGATGAGGTGATCGATGCTATCGAGTCACGCCCGACGATGCAGCATCTCATCATCACCGGCCGCGCGGCACCGGACGCTTTGATCGAGATTGCCGATACGGTCACGGATATGACCTTACTCAAACACGCCTACAACGAAGGCGTGAAGGCAATGCCGGGGCTGGAGTGGTGATACCGACGAGACGTCAATCCAGTTAATTTGACTGGCGGGCCTGATCGAGCACCTTGCATAATTGCTCCGCACCCTCCAGCAATCTCGGTGTTTCCCGTTGCAGCAAATCCGGATCGATAAAGAACAGATTGCCGCGCGCAGTGGCCTTGAGCTGCGGCCACTTTTTCCAAGGCTCAAGCCAGCTTGCATTGCGCGTGCCCATGCCGCCTGTGACAATCACATCCGGATTTGCGGCAAGTACAGCTTCCACACTAATGATCGGCGCGAGTGAGTTCAAGTTTGCGAATACGTTCTCGCCGCCGCAGAGGCGCATGACGTCGCTGATGATTTGCTGTCCATTGACCGTCATCAACGGTTTGTCCCAGATTTCGTAGAACATGCGCACCGGCTTGCGCCCTGGGTAGCGCGACTGCAATGCCGTCAGGCGTTGGCGAAAATCCCGCGCCGCAGCGTTGGCTTGTGTTTGGGTGCCGGCAAGCATGCCGATGCGTTCAAGATTGCGTGGAATGTCATCTAGGCCTTTCGGCTCGACGATTAACAAAGGCAGCTTGAGTTTGCGCATCTGCTCGATGCTGGCTGCGGCATTGCCGCTTTGCCAGACCAATACGAGATCAGGTTTTGCGGCAATGATGTTTTCAATGTCGAAGCTGGCGTAATTACCGATACGCGGTACTTTTTTGGCCGCTTCTGGGTAATCGCTGAAATCGACGGTGCCGACGAGCTTCTCGCCTGCACCCGCAGCGTAAGTGAGTTCGGCCAGATTGGGCGCAAGACTGATGATGCGTTGTGCAGGGCCCGCCAGATGTACATCGTTGCCAGCGTCATCGCGCACAACAATGTCGGCGTGCGCGAGGCCGGCAACGCCGAGCGCAAATAATGCGAACAGGAATTTCATCGCGGCTTCAATTGCAGCGGAATGCCCGCGGCAACAAAGGTGACGCTATCGGCAATTTCTGCGATGCGCTGATGCAGACGTCCCGCTTCATCGACATAGCGTCGCGTCAATTCACCCAACGGAACGATGCCCATCCCGACTTCGTTGCTGACAAGAATGATATGCCCCGGTAATGTTGGCAACAGATCGATTAAACCTTGCGTCTCACGCAACACGTCGCCCTTGTGCAGTAGATTCGACAACCACAACGTGAGGCAATCGATCAGAATCAATTTGTCGGATGCAGCTTGCACCTGCAGCAACGTGGCGAGATACATGGGCTCTTCGATCAGCAACCAGTCGCCCGGCCGTTGCGATTGATGATGCGCAATGCGCGCACGCATTTCCGCATCGTCGTCCAGATCGACTGGATCGGCGGTGGCGATATAAGTGACGGCAAGCCCGCTCTCGAGCGCTTTCTGTTCTGCCAGCCGGCTTTTCCCGGAGCGGGCACCGCCGAGGATGAATTCGATCATGATTAGGATGTATTCACATTAAGAAGGCGAGCAATACCGAATGCGGCAACGTATCTTGTCATCTGCCTGTGATATCCCTTGAAGGTTAGCATGAGAAAATTCATGCTTTCCAATTCACCATTTCCTCATGACGCTCGCCACCGAACTGCACGCCAAGATCGATACCAAGACCAAGCCGCTCGGTGCCCTGGGGCAACTTGAAACGCTGGCTTTGCAACTGGGTTTGATCCAGCAAACCTTGACTCCGCAACTGCGCAATCCGCACATTCTTGTTTGCGCCGGTGATCATGGTGCAGCGCGCGCTGGCCTGTCTGCCTATCCGCAAGAAGTTACTTGGCAGATGGTCGAAAACTTTCTCGCCGGGGGTGCGGCGATCAACGTGTTTGCGCGTCAGGCGGGCTTGGGTTTGGTGATTGCCGATGCTGGCGTGAATCATGACTTCGGTGCGCGCGAAGATTTGCTGGATGCCAAGGTGGCACATGGCACGGCGAGTTATCTGGATGGCGCGGCAATGACTGCGGAACAATGCGAAACGGCAATGCGTCATGGCGCCGATGCGATTGCGCGCCTGCATGCCGAAGGTTGCAATGCGATCGGTTTTGGTGAAATGGGCATTGGCAATACGGCCTCTGCATCGTTGCTCACGCATTGTATGACCGGTGTGCCATTGGTGGAGTGCGTGGGGCGTGGCACCGGTATCGACGATGCCGGTTTCAATCGCAAACAGATTTTGCTGGCACTCGCCTTGTCCATCTGGCCTGAACGTAGTGATGATCCGCATGCTGTTCTGGCACGCTTTGGCGGTTTTGAGATTGCCATGCTGGTGGGGGCCATGCTTGCTGCAGTGGAACGACGCATGGTGCTCGTGATCGATGGCTTTATCGTCACCGCAGCGCTGCTGGTCGCCGTGGCAATCAATCCGAGCGTGCGTGAATGCTGTGTCTTCGCGCACTGTTCGGATGAGGCCGGGCACGTCGTTCAATTAGGCCACTTGAATGCACAGCCCTTGTTGCAACTTGGCCTGCGTTTGGGCGAGGGCACCGGCGCAGCGCTGGCTTGGCCGTTGTTGCGGGCAGCGTGCGCCTTCCTTGATGAAATGGCGAGCTTCGATTCCGCTGGTGTCAGCGACAAAGACTGAGCATCTACATGCGCATCGAACTTGAACGTTTCCTTGCTGCCTTGCGTTTCTTCACGCGTCTGCCTGTTCCGGCGTGGGTAGGACATAGCCAGGATCAACTGGATCGTTCGACGCGCTATTTTCCTTTGATCGGCTGGATCATCGGCGCTATCGGCGCCGGTGTGACCTGGCTTGCAACGCTTGTACTGCCTGTATCGCTGGCCGTGTTACTTGGCATGGCAGCAACGTTGTTTGCCACCGGCGCGTTTCATGAAGACGGTTTTGCTGATAGTTGCGATGGCTTCGGCGGCGGTTGGGACAAGGCCCAAGTGTTGGCCATCATGAAAGATTCGCGCATCGGCAGCTACGGCGCCATCGGCATGTGCATGCTGCTGCTTCTGAAATGGAATGCGCTGATTTCGCTTGGCGTTGCGGTGTTGCCGTCACTTGTTGCCGGGCATGCAATTTCGCGTGCTGCAGCAACCAGCCTGATCTTTACGCTCGACTATGTGCGCGATGAGAACGGGAAATCAAAGCCGCTGGCAGTGCGCATGCGGCGTGGTGAGTTTGCCGCGGCCTGTCTGTTCGGCCTGCTGCCGATTGCGCTGCTGCCTCTGCATCAGGCCGTTCAAGGCCTGATTGCGGTGATTGTTGTGACATGGTTGATGCGAGGCTACACATTGCGCCGTATTGGCGGTTACACCGGCGATGTCCTCGGTGCGACACAGCAACTCTGTGAAGTTGCGTTTTACCTCGGTGTGTTGTGCGTCTTTTCCTGATTCGCCATCCGCAGCCGGATATCGGCGAGGGTATTTGCTACGGCCGTACCGATCTGCCTTTGCGGGAATCATGGCCAATGAAGATGGCTTTGCCGACTTTGCCATCGGATGTTCGTGTGATCAGCAGCCCCTTGCAGCGCTGCGTGGCGTTTGCGACAACCTTGTTCCCTCATGTCGATATCGATGCACGGTTGCGTGAGCTGGATTTCGGCGCATGGGAAATGCAGGACTGGCAGGACATTTCCCGTACGCAATTGGATGCATGGGCAGCCGATCCCCTGGGTTTCAATGCCCACGGTGGCGAGAGCGTGGCGCAGATGCGCCTGCGTGTGCGGCAGGCGCTGGCCGATCTCGATGGGCGCGATTGCGTCTGGGTCACGCACGCAGGCGTGATGAAAATCGTCGTCGGCGAATTGCTGGCGCTACCGCAGGACGAATGGCTGTCGCTGCGGTTTGCGCATGCGGAAGTGATTACGCTGGATGCGCTGCCTGATCAGGTACGCGAGAAATCCGCAGGAAGTAGATGGTCACTGACACGCCAGCGATAGCCAGGCTGACTGCACCGCCGAGCCAGAAGCCGGGTGCGCCGAGCCCGTGCGTAATGCCCAGCCAGTAACCGCCGCCGAGACCGACGCCCCAGAGCGCGACGGCATACACCACCATCGGTACGGTCGTGCGCTTGAAGCCGCGCAGCACGTTGATCGTAGAAGCCTGCAGCGCATCGGCAATGTGATACAGCGCAACGAATTTGATCAGCGTGACGGCAATCGGATACACGCTTGGATCGTTGGTGTAAGCATGTGCGAGCAACGGTGCGCCCAAGAAGAGAAGTGCGCTCGTGATCAATCCCAGGCCGACGGCGGCGATCAGACAGACGCTGCCGACACGACGCGCCAGGGCAGGATCGCCGCCGCCCAATGCACGACCCGACAACACCGAGGCACCGATGCCCAGCGACATCGGCAGCATGTAGGTGAATGAGGTCAGATTGGCGGCAATTTGGTGCGCACCGGACGTCGCCGGACCGAAGCGGGCGATGAACAATGCCATCGACGCAAAGGCCGAGATGTCGATCAGAAAGCTTGCGCCGATCGGCAGGCCGAGCTTGAGGAATTCCCGGATCGCTGGCCAGCGCGGCGCACTGAAGCGCGCGAACACATGGAAATCCCTGTAGCGACCGGTATATGCGCCCCAGCCCCAGGCGAGCACCGCATTCACAGTGTTTACGATGGCTGTTGCCCACGCACAGCCTGCACCACCGAAATGCGGCAGCAACAGAAAATTGAGCGGCAATTTCAGCACAAGGCCGAGCAGATAGAAACGCATTGCCGCGCGTGGTTCGCCAATTCCGGTGGACAGGCCGGTGAAGACGCGGAACACCATGAGGCCGGGCGCGGCCCAACTATTGGCAATCAGGTAGGCGCGCGCATGTTGCTCCACATCCGCCGGCATGGCGGCGAGCTTGAGAATCGGCTCGGGGAACTGCATCAGCAGCATGGCGATGATCGTTACGCCCAGTGCGACCCACAGGCTTTGACGTACTTCTTCGCCGACATCTTCATGTTTGTCAGCGCCATGCAAGTGAGCGATCAGCGGCGTCAGTGCCAGCAGCACCCCGCTGCAAGTGACCATGATGGTCAGCGAAATCACTGCGCCAATGCCGACGCCAGCCAGTTCGACGGCACCGAGGCGCCCGGCCATGACGGTGTCTAGCACGCCGTAGCCCGTCAGTGCGAGTTGGGAAACCAACACCGGCCAGGCAATCTGGAAGATGTTGCTGAAATGGGAACGGAAGTTGAGCGATTTCATGAGGCGGCGGAGTTTACCCCAAGCCCGTCGTGCATCTGCATATAAAGCTTTGATGCATCCGGTATTTTGTGTTGCAGCGCAATACTTTAGAATCGTATTTTTGCGGCACTACCCCATAAAAATGACAGCTCGTCTGCGCGAAATTCCCTACAACTACACATCCTTTTCCGATCGCGAAATCGTGATCCGCCTGCTCGGCGAAGAGATGTGGAGCGTGCTCGACACCTTGCGTACGGAACGTGTGACGGGGCGATCCGCGCGCATGCTGTATGAGGTCCTCGGTGACATCTGGGCGGTACGGCGCAACCCTTATCTCGAAGATGACATGCTCGACAACCCCGATCGGCGTGCGGCGCTGGTCGAGGCGTTGCGCCATCGCCTGCGCGAGATCGACAAGCGTCGCGGTGACAACGAGAAAGTTGGTCGCTTGCTCGAGGCCGCGAACACTGCGGTAGACGCATTCGCCCTCCACTTTTCGGATACCTACGACTTGCGTAAGCAGGCCATGCGTGTCCTGGCTCGACATACACGCAAGGACAACATTGCTTTCGATGGTCTGGCGCGCGTGTCGCATGTCACCGATGCGACCGACTGGCGCGTCGAATATCCTTTTGTCGTCCTCTACCCTGACACCGAGGAAGAGATCGGGCCGCTGGTGCGCGGCTGCATCGAGCTCGGTCTGACCATCATTCCGCGCGGCGGCGGCACCGGCTATACCGGCGGCGCCATTCCGCTGTCGGCGAAGTCGGTGGTCATCAATACCGAGAAACTCATCGACCTCGGCAAGGTCGAGATACAGACTCTGCCAGGCGCAGATCGTCCGTATGCGACCGTATTTACCGGCGCTGGTGTGGTCACCCGCCGTGCCATGGAGGCGGCCGAAGCTGCGGATCTTGTCTTCGCCTGTGATCCGACCTCAGCCGACGCCTGCTGCGTCGGCGGCAATATCGCTACTAATGCCGGTGGCAAGAAAGCCGTGTTGTGGGGCACCGCGCTCGACAACCTGGCCTCGTGGAAGATGGTTGACCCGGACGGCAACTGGAAACTGATCGAACGCCTCAACCACAACTTCGGCAAGATCCACGATCAGGCGAATGTGCAATTCCGCGTGCGCACCTATGCACCTGACGATGCCGGATGCAGCAAGCCGGTCAAGGAAGAATTGATCGAACTGCCGGGCGCGAAATTCCGCAAGGTCGGCCTCGGCAAGGACGTCACTGACAAATTCCTCGGCGGCTTGCCGGGCGTACAGAAGGAGGGCACCGACGGCATCATCACGTCGGCGACGTGGATTCTGCATCGCATGCCGACGCACACGCGCACCTTCTGTCTGGAATTTTTTGGCCAGGTGCGTGAAGCCGTGCCGTCGATCGTCGAGATCACGGATTACCTGAAGACGCTGTCTGGCGGCGCAGGTGGGGAAAACAAGGGTTCCCACCCTGTCTTGCTGGCGGGTCTTGAACATCTCGATGAACGTTATGTTCGTGCTGTGGGTTATGCAACCAAGGCCAAGCGCCACGGTCGTCCGAAAATGGTGCTGATCGGCGACGTCGTCGGAGACGACGAAACTTCCGTGATGGCGGCTGCGTCGGAAGTGGTGCGCATGACCAATCTGCGCGGTGCCGAAGGCTTCATTGCCGTGACGCCGGATATGCGCAAGAAGTTCTGGCTTGACCGTGGCCGCACTGCGGCGATTGCGAAGCACACGAATGCCTTCAAGATCAATGAAGACGTGGTGATTCCGCTGCCGCGCATGGGCGATTATTGCGACGGCATTGAGCGATTCAACATCGAGTTGTCGCTGACCAACAAGTTGGCGTTGTGCGATCGCTTGACCGCATTCTTCAACGGTGAGCAGGGCGACATTCCGCTTGACGTGGCTGATACCGGCCTGGATCGCGACGTGTTGTTGGGTGACCGTCGTGAGCGTGCGCTCGAACTGTTGGCAACGACGCGTGTACGCTGGCAATGGCTGTACGACAACCTGGATACGCCGTTGGCGCAGGCTGAAGCGCAATTTGCGCAGTACGGCATTGAAGCCGATGAACTGACGAATCGCGCTGCAAGCCCCAGCCTGTTCCATCGCATGCAGGATTATTCGGTGCGCGTGTCGTGGGTGCGTGAAATCCGTGAACCGCTGGACGTCATGTTCTCTGGTGACCCGTATCGCTCGATTCGGGAACGCATGAAGGCGATCCACAAGGAGGTTCTGCGCGGTCGCGTCTTCGTTGCGCTGCACATGCACGCGGGCGACGGCAACGTGCATACCAACATCCCGGTCAATTCCGATCATTACCAGATGCTGGCGACGGCGACACATACGGTCGAGCGCATCATGAAGCTGGCCAAGTCGCTGGGCGGCGTGATCTCCGGTGAGCATGGGATCGGTTTGACCAAGCTTGAATTCCTCGATGAAGAGGAAATCGCACCGTTCCGCGCCTACAAGGCCAAGATCGATCCGCACGGGCGTTTCAACCAGGGCAAGTTGTTGCCGGGTGCCGATTTGAGCAAGGCCTACACGCCATCGTTCTCGCTGCTCGGCACCGAATCGTTGATCATGGAGCAGTCGTCGATCGGCAAGATCAACGAATCGATCAAGGATTGCCTGCGTTGCGGCAAGTGCAAGCCGGTGTGTTCGACGCACGTGCCGCGCGCCAACCTGCTCTATTCACCGCGCAACAAGATTCTCGCGACGTCGTTACTCACCGAAGCCTTCCTGTACGAAGAACAGACACGTCGCGGCATTTCGCTCAAGCATTTCGACGAATTCTCCGACGTCGCCGATCACTGCACTGTGTGCCACAAGTGCGTGACACCGTGTCCGGTCGACATCGATTTCGGCGATGTATCGATCGCCATGCGCAATCTGCTGCGCGAGCAAGGCAAGAGGAAGTTCAATCCCGGCACTGCGGCCGCGATGGCTTTCCTCAACGCCAAGGATCCGGCCACGATCAAGCTGATTCGTACCGGCATGATCGAGTGGGGTTACAAGGCGCAGCGACTTGGCTACAAGCTGGGCAAGGCGCTCGGCCTGACGCGCGATGTCGTCAAACATCCGCCCGCAACGCTGGGTAAGCCGCCGGTGAAGGCGCAGATCATTCACTTCATCAACAAGCCCATGCCGGGCAATCTGCCCAAGCGCACGTCGCGCGCGCTGCTTGACATTGAGGACGACAAGGTCGTGCCGGTCATCCGCGATCCGCAGAAGGTGAATGCTGCCGACTACAACGGCGATGCAGTGTTTTATTTCCCCGGCTGCGGTTCGGAGCGCCTGTTCTCGCAAGTCGGTCTGGCGACGCAGGCGATGCTGTATCACGTCGGCGCGCAGACCGTGCTGCCGCCGGGTTATTTGTGCTGCGGCTATCCGCAGACGTCCGCTGGCGATGAAGTGAAAGGTCAAAAGATCACGACCGACAACCGCGTGCTGTTCCATCGCGTCGCGAATACGCTCAACTATCTCGACATCAAGACCGTGATTGTGTCTTGCGGCACCTGCATGGATCAATTGCAGAAGTACGAATTCGAGAAGATCTTCCCGGGCTGTCGCTTGCTCGACATTCACGAATATTTGCTGGAAAAAGGCGTCAAGCTGAACGGCGTTCAGGGTATGCGCTATATGTATCACGACCCTTGCCACACACCGATGAAGACGCACAATCCGCTGAAGACGGTGAACACATTGATGGGGCAGCCGGTGGCACTGTCCGATCGTTGCTGCGGTGAATCAGGGACCTTGGCCGCGACGCGCCCGGACATTTCGACGCAGGTACGTTTCCGCAAGCAGGAGGAGATCGAAAAGGGCGCGGCTGCGTTGCGCGCAGATAATTTCGATGGCGATGTGAAAATCCTGACGTCGTGTCCGTCCTGCCTGCAAGGGCTGTCACGCTACAACGACGATGCCGGCACGGAAGCGGATTACATCGTAGTGGAAATGGCCAAGACGGTGCTCGGCAACGACTGGATGAAGGATTACGTCGCTGCGGCCAACAACGGCGGCATTGAGCGTGTGTTGCTCTAAGCAGCGCCGTCTTCGCTATCCGTTAAAGCAAAAAGGGCAACCTGCGGGTTGCCCTTTTTATTGCTGCGCCTTCGCCGGGATCAAGCGCTGCGGAGGCGTTGCATGGTCGTGTGATAGATGTCGACCGCTTCTTCTTCAGACGAAGCGCGCATGCCGAGATCCCGCGCGCGGCCATCCTTGAGGCCGTAGACCCAGCCGTGCACGGTCAGCGGCTGGCCGCGTTGCCAGGCGTCGAGCACGACCGTGGTCTGGCAGACATTCACCACCTGCTCCACCACATTGAGTTCACACAGCTTGTCCGCGCGAACTTCCGGTTCGGTCTGTTCAATGATGGCGGCATGCTTGTCGCGCACATCCTTGACGTGGCGCAGCCAGTTGTCGACGAGGCCGTGGCGCTGGTTTTCCAGTGCAGCACGCACACCGCCGCAACCGTAGTGGCCGACCACGATGACATGCTTGACCTTGAGCACGTCGATGGCGAATTGCATGACCGACAGGCAGTTCAAATCGCTCGGCACGATCACATTGGCGACATTGCGATGGACGAAGACTTCGCCCGGATCGAGGCCGGTGATCTGGTTAGCCGGCACGCGGCTGTCGGAACAGCCGATCCAGAAATATTCGGGGTTTTGTTGCTTGGCGAGACGGCTGAAGTAAGTTGGATCTTCTGCGATCCGGCTTTCGGCCCAGGTGCGGTTGTTATCGAGCAGGTGCGTCAGCGAAGGGGAGTTGGACATGCGGCGATCTTTCGTGGACGGTTCGGGAACTTGGATTCTTGACTTTATGCAGCCTATTTTACCGACCTCGGTGCAATAAACGAAGATGGCGGAGGTCAGTGATCAGTCTCCGGCGCGGCATCCCAGGCAGGGAAAGGATCATTGAATGTCGTCCAGCCTTCCGTACCGACGGCTGCCTCGGCATCACTGAGCAGGCAAGCGTCGAGCCGGGTACGTAGCGCGGGTTCATCCATGTCCATGCCGATCAGTACGAGCTCCTGGCGGCAATCGCCGACGGTGTCGTCCCAGTATTTCTGAATGAGCGCAAGGCTTTCGTCGTCGCGCGGCCAGTTTTCGTCAGGTACAGCTGCCCACCACAACCCGGCGAGGCCGTGACGGCACGCGCCGCCGGCCTGCGACCAGCTACCGACGTATTCCGGCCGTGAAGCGAGCCAGAAATAGCCTTTGGAACGGATGACGCCCGCCCATTCCGTATTGATCAAATCCCAGAAACGCTGCGGATGAAACGGCCGACGAGCGCGATATACAAAACTGCCAATGCCATACGCTTCGGTTTCCGGTACATGTTCGCCGCGCATTTCCTTGAGCCAGCCCGGTGCTTGTTGCGCCTGTTCGAAATCGAACAGGCCGGTGTCCAGTATGCGATCCAGCGGCACTTTGCTGAACTCCGCGTATTCGATGCGGGCACGTGGATTTAGCGTGTTGAGCATTGCCGCGAGTCGCTTACGTTCATCGGGTGTGACGAGGTCAATCTTGTTCACGACGATGACGTCGCAGAACTCGATCTGTTCGATGAGCAAGTCAACGACCGTGCGATTGTCTTCTTCACCCAGCGATTCACCGCGCGTTTGCAAACTGTCGTGCGAACCGTAATCGCGCAGGAAATTGAAGGCATCGACCACGGTGACCATCGTGTCGAGTCGGGCGACGTTGGAAAGGCTTTCGCCGCTTTCATCCTCGAAGGTAAATGTTTCGGCTACCGGCAAGGGCTCGGAAATACCCGTCGATTCGATCACCAGATAATCGAAGCGCCCTTCGCGTGCGAGGCGATTGACCTCAAGCAACAAGTCTTCGCGCAAGGTGCAGCAGATGCAGCCGTTGCTCATCTCGACCAGTTTTTCGTCGGTACGCGAGAGTTCGGCACCGCCGTCACGCACCAGCGCAGCGTCGATGTTGACTTCGGACATGTCGTTCACGATGACGGCCACTTTGCGGTCTTCGCGATTGTTCAGGATGTGATTGAGCAAGGTCGTCTTGCCGGCGCCGAGAAAGCCGGACAGGACGGTAACGGGCAGTTTCTTCATGGATTCCTCAGGCGGTGATGCCATATTTGGCGATGAGTTTTGCGATGTCGGCGAGGCTTTCGCGCAGGCGCGCCTCGCTGAGCTTGCGAGTGATGAAAACGAGACGGCTCTTGCGGTCGGCATAGACCGCATCGTCAGGCCACGCGTCCAGGCGTACGCTCGGACAGCGGGTGTGCTGTACGCATTGCACGATGCGCGGCCCTGCTTCGCCGGCAATGTTGACGAGCCCCTTGATACGCAGGATGTGTTCGCCGTGGCCCTGCAGTAGCGCATCGAGCGTTGTGCTCAGCGCGCCATACGTCAGCGGCGTGTCGAATTTGAGAACGAAGCTTTCGACGTCGCTGGTGTGTGTCGGCTGTACGGCAGGTTGACGTTTGTTGCTGTAACTGAGGCCCCGCAATTCAGCCTGTTCGGCAACGCGAATTTCAGCCAGCCAGGTCGTGACATCCGGTGCTTTGGCGACCGGATCGTAGAGCCCGATGTCGAGAATGTCGGCGGCAGCGATACTGCCCTTGCTGGACTGCAATTGCACTGCCGTCGGATTGAGTGCGGCCAGATGTGCAGTGAGCCGCGTGATCTGCTCGGCCGAGGCCTGATCGCATTTGCTGATGACCAATCGATCGGCCATGACGACCTGCCGCAATGCTTCGCCATTGATTTCGATCTGGTCGGCACCGTGCGTTGCCGCGACGACGGTGACGACGCCGTCGAGGCGGAAGCGTTCGGCAATGAAATGCTCGTTGAGCAAGGTGTATATGACTGGAGCCGGGTCGGCGATGCCAGTGGTTTCGATGACGATGCGCTTCGGCACGGGAATGGCCTTGCGCTGGGCGCGCTTGAAGAGATCGCGCAACGCCTTGGGCAGGTCGCCGCGCATGCTGCAGCAGATGCAGCCGGAATCGAGCAGCACGACGTCCTCGTCGATTTTCTCGACCAGTAGGTGATCAACGCCGACCTCGCCGAATTCATTGATGAAGACGGCGGCGTCCTCGAAACCTTTTTGCCACAGCAGTGTGTTGAGCAATGTTGTCTTGCCGGCACCCAGGAATCCGGTCAGCAAGGTAATCGGGATGCGTGTGTCCTGTGAATTCATTCTGAAGGTCTTTTGTGAAACTCAGTTGCATTTAAGGGCGGTTAATCGCGCGCTGATTGGGTGAGCGTTCAGCGTGGCAAGTTGCAGGTGGGGCAGAGTCCGTGCAGCGTCAGTTCGGCTTGCCGAAAAACGTAGCCATCCGGCAGGCTGACGACCATGGCGGGATTGAGATCGCCGAGGCACATGGTGCTGCCGCAGCCATCGCAATGGAAGTGCGGATGCGCGTGTCCGCCTGTCCGTGGCTGTGCGGAAAAACGCCAGACGCGATCATCGTTGGCAAGCCGATGGGCAAGGTTTTCGGCCACCAGGAAATCGAGCGTGCGATAGAGCGTTACGCGGTCGAGCTTGGCGCCGGCATCGGCGAGCGACTGGTCGATTTCAAGATGCGTCAGCGCATGATCGGCCGTGAGCAGCACATCCAGTGCCGCCAGCCGTGCCGGGGTGACACGCAGGCGTTTTTCCTTGAGCAGATTTTCGGCAGGTGAATTCATGTGCAACATTGTTGCATGAAAAGCTGGACGGAGGAAAGCCCCTCGACTACAATCCGCCCTCGCTTTCTTTCGCCCTCCTTTCCCATGTCCGCCCGTCTACTGCTCAAGCCTGGCAAGGAACGTTCGTTGTTCCGGCGCCACCCCTGGTTGTTCGCCGGCTCCGTCGCCAGCCTGGAAGGCCGTGCGCGCCCGGGCGATACGGTGGACATCATGGATGGCGAAAAAGTATTGGCGAAGGCGGCATGGAGTCCGTCCTCGCAGATTCGCGCGCGCGTCTGGACGTTCGATGCCGATGAAACCGTGGACAACGCCTTCTTCAAGCGCCGCGTTGCTGCGGCCGTGGTACGCCGCCAGGCCTTGCCGGAGTTGCAAAAACAAAACGGCTTGCGCCTGATTCATGCCGAGTCGGATGGCTTGCCCGGCGTCATCGCCGATCAATACGGCGATCTGATCGTGATCCAGCTCACCAGCGCTGGCGCCGACAAATGGCGCAGCGCGATTGTTGATGCGCTGGTGAAGGCAACCGGTTGCGCACGTATTTATGAGCGCTCCGATTCCGAAGTGCGCAAGCTCGAAGGCTTGGAGCCGACGACCGGCTGGGCTTACGGCGAAGCGCCTAGTAACGATCCGATCATCGAAGAGCACGGCGTGAAAATGGCCGTCGATTATGCTGGCGGTCACAAGACCGGTTTTTATCTCGACCAACGCGACAACCGTCGCTTTGCGCGCGAGCTGGCCGCCGGCCGCCGCGTGCTCAATTGCTTCTGTTACACCGGCGGTTTTTCGCTGCAGGCACTAGCCGGTGATGCGCGTGAAGTCGTTTCCATCGACAGTTCCGGCCCGGCCCTGGCGACGGCGCAACGCAACCTCGAATTGAATTCCGGACTCGACGCGAGCAAGTGCGAATGGCGCGAAGCGGATGTTTTTCAGTCGTTGCGCGACATGCACAAGCAAGGCGAGAAATTCGATCTCGTGATTCTTGATCCACCGAAGTTCGCACCTTCGGCTGCGCATGCCGATCGTGCCGCGCGTGCCTACAAGGACATCAATCTGCATGGATTGAAATTGCTCAATCCGGGCGGCTTGTTGATGACGTATTCGTGTTCCGGTGGTATTGGCCTGGAGCTGTTCCAGTCCATCGTTGCCGGTGCTGCGCGCGATGCCGGTGTGACTGCACGTATTGTCAAACGCCTGCAAGGCGCTGCCGATCATCCGGTTGATCTGGCTTTTCCTGAAGGCGAATATCTGAAAGGTCTGCTGGTTCAAGCGGACTGACAATGGTGAAAACGCGTTTCCTCCATCT
The DNA here is from genome assembly GCA_035492055.1 of Rhodocyclaceae bacterium. Classification (GTDB taxonomy): domain Bacteria; phylum Pseudomonadota; class Gammaproteobacteria; order Burkholderiales; family Rhodocyclaceae. Next base: position 36,258 of record DATJJR010000011.1, on the reverse strand, counting down.
GTTGTTCGGTCTCCTGCTGCTTTGCGCGCAAGCGCTGGCAGCAGCGCACGTCGTCGAGCATGCCTTTGAGGAAACGCACAAGTCGGCACTGCATCATCATGCGTGTGCCACGTGCCATGCTGCGCACAATCTTGCCCATGCCCTGACCGGAACGCACGTCGAACTGCCGGTCATTGCGACAAGTTTTACCCCTTCGGTTTTCGTGCAGAACGATCGTGCCGCCATGCCGGCGCCGTTTGCACGTCAACAATCTCCGCCCTTCGCCTGAAACGTCCTTTGCCCTAGTCATCAGCAGCCTTTGCCGGTGGCTGTCTTTGTCATTGCGTTTCAGGAGTACCCATGTCGCACCGAAAATTCGCCGCGCTTTGCTGCGCCGGTCTGCCTTTGTCTTTTTCTTCGTTCATCGTTTGTGCAGAGGAAGCCAGTGATCCTCATGAACTAGCGCCCGTTGTCGTGACCGCCAATCCGCTCGGCAATCGTGTCGATGACATGGTCGCGCCGGTGGTGGTCGTGAATCGCACCGATATTTCCGATCGTGCGGCCGGTACTCTGGGCGAAACACTCGCCGGCATTCCCGGCATCAGCACAACCAACTTCGGGCCAAATGCATCGCGACCGATCATGCGTGGGTTGGATGCTGATCGCATCAAGATCATGCAAAACGGTTCAGGCTTGCTTGATGTGTCGGCACTGAGCCCCGACCATGCCACGCCGATTGATCCGCTCGTCATCGATCAGATCGATGTCGTACGCGGGCCGGCCGCGCTGCTTTACGGCGGCAGTGCCGTTGGCGGCGTCATCAATGCCATCGACAATCGCATCCCGAAAGATGCGATTACGGGTGTCAGCGGCCGCGCAGAGGCGCGCGTCGGTGGGTCGGATCGACAGACCAGCAGCGCTGCGGTGATCGAGAGCGGCGATGGTGTGCTTTCGATGCACGTCGATGCATTTCAGCGTCACAGCAATGATCTGCGCATTCCCGGTGATGCCCGATCTGCGCAGCTTCGCGCCCAGTCACCGCAAGCTGATGAAGCCAATGGCACGCTGCCAAACAGCAGCGGAGTCGCCAGCGGCGGTGCGGTCGGTGCGTCCCTGAATTTCGACCGTGGCTATGCGGGTGTGTCCTTCTCTGGTTATAACGCCAATTACGGCACGGTGGCCGAACAGGACGTACGTATTCGCATGAAATCGAACCGTGTCGACTTTGCCAGTGAGTTGCGTGATGTTGGTCCGTTCATTGACGCGCTGACGCTACGTTACGCACATACCGAATACACGCACAATGAACTTGAGGACGGGGTTGTCGGCACGACGTTCAACACACGCGGCGATGAAATGAGTGTCGAAGCGAAGCATGCAACGCTGGCTTTGCCATTCGGCGATCTGTCGGGCGTCGTCGGACTGCAATTCCGTAACGCGATTGTCAATGCGCAGGGCGACGAGTCGCTGCTGCCCGATATTACGACGCTGTCGCGTGCGGCCTACGTATACGAAGAGTTGCCGCTGGATCGACTCAAGTTGAGTGCGAGTACACGCGTCGAGCGCACCGGTGTCGATTCGTCCGGTGGTGGCCCGATCGACCCAAATACCGGCGCACCACGTTTCGGCAATGCAGGCTCACGCGCTTTTACGCCGGTGAGCAGTGCCTTCGGCGTGCTCTACAAATTCACCGAAGCGTGGTCATCGACGCTGAATCTGTCGCACAACGAACGAGCACCGAGCTACAACGAACTATTTGCCAACGGCCCGCATCCGGCCACCGGGCAATACGTCATCGGCGATGCGAACCTTGGCGTGGAAAAATCGAACGGCATCGACTGGCAAGTGAAATGGCGCGGTGACCGTAGCTCGGCTAGCGTCGGTGCGTACTACAACCGTTTCCGAAATTACATCGGCACATTCAACACGGGTAATACACGTGGCGAAGACGGGACGCTCAATCCAGCGACGGACGGTCTGCCCGAAGCGGTGACTCGCGTTGTGCCGGCAAATTTCTATGGCGTTGAAGCACAAGGCAAATGGCATGTCTACGAAGGTGTTGGCGATATCGACCTGCGTCTCAAGGGCGACACTGTGCGTGCAGCGAATCGTGACACCGGCGAAGCCTTGCCGTGGATCGCGCCGTATCACGTCGGCGTCGGTGCTGATTACCGCTTGGGCGACGTGGGTGCAAAGCTCGACGTGATCTATGCGGGCAAGCAAACCCGCGTGCCCGCCAACGAGTTGCCGACGGATGCCTATACTTTGGTCAATGCCATGCTGGCCTGGCGTTTTGCACATGCGCCGAATGCCGAGGCCTTTTTGAAGCTCAATAACCTGCTGAATGCCGATGCGCGGCTGGCGACCTCGGTGCTCAAGGACATTGCGCCGCTCGGTGGGCGCAGTGCCTTGCTTGGCATCCGAGTCGATTTCTAAGAAATCTTCAAATATGCAATGCTTCCTTGGGGTTTCAATTTGCTAAAAATGATGTTGGTGTGATAAAAAAAGGACAAATACACATCATCCAATCGTGTGACAAGAGACCGTGGCCGCTCCCGAATCCAAAAGCAATCCGACGCCACCTGCCGAGAAATCGAAGGACGACTTCGATCCGTACAGCATCGATTTCACGAAGCTGAACCTTGATGAAGCCTCTGTAATGCAGACAGCGGCTACGATCACGCCTGTGCCAGCCCCGGCCGTGAGCAAACCGGTTCTTCCCGCGGTTGAGCCGGTTGCCGCCCTTGCGCCGATTACGCCGACGGTATCTGCGGCCACCAAAGTACCGCTCGAATTGCTGGATTTCACCGCTCTGTCGATCGATGACGCGGTTGAAGTCGAGGCCCTTGCGCCTGTTCCTGCCAAAACCATTCCGACACAGCCACCTGCAGTCGCCCCGGTACCTTCTGCCCCTGTTGCCACATCCACACCGCCTGCCAAGGCGGTACCGCAATTGAATTCACTGGCCAGCTCTTCCGTGCTGATCGATGTTGCGCGACAGCATGCGGCCGGCAAAACGATCGAAGCTGCTGCTGCGCTTGAAGCCGCCCTGCGTGGCGGTATGCTCGGCAGAGCCACCGAACAGGGCTGGAACATGCTGTTCGATTTGCTGCAGATTCTTGGCCGTCGCCAGGCGTTCGAGAATCTTGCCGATGCCTATGCCAAGCGTTTCGAGCGTTCGGCACCGGCATGGCTTGATGCTGACGGAAGCGCCGATACACGCGTCGAAACCGGAGGGGCGAGTGTTGCACTGTCGGGCGTGTTGTCGGCCGCCAGTGCAGGCCCACTCAAGAAGCTTGCCGAAATCGCGCAGAACAACCCCGTCGTGCGCCTGGGCCTGCAGAAAGTGACCGATGCGGACAACGACGGTTGCCGACTTTTGCTCGACATGCTGCGCGCCATCAAGAAAGCTGGCGGTGAATGCCTGCTCGGTGCTGCAGCTGACTTTGCCGCCCTCCTGGCGGGCAAGGTCGAAGTCATGCGTCGTGAGCGCGAAGAAACTTGGCTATTGCTGCTTGAACTGTACCTGCGCACTGGCGATCAGCTGGCCTTCGAAGATGCTGCCGTGAATTACGCAGTGACCTTCGAAGTTTCGCCGCCATCGTGGGAAGTGCCCAAGACAGCCAAGGTTGCGTCATTGCCGGTTGCCAAGAGTACCGATCCCTTTGTATTCGAAGGTGAGCTGCTCGCCGGTACGGGACGTATCGATGCGCTGCTGGCTGCTGCCAATGGTCGTGATGCATTCACGCTTGAAGCAGAGCGCCTGACGCGCGTCGACGAAGTCGCTGCAAGATTGCTGCGAGAAGCATTGGCACCGCTGCATGCGCGTGGCGTGCACATTCGCATGCGCGGCATCAATCTGCCGGTAGCAACATTGCTGGCAGCAAGTGGGCTTGATCGAATCGTGGATCTGGAAATTCGTCGCCGCTAGCAGTTTCTTCCCAGCGATTCAGCATGGAGTGCTGCGCTACCTGCGCTGTACACTCGCTTTCGGATTCACTTCTCCATTTTCACAGTGCTGTTCCGCATCCTCTCCATCGTTTTCCCCGTCTTTGCGATTGTCTTTGTCGGCTGGTGTTACGGCCGTCGTCGTCCGCTCGACATGAGTGCCGCCAATGCCCTCAATCTCGACGTGTTTACGCCGATGCTGGTGTTTTCGGCGCTGGCAACGCAGCACGTTGCGCTTGAGCACTATGCTTCGATTGCACTTGCCGGCGTCGTCGTTGTGTTGGGCTCGGGTCTCTTGGGTTGGCCGCTTGCACATCTTTTCAGGCAACAAAAGAAAACACTGTTGCCGACCTTGATGTTCAATAACTCCGGCAACATGGGCTTGCCGCTGACCTTGCTGGCGTTTGGTGAAAAAGCCATGCCGGTGGCCGTCGTTCTTTTCCTGATCGAGAACGTGCTGCATTTTTCCTTGGGCGTGTGGATACTCGACCACCATGCGAGATTCAGTGATTTGTGGAAAATCCCGCTCCTCGTTGCGGGCGTTGTCGGCATCGCTGTGGGCCAAAGCGGCGTGACCATGTGGCCGCCGGTGGCTACCGCTGTGCAAATGCTCGCCGCCATCTGCGTGCCGCTGATGCTGTTCAGCCTGGGAATGCGTCTGAGTGATGCCGATTGGCGTGGTCTGTGCCATGGATTGCTGGGCGGGATTGCGTGTCCGATGCTCGGCATGTTGGTTGCCGCAGCGTGCGCACCGGTGTTCGGACTCGATCGCGAACAGGCCGGCATTCTGCTCGTCTTCGGCGCCTTGCCGCCGGCGGTGCTGAATTACATGTTTGCGGATCGCTACCAGCAGGAGCCGGACAAGGTCGCTGCCATTGTGATGGCCGGCAATGCGCTTTCCATTATCATCGTGCCGATTGCGCTGCTGTTGGCGTTGGACTGATCTTGAGTCGAAAGGATACGTTATGAAAAAACTGCTGCTTGCTGCTTTGTTTTCAATGTCTGCATTGGCACATGCTGGCGACGTTGATGTGCAGTCGCCGTGGGTGCGTGGGACTGTCGATGGACAAAAAGCGAGCGGTGCCTTTATGACGCTGACCAGCGCCAGGGGAGCGGCCCTCGTCGGTGTTGCCGTGAGCAAGACAGTCGCCGAGGATGCGCAGGTGCATGAAATGAAGATGGACGGTGATCGTATGTCAATGGGGCCTGTGGCGCGTGTGGAGCTGCCCGCAGGCAAGCCCGTGACACTTGCAAGCGGTGGTTATCACATCATGCTGACGGGACTGAAGCAGACGCTCAAGCCCGGCAGCAATGTTCTGCTGGAGTTGAAGATCGAGACTCCAGCGAAGCGCATTGAGACGATCAAAGTGAATGCGCCTGTCCGTGACCTTGCCAGCAGCATGAAGGGGACGAGTGGCATGAACATGGGCAACGATCACCACATGTGACAAATGTTTTTCCAAAACAAAAACGGCCCGCAGATTGCAGGCCGTTTTTTTGTGAAGTGGTGACGTTTATGGCAATACCGACTCGAGCGCAAAAAGTTCGCTGATTTTTTCGCGTTCGCGTATGACGTGTGCCTGCTCGCCATCCACGAGAATCTCGATTGCACGCGGACGCGTGTTGTAGTTCGAGCTCATGGTCATGCCATAGGCGCCCGCCGACATGATCGCCAGCAGGTCCCCGGTTTCGAGCGCTAGATTGCGAGCGTGACCAAGAAAATCACCGGATTCGCATACGGGGCCGACCACTTCCCAAATTTGTTTGCGATCGTTGATGCGTTCGCTGAGCGGGACGATGTCATGGAAGGCATCGTAAAGTGCCGGGCGCATCAGGTCGTTCATCGCGGCGTCGATGATGGCGAAGTTTTTCTCGCTACCCGATTTCAGCACTTCGACCTTTGTCAACAATACGCCGGCATTGCCGACCAATGAACGGCCCGGTTCGAACAGCAGTTTTTCCTTGCGTCCAGCGGTGAGCTTGAGAATCGCAGAGAGATATTCGTTCGCCGTTGGCACGACTTCATCCAAATACTGGATGCCCATGCCGCCGCCGAAATCGAGATGCGATAAAGAAATGCCGTCGGCCGCGAGCAGGTCGGCAAGACCTAGAATTTTCTCTGCAGCCTCGGCGGCCGGTGCTGGATCAAGCAGTTGTGAGCCGATGTGGCAATCGAGACCATGAATCTCGATATTCGGCAGCGATGCGGCGTGGCGATAAAGCCCGTGCGCATCTTCGAAGGCGACGCCGAATTTATTGCTCTTGAGGCCAGTGGAAATGTAGGGGTGAGTCTTGGGATCGACGTTCGGATTGACGCGAAGCGATACCGGCGCCTTTTTAGCAAGCTGGCCGGCAACGATATTCAATTGTTCGAGTTCGGCTGCTGATTCAACGTTGAAACAGAGAATGCCGGCCTCAAGCGCCTGGCGCATTTCAACTTCCGATTTGCCGACACCAGAGAACACAACCTTCTTTGTATCGCCGCCGGCGGCAATCACGCGCGCGAGTTCGCCGCCGGAGACGATGTCGAAACCGGCGCCGAGCCGGGCGAACACATTCAGGATGGCGAGATTGGAGTTGGCCTTGACTGCGTAACAGATCAACGCATCACGACCAGCAAGCGCATTCGTGTAAGCCGTGAATGCAGCGCTCAGTGCAGCGCGCGAATAAACATAGGCAGGTGTACCGAACTGTGCGGCAATATCGGCGAGTGGCAGATTTTCGATGTGCAGGCTGCCGTTCTTGCGAGTGAAAAAGCTCATGGGCGTGTTGCGTATTTATGGACTGACAGGATTGTTGCTAAGATCGGGCCTCGTCATGCGCGGTGTCGTATCAGGTAGCGATGCAGGAGAGGTTGTTGATGCCTTGTTGCCTAGCAAGGGTGGCGGCGGCGGTCCCGGTGGGAGCTCGAGCGGGCCGCGTGTACCACAGGCAGCTAATGGAACGAGCAAGATCAGAGACGGCAGCGTGCGCATGGAAAGTCTTCGTGGAAGCGGGCGTTGAATGTGCCGCGGCATGGTATCACAGCGAATTTTCAGGACAGATCATGGATGAACGTGAATTCAACGCCTTGGCGGATGCAATGCTGGTACGCGTCGAGGCAGCATTGGAAAAATGCGATGCCGATATCGATTTCGAACTCAAGGAAGGTGGCGTACTTGAGATTGAATGTGAATCGGACAGCGGTACCAGCAAGATCATCGTGAATCGCCACACCGCTGCGCGTGAAATCTGGGTGGCGGCCAAGTCAGGCGGTTTTCATTTCCGCCTGGAGGGCGGCACATGGATCGGAACCCGTGACGGGGAAGTCTTGATGGCGGCGATTGCGCGCTGTTTGTCAGAGCAAACAGGCGAAACCGTCCGCCTTTCCTGATCAATTTACCGGCTTTGTCGACGGGTCGACAGGTACAGCCGGGGGCGGAGATTTAGGCGGTACATCGCCGACCGGCTTCGGTTTCGCATCCAGCACCGGTGCCGGCGTCGGCGGCGGGCCTGTCGTGGGCAAGGGTTCGGATGAAGGCTCTTCCTGGTCTGCCGGCAATTGCTCCTTGTAGATCAATTCCTTTTGCTGTTTGCCGTTGCCGCCGAGATCCTGATCGGTGATGGCGGCGAGACCATCCGGTACGTCCATGTAGGACTCGGGGACTCCCTTGAGCGCTGTCTGCATGTAACCGATCCAGATTGGCAAGGCCGCAGTCGCGCCGGTTTCGCCGGTACGCTTGGGCTGGTCGAAGCCGATCCAAGAAATGGCAACCATGGTCGGCTGGTAGCCGCAGAACCATGCGTCAACGTAGTCGTTGGTAGTGCCGGTCTTGCCTGCCAGATCGCTGCGCTTGAGCACGGCGCTGGCGCGTGCGCCGGTACCGCGCTGGGCGACGGTGTGCAGCATGCTGTCCATGATGTAGGCGTTGCGTGCTTCGATGACACGATCTTCGCCGGCGACCACAGGCTTGAATTCGGCCAGCGTCTTGCCGCGAGCGTCCTGGATCTGGCTAACGATATACGGCTGGATCCGATAGCCGCCGTTGGCAAAGATCGAATACGCGGCAAGTTGCTGCCACGGTGTCACCGAGCCAGCGCCGAGCGCCATTGTGAGATACGGCGGATGCTTGTCTGCGTCGAAACCGAACTTGGTGATGTAGTCCTGCGCGTACTTGGGGCCAATGGCCTGCAGCAGCCGGATTGACACAATATTTTTCGATTTGGCCAACGCATTACGTAGCGTCATCGGGCCTTCATAGGTGTCTTCGTAGTTGTGCGGCGTCCATGGTTGCGAGCCGGTTTCATCGGCCGAAATGGTCAACGGCGCATCCTGGAAGACCGAACCGGCGTTGTAACCCTTTTCCAGCGCCGCTGAATAGATGAACGGTTTGAAGCTCGAACCCGGCTGCCGCCAAGCCTGCGTCACGTGATTGAATTTATTGAGGTCGAAATCGAAGCCGCCGACGAGCGCACGTACGGCGCCGTCGACGGGGCTTGCAGCGACAAAGGCCGATTGCACGATCGGCAACTGCGCAATTACCCAAGGCGTCTTGGCGTCCGGGCCGGCAACCAGGCGAATCACTGCACCACGACGCAGGCGCTTGTTGGACGGCGCCTTGTCGTCGAGCATGCTGGCAGCAAATTTGATCGCGTCGCCCGTGAGTACGACTGTTCCGCCACCACGACGATAGGCGGTGACCCGCCCCGGTGCTGCGTCCAGTACAAGCGCCGGCGGCATGCCTTCGACATCGGCAACATCCGACAGGGCATCTTCGTAATCTTCGTCCGTGTTGCCCGAAAAATCCTTGGGATCGACGTATTGCTCGGCGCCGCGATAACCGTGGCGCCGGTCGTAGTCGAGCACGCCCTTGCGCACATTCGCGTAGGCGGCATCCTGGTCGGCTTTGACGATGGTCGTGATCACGCGCAGACCTTGGTTGTAGGCGTCTTCCGAGTAACGGTCGACGGCGATCTGGCGCGCCATTTCGGCGACGTATTCGGCATGCGTGCCGAAGTCATTGCTGCTGTGCTTGACGTCCAGCGTCTGATTCAAGGCGGTCTGATATTCGGTGTCGGTAATGAAACCGAGTTCGTCCATGCGCCGCAGGACGTAGTGTTGGCGTAGCAGCGCCCGCTTCGGATTGGCGACCGGGTTGTAGGCCGACGGCGCCTTCGGCAGTCCGGCGAGCATTGCTGCCTCAGCCGGCGTCAGCTGCTTGAGCGTCTTGCCGAAATAGATCTGGGCAGCCGAGGCGAAACCGTAAGCGCGCTGACCCAGGTAAATCTGGTTGATGTAGAGCTGAAGAATCTGGTCCTTGGACAAGCTGGCTTCAATTTTCATTGCCAGCAGAACCTCATAAAGCTTGCGAGTCAGTGTCTTTTCGCTGGAGAGAAAGAAGTTGCGTGCCACCTGCATGGTGATGGTCGACGCGCCTTGTTTCTTGCCGCCGCCAATAACGTTGGTGACGGCGGCGCGCGCTACGCCTTGGATATCGAAACCGGGATGAGAGTAGAAGCGCTCGTCCTCGGCTGCCAGGATGGCGTGCTTCATCAGTAGCGGTACGTCGGCGATATTGACTGGATCGCGTCGTTCCTCGCCGAATTCGCCGATCAGGTAGCCGTCTGCCGTATAGATGCGCAGTGGCACCTTGGGTCGGTAGTCGGTCAGTGCATCCAGTGAGGGCAACTGTGGGTATAGAACAATGAATACGATTGCAGCCATGGCGGCGGCAATAAGGCTGGCGCCAACGAGCGCCAGAATGGGATAAATAATCCAGCGCGCAATCGGCGGCAGCGACGGGAGTTTGGGCATGGGAGGCTGTCTGGTCTGAAGTACGCGGCAGATTATACAGGCCGGATATCTGCCGCTTCCGCACTGCCCTTGCGTTGCGGGAAACCAACAAACCTAGGTTTCCTTGTTTCTTTTCTTTGCGCGGCTATAGGCTTGTTGTTAATATCTAAAGGAAAATCTTACATATCGCCCTAATTAGATAATTTTAAAAGGGAATTTCTTTTGCAGATTGACTTTTCGATCTTCAACCCGAAAGCGCGTCCCCTGCTCGGGCTGGATATCAGTTCATCGGCCGTCAAGATGGTCGAACTGGTAGACACCGGCAAAGGGAACTATCGGGTCGAACGCTACGCAATCGAGCCCTTGCCGCGTGAGGCTGTCAGTGACGGCAACATCGCCAACCTTGAAGGCGTGGCTGAAGCCGTGCGCCGGGCCTGGAAGCGCATGGGCACAACGACACGCAATGTCGCCATGGCGCTGCCATCGGCGGCGGTGATTACCAAGAAAATCATTCTGCCGGCCAGCTTGCGTGAGCAGGAAATGGAAATCCAGGTCGAGTCGGAAGCCAATCAGTACATTCCGTTTGCCTTGGAAGAGGTCAACCTTGACTTTCAAGTAATCGGTCCGCTGGCCAACAGCCCTGAAGAGGTCGAGGTCATGCTTGCCGCTTCGCGCAAGGAAAAAATCGAGGATCGGGTTGCCTGTGCCGAAGCTGCCGACCTGAATGCAATGGTCATGGACGTTGAATCGTTTGCAACACAAAGCGCCATGATCGAGGTTGCGCGTCAGTTGCCAGGCGGCGGCAAGGGCGCCATCATCGCGCTCTGCGATATCGGTTCAAATGTGTCCCGTTTCACCTTCATGCGCGACGACGAAACGCTATATTCGCGTGAACATTCGTTTGGGGGCGGTCAGTTGACCCGCGACATCATGCGCATCTACGGCATGGGTGCGGACGAATCCGAAGCAATGAAGCGCGACGAAGCGCCGCCGGAAAATTACGAAACCGAGCTGGCCCAGCCTTTCCTTGAGGCGCTATCGCTGGAAGTTTCGCGGGCCTTGCAGTTCTTCTATACATCGACGCCGCATACCCAAGTCAATTACATCGTATTGGCTGGCGGAACAGTCCTGATGGAAGGCGTTGAAGCCGCCGTTTCCGCCCGTACACAGATTGAAACCCTGCGCGCCAATCCTTTTGCGGGAATGGCGATTTCGGCCAAGATCAAACCCAAGCGCCTGTTGGCAGACGCGCCGTCGCTGCTGGTGGCCTGTGGTCTGGCCCTGCGGAGATTCGATCAATGATGCACATCAACCTCCTGCCGCACCGCGAGGAAAAGCGCAAAGCCAGGCGCGTGCAGTTTTATGCAATGCTCGGCGCTGTTTTTGTACTGGTCTGTGTGATTGCCGCATTGGGCTTTGGTGTTATCGCCGCTCGTATTGATGTGCAGAATGATTCCAATGATTTTTTGCGTTCCGAGATTGCCATCCTCAACAAGCAGATCGCTGAGATCAAGGATCTCAAGCAGCAGACCGACGCATTGCTGGCCAGAAAGCGCGTGATCGAGCTGTTGCAGGCGAATCGCGCCGAGACTGTGCACATCTTCAATGAGTTTGCCAAGCGCGTGCCGGACGGCATTTATCTGCGCAAGATCAGCGAAAGCGGCAATCGCATCAGTATCACCGGCTATGCGCAGGCCAATGCACGCGTGTCGACTTTGATGCAGGCATTCGAAGATTCACCGATTCTGGAAAAACCGGAGCTGGTTGAAATCCATGCCGAAGTCGTCGGCGGACGGCGTCTCAGCGCGTTCAGCATGTTCGTGAATATCAAGCGCGAGGAGCAGAATCAGGCTGGCGCAAAGGGGAAGAAGCCGTGAAGCTGAAATCCGCAAAGTTGCCGGCTGCGCCTAAGTTGCCCAAGTTCGACTTCCAGCAGTTGATGGAGGATTTTCGTACCCTGGACCCGAGCGATCCAGGCTTGTGGCCGCTTGCGCCGCGTATTGTTGTGCTCTTCGTTTTTGGCCTTCTTTTGCTTGTGCTGGCAGGGTGGTTTGTCTGGAAGCCGCAACTGGACGAATTGGATGCGGCTCGTCAGCAAGAGGAGAGCCTGCGCCAGGAATGGCTCGACAAGAAGCGTCAAGCAGTCAATCTTGATGCTCGCAAGCGCCAACTCGAAGAAATCAATCGTACTTTTGGCGCCTTGCTGAAGCAATTGCCGAATGCATCCGAAGTCGACCAACTCCTGGTGGACATCAATCAGGCAGGGGTGGGTCAGGGGCTTCAATTTGATCTGTTCCAGCCTTTGCCCGAAGTGCGCAAGGATTTTTATGCCGAACTGCCGATCAAGGTCCGTTTGACGGGCAATTATCATGAGTTGGGGTCTTTTGCTGGTGACGTCGCCAAATTGTCGCGCATCGTGACGCTGAACGATTTCGAGATCACTGTGGCGAAGGATGACACGCTGACCATGAACACGGTCGCCAAAACCTTCCGCTATCTGGATGAAGCTGAAATTGCGCAGCAGCGGAAAGGGGCACGGAAATGATGCGCAGTGCTCTTTTGCTGTTGCCACTCTTGCTGCTGGCTGCATGCGGCAGTGACGAACACAGCGATATCAAGGAATGGATGGCCGAACAATCCAAGGACATCAAGGTTACCGTGGTGGAGCCACCACCGCTGGTTGTGCCGCCTATCGTGAATTATTCCGCTCAGGATTTGCTGTCGCCATTCTCGCCTGACAAGATTCGATCCAAGGATCTCGGCCTGGTCGACAAGAACAGCCCTGGTGCGGGCCGTGCGCCCGAATATCTGGAAGGCTTCGCACTGGAGTCGATGCGGCTGATCGGCGTTATCAACTACAACGGGACGATGTATGCCTTGATCCAGACACCGGACAAGCCCAAGCATGTGACGATCGGGAATTACATTGGCCCAAATTATGGCCGAATCACGAAGATCACCAAGACCGAAATGCATGTTGAAGAAACGGTCAAGGATGCCAACGACCAATGGGTCAAGCGTGAAAAGATCCTGTATTTGCAGCAGGATCAAGGAGCTAGCAAATGAAGCACATCATGATTCGTATCGCCGGTTCGCTGGTTGCCTGCGCCTGTTGGTTGGGTGCCGTACAAGCCGAGGATATGCCCTCCGCCACGAATTCGATTCAGGAGGTCACCACGCAACAGCAAGGCGACCAAACCTTCGTCAATCTCGTGTTTGCAAATCCGTTATCAGCTGTACCCGCAGCATGGACCACCAAGGAGCCGGCACGGATCGTGTTCGATTTCGCGGGGATTGCCAATCGTTCGGGCAAGGCGGCCTATCCAGTCGATTCGGGCAGCCTCAAGGCCATTCAATTGGTTCAGACGGAAAGCGAAACGCGCATGGTGTTGTCGATGTTGGCGAGCACCGGTTATGACACAGAAATCAAAGGCAATTCGTTGCTGATCAAGCTGGCGCCGTTCAAGCAATCCATGACGGCCCGAAATGCGCCGGTCACAACGCCAACCCGCAAGGACGACAACACTGTTACCGACAATCTCGCCACGATGCGTGACCTGACCTTCCGTCGCGGTGATCAAGGGCAGGCGCAAATTCTGATTGATCTCAGTGATGGTTCAGTGCCGGTGGATATTCGCCGTTCGTCAACCGGACTGACAATCGATTTTCAAGGCACCTCGATCCCTGATCGCCTGCTGAATCGCCGCGACGTAACGGATTTTGGTACACCAGTGACGCAGATTAAGACCACTGGCAATGGTTCTCAGGGGCGCATCGAAATCACAGCTAAGGGAACTTGGCAGCATCAGGCGCAACTGGTAAACAATCAACTGAAGGTTGAGATTCGCCCCTTAACTGCCGCCGAGGCCAATAAGCTGGTGCCGTTCGGACAGGAAGGCAAAAAGATCTCGGTGAATTTCTACGATGCCGATCTTGGCATGGTGCTGCGTACGTTGGCCGAGCTTTCGGGACGCAACGTGATTGTTGACCCTTCGCTGAATGGCAACAAGATCACTATTACGCTCGACAACATGCCTTATGACCAAGCCATTGATCTGGTCCTTGGGCAAACCAATGCTGGCATGCGTTTGCGTCCTGGATTGGTCGTGTTCGGCGCACGCGACGTGCTTGCCAAGCGAGATGCGGCGCTGGCGGATGAGCTTGCGCGTGCAAATGAAACAGCGCCGCTTGTTACTGAGTCGTTTCAGCTGAATTATGTAAAGGGATCTGATGTTCAAAAGCTGATTCGTATTTCGGTCAGCGATACATCGGGTAATCCGACGGGTGTTAGTACCAGCGTGACGCCGGGCGATAACGGAGACACTTCTAAAACGGGCGTGCAGGCGAAGGGCTTGCTGTCGGAGCGCGGGTATATTTCCTTCGACGACGGTACCAACAAGCTTTTCATTCGCGATACACAAACTGTTGTCGACCAAGTTCGCGACTTGATTCGCGAAGTCGACGTGCCGCCCAAGCAGGTGCTGGTTGAGGCGCGCATTGTCGAAGTGTCGACCGATTTCACCAGGAATCTTGGCGTTCGACTGAATCTCTTCAACAGCAAGTCGTACAACGTCGGCGGCAACAATGAAATCGGCTTTGGCAATCTGAATTTGACCGGAACTTCGACGACGAGCCCGACGCTCACGTTGGGCAATGCACCGGCATTTGGTACCAATTACGCGTTGACCGGTAGTACTACTGCGAACCTGCTACTGTTCAATAGCAGTGCCGGTGCCATTCTGCAAATGGAACTGGCTGCCGCGGAAGTCGACAATCGTGGCAAGACGATATCTGCACCGCGTGTGATTACCCAGAATCACAAACCAGCCAAGATCGAGAATCTGCAGCAGACGACTGTTGTGACCGGCCAAAATCTTGCGACGGGTACGACGATCTATACGACTTACACGGCGCCGTTGACACTCGATGTCACACCCTCGATTACACCGGACAATCGTATCAATCTTGATCTAAAAATCGCTAAAAGCACGCTGACACTCGGTTCTCTGGGCGCGAACAATCTCGACAAGAATACGGTCAATACATCGGTTCTGGTTGATAACGGAGGTACTGTTGTCATCGGGGGGTTCTATCGCGAAAGTGAGACCGACAATAAGGAAGGTGTACCGCTGCTCAGTGATATTCCTTATGTGGGCTGGCTGTTCAAGACGACGACGAGTGAACGCAGCAAGTCCGAATTGCTGGTGTTCATTACGCCGCGAATCGTCAACGACGCACTCGCGCTACGTTAGTCAGTAAACAGCGTCAGTTGAACATGTTCCAAACCCGCCGCCTCTTTAATGAAGCGGCGGGTTTGTCGTTTCTATCAGCTGCGTTTCGGGCGGCCGTGGTCGCCTGATACAATGGGCGCGTGAAATCGCGCAGCCAGAACCTCTATCTTGTCGGCATGATGGGTGCCGGTAAAACCTCGATTGGACGTCAGTTGGCGAAGCGGCTGCAACGCCGCTTCGTAGATGTAGACCATGAAATCGAGGCGATGACGGGTGTGCGCATTCCGACAATTTTTGAAATTGAAGGCGAAGCTGGCTTTCGTGATCGCGAGGCACAGGCCGTGGCCATGCTGACCGCACAGGACGGATTGGTTTTGGCGACTGGCGGCGGTGCTGTGTTACGCGAGGAAAACCGCAAGGCTTTGCGTGACACGGGCGTGGTTGTCTACCTTTGCGCGCCGCCGCAGACCTTGTACGAACGTACCCGACATGATCGCAACAGGCCTTTGTTGCAAGTTGAGAGTCCGATGAAACGGATCGAAGAGCTGTATGTACAGCGCGATCCGCTTTATCGTGAGGTGGCGGATATCGTCATGGAAAGCGGTACGTGCAGCGTTGCTGCCCTGGCGCGCCGTATCGAAGAGGAGTTGGACAGTAAATGCGCACCCTGAACGTTGCGCTCGGTGAGCGCACTTATCCCATTCATATCGGCCCTGGCTTGCTTGCTCAGGCTGAGTTAATCCTGCCGCACCTGAAGAGCAAGGTTGTGGCTGTCGTCAGCAACACTACTGTGGCGCCGCTGTATCTGGAAATGCTTGCGGCACCGCTGCGCGAGGCCGGGATCAAGGTCGTTGAGATCGTCTTGCCTGATGGCGAGGAATACAAAAATTGGGAGTCGCTGAACGCGATTTTCGATGCGCTGCTTGCCAACCGCTGCGATCGTACGACGACGCTGATTGCGCTCGGCGGCGGTGTCGTCGGTGACTTGGCCGGTTATGCTGCAGCCAGTTATCAGCGCGGTATTCCTTTCATCCAGGTGCCGACCACGCTGTTGTCGCAGGTCGATTCCTCGGTGGGCGGCAAGACCGGCATCAACCATCCGCGCGGCAAGAACATGATCGGCGCCTTCTGGCAGCCGCAGCTTGTCTTGGCAGATACAGATACGCTGAAGACCTTGCCTGAGCGCGAGCTTTCCGCCGGCCTTGCTGAGGTCGTGAAATACGGTTTTATCCGCGACTTGCCTTTTCTGGACTGGCTCGAAGCCAATATGACCCAACTGCGCGCTCGTGACGCTGCGGCCTTGACGTACGCCATTGAACGCTCATGCCTGAACAAGGCCGAGGTTGTGGCTGCAGATGAGCTTGAGACAGCCAAGGAAGGCGGCCGTGCCTTGCTCAATCTCGGACATACCTTCGGCCACGCCATCGAAACCGGGCTGGGTTACGGCGAATGGTTGCATGGCGAAGCTGTCGGTGCAGGGACTGTCATGGCGGCGGAATTGTCGCGTCGCCTGGGCTGGTTAACGGATGCAGAGTTCGAGCGTGTTCGCAAACTGCTCGCTGCAGCTGGTTTGCCGATTGTTGGCGCACCGCTGGGTGTTGACCGTTACATTGACCTCATGGGCCACGACAAGAAAGTTGTTGCCGGCAGGTTGCGTTTGGTCTTGCTAAAGCATTTGGGTGAGGCGGTTACTTACGGAGACGCGTCACCGGAACAGATTCGTGCTTCAATCGAGGCATGCTGCAATGCCTGATTTGGCAAGGACGTTTGCAACATATGCCGTACATGACGGTAATTCACGTGGCCGTCGCATTGCCGAACCCAAGCCCAAGGCGCGCAGCGAATTCCAGCGCGATCGTGATCGCATCATTCATTCGACTGCCTTTCGCCGGCTCGAATACAAGACGCAGGTTTTCGTCAATCACGAAGGCGACCTGTTTCGTACGCGCTTGACGCACAGCATCGAAGTTGCGCAAATCGGCCGGGCGGTGGCGCAGGCACTGAACCTGAACGACGATCTCGTCGAAGCGGTGTGCCTGGCACACGATCTCGGGCATACGCCCTTTGGCCACGCGGGCCAGGATGCACTGAACGAATGCATGCGCGAGTTCGGCGGCTTCGAGCATAACCTCCAGTCGTTGCGCACAGTGGAGTTGCTGGAGGAGCGGTACGGTGCGTTTGATGGGCTCAATCTGATGTACGAAACGCGAGAAGGCATTCTCAAGCATTGTTCAGTGAAGAATGCACGCTTGCTTGGTGACCTTGGCGAGCGCTTTCTCAATAACAAGCGCCCTTCGCTTGAGGCCCAGATTTGCAATCTGGCCGACGAAATTGCCTACAACAATCACGATATCGATGATGGCTTGCGTTCCGGTCTGATTACGCTGGAGCAACTCGAGGAAGTGACTTTATTCGCGCGTCACGTAGACGTGGTGCGCAAGCAATACCCGGAGATTGCCGGCCGACGCCTGATCCACGAGACTATTCGCCACATGATTGACGCTCAGGTGACCGATCTACTTGCCGAAAGTGGGCGGGCGATCACGGAGGCGGCACTGGAAACGCTGGACGACGTGCATCAAGCCCCGGTTTTGATCGGCTTCAGTCCAGCCATGCAGGAAGAAAACCGATTGTTGAAAGGTTTCCTGCGCGAAGCGCTGTACCGTCATTATCAAGTACTGCGCATGACCAACAAGGCGCGCCGCATCATCCGCGAGTTGTTCACCGCATTTCTCGAAGAGCCGCGTTTGTTACCGCCTCAATACCTAGCCTATGCGACAGAAGACAAAGCACGTGCCGTGGCCGACTATATTGCAGGCATGACCGATCGTTATGCGATGAAAGAGCATCGCCGGTTGTTTGCGGTTGGCGAAATATAGGTCACGTTGCCTGAGCAACGCAGGCGCTGGTGCGTTTGAGCGTGTTTCAGTATTCGCCGGCCTATTTGCATCGACAACACTGAAGAAAAAGACATTTTCGGGGAAAGGTCCGTGAAGTCGTTTATCGGGTAATTCATTTCTATCATCTTGAGCCCATTCAAGATTGAGCGTATATTTGCAAGCCCCCTAAAAGGTTAATTGCGTGCTTAAGACATCCGGCCGCGCGATCGGTAAATGTCTGTGCACGCAACGCCTAGAACTACCCATTGATTTGTCTCCTGTCGAGGAAAGACGAGATGTCCCTTCCGCAGCGCCAGGGTCTGTATGACCCCGCCAATGAACACGACGCCTGTGGCGTTGGTTTTGTCGCCCATATCAAGAACAAAAAGAGCCATTCCATCGTCGAGCAAGGCTTGCAGATTCTCAAGAATCTGACGCACCGCGGCGCGACTGGCTACGATCCGTTGCTGGGGGACGGTGCAGGCATCCTGATCCAACTACCGGATGCTTTCCTGCGCGAAGAAGCCGGCAAACTCGGCATCAAGCTGCCCAAGATTGGCCAGTACGCTTGTGCCAACATTTTCCTGCCGCAATCGGTCAATGGCCGTCAGGCCTGTGAGTCTATTGTTGCCCGCATCATTCACGAAGAAGGCCAGGAGTTTCTTGGCTGGCGCGACGTTCCGAAGAATGGCAACGGCCTTGCGCAAATGGCGATTGAGGAAGAGCCGTTCGGCCGTCAGGTTTTCATTGGCAGCAAGGCTGCCGACCAGGGCGCCTTCGAGCGCAAGTTGTTCGTCATTCGCAAGCGCATCGAACACGAAGTCAGCCACCGCAAGCTCGACGATGGCTGGCAGTTCTACATTCTTTCCATGTCCTCGCGCACCATTGTGTACAAGGGTATGTTGCTGGCCGAACAAGTCGGCGAGTACTACACCGATCTGCTCGATCCGCGCGTCGAGTCGGCGTTGGCGTTGGTGCATCAACGCTTCTCGACCAACACCTTCCCGCGTTGGGATCTGGCACATCCGTTCCGCATGATTGCCCACAACGGCGAAATCAACACCGTGCGCGGCAACGTTAACTGGATGACGGCCCGCCAGAAGGCAATGTCGTCCGGCATTCTCGGCAAGGATCTCGACAAGCTGTGGCCGCTGATCGACGAAGGTCAGTCTGATTCGGCTTCGTTCGACAATGCGCTCGAACTGCTGGTCATGGGTGGCTACTCGATGGCGCACGCCATGATGATGCTGATCCCGGAAGCGTGGTCCACCAACACATTGATGGACCAGAAGCGTCGCGCCTTCTACGAATTCCACGCTGCCATCATGGAGCCGTGGGACGGTCCCGCTGCAGTGGCTTTCACCGACGGCCGCCAGATCGGCGCCACGCTCGATCGCAACGGCCTGCGCCCGGCGCGATACCTGGTCACCAAGGACGACATCGTCCTGATGGCGTCGGAAATGGGTGTGCTGACCTTCCCGGATGAAAAGATCGCCAAGCGCTGGCGCCTGCAACCGGGCAAGATGCTGCTCATCGATCTTGAACAAGGCCGCATCATCGACGATGCCGAACTGAAGACCCAAGTCTCCACGGCGGAACCGTACGCCAAGTGGATCGAGGAAAGCCGTATCTTCCTCGGCGATTTGCCGGCCACTGCACTCAAGGACAAACTTGCGGAGTCGCTGCTCGATACGCAGCAGGCTTTTGGCTACACACAGGAAGACGTCAAGTTTCTGCTTGAACCGATGGTCAAGAACGGCGAAGAGGCCACGGGTTCGATGGGTACCGACATTGCGCTGCCGATTCTGTCGAACAGGAACAAGCCGTTCTACAACTATTTCAAACAGCTGTTCGCGCAGGTGACGAATCCGCCGATCGATCCGATCCGCGAGGAAATCGTCATGTCGTTGACCAGCTTCATCGGTCCCAAGCCGAATCTGCTCGGCATCGGCAATCCGGACGAAGGCCTGACACCGCGTCTTGAAGTGCATCAGCCCGTACTGTTGGGCGACGATATTGCGCGCCTGCGCAACATCGACAAATTGACCAAGGGCCGATTCAAGTCGCTGGTTGTCGACATTACCTATCCGGTGGCCGAAGGCGCCGCCGGTGCCGAAACCGCACTTAGCCGTATCGCTGCCGCGGCCGAGCAATCGGTGGCTGATGGCTACAACGTGCTGATCCTGTCCGACCGTGCCGTGTCACGCTCGCGCGTCGCCATTCCGGCGTTGCTGGCGTGTGCCAGTGTGCATCATCACCTGACGCGCAAGGGTCTGCGCACCAGTACCGGTTTGGTCATCGACTCCGGGTCTGTGCGCGAAGTGCATCACTTTGCGCTGCTCGCCGGCTTTGGTGCTGAAGCCACTTGCCCGTGGTTGATCCTTGACAGCATCGCCGACATGTTCGATGCCAAGGACAAGGATGGCATCAAGAACGGCCAGAAGAATTATCTCAAGGCCATCGGCAAGGGCTTGAACAAGGTCATGTCCAAGATGGGCATTTCGACCTATCAGTCTTATTGCGGCACGCAAATGTTCGAGGCCATTGGTCTCAACAAGGCCTTTATCGAACGTTTCTTCACCGGCACTGCGACCCAGATCGAAGGTATCGGCCTGGCTGAGGTTGCCGAAGAGGCAGTGCGTACGCACCAGACCGCTTTCTCCGAAGACCAGGTGTTGTCGAACGCCCTCGATGCCGGTGGCGAATATGCCTTCCGCATTCGCGGCGAAGAACACATGTGGACGCCTGACTCGATTGCCAAGCTGCAACATGCAACGCGCAGCGGCAAGTTCGAGACGTACAAGGAGTACGCCGCACTGATCAACGATCAGAGCAAGCGCCACATGACACTGCGCGGTTTGTTTGAAATCAAGCCGGCCGGCCCGCCCGTTGCCCTCGACGAAGTCGAATCGGCCAAGGACATTGTCAAGCGCTTCGCCAGCGGTGCCATGTCGCTGGGTTCGATCTCGACCGAAGCCCACACCACGTTGGCTATTGCCATGAACCGCCTCGGCGGCAAGTCGAATACCGGTGAAGGCGGCGAAGATCCGATGCGCTTCAAGCCGCTCAAGGCCGGCCAGAAACTGTCAGAAGTGGTGGGCCCGACGCGTATCGAACGTGATTTCGTTTTCAAGGAAGGCGATTCGCTGCGTTCCAAGATCAAGCAAGTCGCGTCCGGCCGTTTCGGTGTAACTGCTGAATATCTGGTCAACGCCGATCAATTGCAGATCAAGATGGCGCAAGGCGCCAAGCCGGGCGAAGGCGGCCAATTGCCGGGCCACAAGGTGTCCGAATACATCGGCTTCCTACGGCACTCGGTGCCGGGCGTCGGCCTGATTTCGCCGCCGCCGCATCATGACATCTACTCGATCGAAGATCTGGCGCAGCTGATTCATGACCTGAAGAACTCCAACTTGTCGGCCTCCGTGTCGGTCAAGCTGGTGTCGGAGGTCGGCGTCGGTACAGTCGCTGCCGGTGTCGCCAAGGCCAAGGCCGACCACATCGTGGTGTCCGGTTTTGATGGCGGGACGGGCGCTTCGCCGCTGTCTTCCGTCATGCATGCCGGCACGCCGTGGGAATTGGGTCTTGCCGAAACGCAACAGACGCTGGTGCTGAACCGCCTGCGCGGCCGTGTCGTGGTCCAGGCCGACGGTCAGATGAAGACCGGTCGCGACGTGCTGATCGGCGCGCTGCTGGGCGCTGATGAGTTCGGCTTCTCGACCGCACCGCTGGTCGTCGAAGGCTGCATCATGATGCGCAAGTGCCATCTCAATACTTGCCCGGTCGGTGTTGCCACGCAAGATCCGGTGCTGCGCAAGCGCTTCAGCGGTCAGCCGGAGCATGTGGTGAATTACTTCTTCTTTGTTGCCGAAGAAATCCGCGGCTACATGGCTGAGATGGGCATCAAGAAGTTTGAAGATCTGATCGGCCGTGCCGATTTGCTCGACATGAAGAAGGGCATCGAGCACTGGAAGGCCAAGGGCCTCGATTTCAGCAAGGTGTTCTACATTCCGCCGACCGGTGCCGACGTTGCACGTCGCCATGCCGAGACGCAGGACCATGGCACCGACAAAGCGCTCGACCACAAGATGGTCGCTCAGGCCAAGCCGGCAATCGAGCGCGGTGAGAAGGTCGTGATCGAAACCGCAATCAAGAGCGAGAACCGCACCTTCGGCACCATCCTGTCGAGCGAAATCGCCAAGAAATATGGTCGCGCTGGACTACCTGACGACACCATCAAGATCAATCTGCACGGCATCGCCGGTCAGAGCTTCGGTACGTTCCTGGCACGTGGCATTACGCTGGAGCTGACTGGCGAAGCCAACGACTATGTCGGCAAGGGCTTGTCAGGTGGTCGCATCATCGTCAAACCCAACGCGAAATTCACCGGCAAGCCGGACGAGAACATCATCGTCGGCAACACCGTGCTCTACGGTGCGACCGAAGGTGAGGTCTTCTTCCGCGGTGTGGCCGGCGAACGTTTTGCTGTACGTAACTCGGGCGCAACGGCCGTTGTCGAAGGCACGGGCGACCATGGTTGCGAGTACATGACCGGTGGTACCGTCGTGGTGCTTGGCCAGACCGGCCGCAACTTTGCAGCCGGCATGAGCGGTGGTATCGCTTACGTGCTGGACGAAGACGGCAATTTCGCCAAGCGCTGCAATATGGCCATGGTGGCAATCGAAAAGCTGCTGCCGCACGATGAGCAATTAAGCGATGCGCTGCTGCATCGCGGTGAAACCGACGAAGCCCAGCTCAAGGCTGTCATTGCGAAGCATGCTGCTGCCAGTGGCAGCGAGAAGGCCAAGCTGATCCTGGACAACTGGGAAGAGTACCGTGACAAGTTCGTCAAGGTCTTCCCGCATGAATATCGCCGCGCGTTGACCGAAATGGCGGCCAAGGCCAAGAAGAGCGAAGTAAAGGAAGCTGCGTAGATTTCACAGTCGGTCGCCACTTTTTTCTGAGGATGAAGTGCTCGACCGAAACCTGCGTTGCGGAACTCCCCGATAATTTGTTGCCGCCGACAAGTGGCGTGATTGAGGTTGTATAAATGGGCAAGCCCACTGGATTTCTCGAACTTAACCGTCTCGACGAAAGCTATCTGGATGTAAAAGACCGCGTCAAGAACTACAAGGAATTCGTCCTTGCGCTTTCCGACGCGGATGCCAGCAAGCAGGGCGCGCGCTGCATGGATTGCGGCATTCCGTTCTGCAACAACGGTTGCCCCGTCAACAACATCATTCCTGACTGGAACGATCTGGTCTACAAGGGTAACTGGCGCGAAGCCATTGATGTCCTGCACTCGACCAACAACTTCCCCGAATTCACCAGCCGAATCTGCCCTGCACCGTGCGAGGCTGCCTGCACGCTGAACATTCCGGGTACGCCGGTCGGCATCAAGTCGATCGAGCGCGCCATCATCGACAAGGCCGGCGAGAACGGCTGGGTCGTGCCGCAACCTGCGTCGCACAAGACCGGCAAGAAAGTTGCCGTGATCGGTTCCGGCCCGGCTGGTCTGGCTGCCGCGCAGCAACTCGCGCGCGCCGGCCACGCTGTGACCGTGTTCGAAAAGAGCAACGAAATCGGCGGTCTGTTGCGCTACGGCATTCCGGACTTCAAGCTCGACAAGCGCCTGATCGATTGGCGTGTCGCGCAGATGAAGGCCGAAGGTGTGACCTTCAAGACCAGCACCATGGTGACCAAGGCACAACTGCCGGCCGGCATCAACAATGACGCGACCAAGACCGTCACACCAGAAGAGCTCAAGAAGCAGTTCGACGCGGTTGTGCTCGCGGGCGGTGCCGAAGTGCCGCGCGATCTGCCGGTGCCGGGCCGCAACCTCAAAGGCATCGACTACGCGCTCGACTTCCTGATCCCGCAAAACAAGGAAGTGAACGGCGGCAAGATGAACGGCCCCAAGAATCCGATCAACGTTCACGGCAAGCATGTCGTTGTGATCGGTGGCGGCGATACCGGCTCGGATTGTGTGGGCACCTCGAATCGCCATGGCGCTGCTTCGGTCACGCAGATCGAATTGCTGCCGCAGCCGCCGGAACAGGAAAACAGTGCGCTGGTGTGGCCTTACTGGCCGCTCAGACTGCGTACCTCTTCTTCACATGAAGAAGGCGTTGAGCGCGACTGGTCGATTGCCACCAAGGAGTTTGTTGGCAAAAACGGCAAGCTGACCGCCATCAAGGTCGTCAAGCTCGAATGGAAGGACGGCAAGATGAAGGAAGTGCCGGGTTCTGAATTCGAAATCAAGGCAGACCACGTGTTCCTGGCCATGGGCTTTACGCAGCCGGTCGCCGGCATGCTCGATGCCTTTGGCGTCAACAAGGACAACCGCGGCAATGCGGCCGCCAGCACCGAAGGCGACAAGGCCTACTACACCAGCGCGCCTGGTATTTTCGCTGCGGGCGATGTTCGTCGCGGCCAGTCGCTGGTGGTCTGGGCGATCCGCGAAGGCCGCCAGGCCGCACGTGCTGTTGACGAATACCTGACGGGTTCGACCACACTACCGCGCTGATCGGCCAGCCTGAATGCTGCTGAAAAGGCGGAGGCGCGGAAGGATGCTTTAAAATCCTTCCGCGCCTTTTTCTTTATTGAACATGATCAATCTCAACGTTGTCATTCTTGCTGCCGGACAAGGTAAACGCATGCATTCGGCGCTGCCGAAGGTATTGCACGCACTGGCCGGTACGTCGCTGCTCGGTCACGTTATCGCCACGGCGCGCAGTCTTCAGCCGAAGGCGATGTGTGTCGTGTACGGCCATGGCGGTGATCAAGTGCGCGCAGCTTTTGCCGACGCCAGTGATCTGACCTGGGCGCAACAGCAGCAGCAACTCGGTACCGGCCATGCCGTCATGCAGGCGCTGCCGAATATCGATGCATCGTTGCCGACCTTGGTGCTCTATGGTGATGTGCCGCTGACGCGTGCAGCCACCTTGCGTGCGTTGATCGAACGTGCCGGGAGCAATCTTGCGCTGTTGACGGCGAACCTTGCCGATCCCACGGGTTATGGCCGCATCGTGCGCAATGTCGGTAAGGTCACGCGCATCGTCGAGCAAAAAGATGCCAGCGAGGAAGAAAAGGCGATCACCGAAATCAACAGCGGCATCTTGCTCGCGCCGCCGGGTGCGCTGCAGCGTTGGTTGCCGACCCTGAAGAACGATAACGCGCAAGGCGAGTTCTATCTCACCGATATTGTTGCCTTGGCCGTTGCCGAAGGCATGACGGTCGCAACGGCGCAACCGCACGATGCGTGGGAAATCGACGGCGTCAACAGCAAGGTACAGCTCGCTGCCCTGGAACGTATTCATCAACGCAATCTGGCCCATGCGCTACTTGAAGCCGGCGTGACGTTGACCGACCCGGCGCGTATCGACATTCGCGGTAAGGTGACGTGCGGCCGCGATGTTTTCATTGACGCAAACGTATTGTTCGAAGGTAATGTCGACATTGGTGACGGCGCACATATCAGCGCGAACTGCGTGGTCCGCAATGCCCGCATCGGCGCTAAGGTAGTGCTGCATCCGTTCACCTTGATTGAAGAAGCCGATGTCGGCGCAGAAAGCCTGGTGGGTCCGTATGCGCGCTTGCGTCCAGGTGCGAAGCTTGGCCGCGATGTGCATGTCGGCAATTTTGTGGAAGTGAAGAATACGCAGATCGCCGATCATTCCAAGGCCAATCATCATGCGTACCTCGGCGATGCCACCATCGGCAGTCGCGTGAACATTGGTGCCGGCACCATCATCTGCAATTACGATGGTGCCAACAAGCATCGCACGGTAATCGAGGACGACGCTTTCATCGGCAGCGACACGCAGCTTGTTGCACCGGTGACGGTGCGCAAGGGTGCCACAATTGCTGCCGGGACGACGCTGACTAAGGATGCGCCCGAAGACAGCCTTACGCTGTCGCGCGCAAAACAAGTTTCCATCGACAACTGGAAACGCCCAGTCAAGAAAGCAAAGGAATAGTCGTGGCCCCCCACGCTCGCAAAATCAACTCGCTGCCCCCCCAAGGGGGGCGTCCGCCTCTTCGGGGCGGCCCTACGGAGGCATAACATGTGCGGCATCGTCGCAGCCATCGCCAAGCGCAACGTCGTTCCTGTCCTGATTGAAGGACTCAACAAGCTCGAATATCGCGGCTACGATTCAGCCGGTCTGGCGTATCTGGAAGACAGCCATCTTGAACGGCTGCGCAGTGTCGGCCGCGTCGCTGAGCTGGCATCCCAAGCACAAGGCAAGTCGGCTTCGCAAGGTGTTGCGCACACGCGCTGGGCGACCCACGGCGTGCCGTCGGAGCGTAATGCGCATCCGCATATTTCCTCCGGCCTTGCTGTTGTCCATAACGGCATCATCGAAAACTATGCCGACATCAAGACCGAGCTGATCGGCCTTGGCTACGTGTTTACTTCCGATACCGATACCGAAGTCATCGCGCATCTGGTGCATCACATTCTCAAGACCACGCCTGATTTGTTCGAGGCCGTGCGTCTGGCGACATCGCGCTTCCACGGTGCTTATGCGATTGCCGTGCTTCATGAAGGTGAGCAGCGCATCGTTGTGGCACGACACGGTGCGCCTTTGTTGCTGGGCCTTGGCAGTGATGGCAATTACGCGGCGTCCGATGCATCGGCCTTGTTGCAGGTCACGCGCAACATGGTCTATCTCGAAGAAGGCGATATTGCCGAAATCAGCCAGGGCGGCGTCCGCATCATGCGTCCGGACGGTAGCGCCGTGACGCGTGCGGTGCATGAAAGCAGCCTGTCGGCCGACGCCGTCGAGCTTGGCAACTTCCGTCATTACATGCAGAAGGAAATCTTCGAGCAACCGCAGGCACTCGCGAACACGCTCGAAATGGTTGGTGGCTCGCAAACGATTCAGCCGCAGGTATTTGGTGCTGAAGCCGCAACGTTGCTGGCCAAGGCCAAATCCGTATTGATCCTTGCCTGTGGCACCAGTTATCACTCGGGTCTGGTCGCACGCTACTGGATTGAACAACTGGCCGGCATTCCGTGCACGGTCGAGATCGCCAGCGAGTACCGTTACCGCATTTCGGTACACGACCCTGAACAGTTGGTTGTCGCGATTTCGCAGAGCGGCGAAACGGCCGATACCCTGGCCGCAATTCGTTACGCCAAGGAGCACAGACAGTTGATGACGCTGGCGATCTGCAACGTCGCTGAATCGGCTATCGTCCGCGAATGCGCCTTGCGCTTCCTCACGCGTGCTGGCCCCGAGATTGGTGTTGCATCGACCAAGGCATTCACCACGCAACTTGCCGCGTTGGCACTGCTGACCTTGGCATTGGCCAAGCAGCAAGGCAAATTGTCGGTACAGGATGAGCAGAATCACCTGAATGCACTGCGCCATCTACCGGTGGCGGTGCAGAAGGTGCTCGACATCGAACCGCAGATCGAAGCGTGGGCACAGCATTTTGCGCACAAGCATCATGCACTTTTCCTTGGCCGCGGACATCACTACCCGATCGCGCTTGAAGGCGCGCTCAAGCTCAAGGAAATTTCCTACATTCATGCCGAAGCCTATGCCGCGGGTGAGTTGAAGCACGGTCCTCTGGCGCTGGTTGATCGTGACATGCCGGTGATCTCCGTTGCCCCGAACGACATGCTGCTGGAAAAGCTCAAGTCGAATCTGCAAGAGGTCAAGGCACGTGGTGGTCAGCTCTATGTGTTTGCCGACCGTGATTCGGAAGTCCCCGAATCCGAAGGCGTGCATATCCTGCGTCTGCCGGAGCACTATGGCCTGCTGTCGCCAATTCTGCACGTGGTGCCGCTGCAATTGCTCTCGTATCACGTGGCCTTGGTCAAAGGCACGGATGTCGACAAGCCGCGCAATCTGGCCAAGTCGGTGACGGTAGAGTAAAGGTGTGCAGACTTTGCTTGCCATGCAAAAGCCGCTCTTTGGAGCGGCTTTTTTATTGACCTTGGTGACTTGCAGGGCACGTTCGGGAAAGTGCTCATGATTGGTGCGTGGATGTCTGCATCTGCCATTGCGCTGATTCGATGTGGTGCACAAGAATCGGGCAATGAGGCGTCGAATGATGCAGCGTGATGCGCTGCGACATTGGTGGGGGCAAGATGATGCGGCTTAACGAGGGAAGTACGCTTTGTGTCTCGCACAAGACAAAAATGGGCATGGCTTTTGCTGCTATAGCAATGAAACAAAAACGCCTGTGCCAAGAGTCGTATTGCTTGTCCTGAAGATGCGAAGCCACGCTTGTACATATCCAAGTCCTTGAATGTGCCGTGGTTTTGTTGTTTTACAGATGCAAGTTATGTATGCTGACTGCGCGCTTCCCTCTCTCTTCACCCACTTTCTGGTCTGACCATGCAACTCACTCGTTTCACCGATTTCGGTTTGCGCATGCTGATGTATTTGAGCAAGCAGGATCGCGCTACGCCGATCACGATTGCCGAGATTGCGGAGCAGTTTCAGATACCGCACAACCACTTGATCAAGGTCGCCAATCGGCTGGGCAAACTGGGTTTGATCAATGCCATGCGTGGACGCAACGGTGGTTTGACGCTGGCGATACCCGCCGAGCAAATACGCCTCGGACAGGCACTACGCGGCCTTGAAGGAGATACGCCGCTCGTCAATTGCGAGGAGCCACCTTGCGTCCTTGCCGGCCGTTGTTTGCTTGTCGGTGCATTGCGTGCCGGGCAAATGGCTTTTTACGACCGCATGGACCAGTACACGCTGGCTGATGTGTCGACCGGTCGCACTGAAGCAGTGATCATCAAGATGCACCGTACGCGCCTGGCAGGAAACGCGGCCGCTTTTTAAATCGATGTGATGGCAGGGTGGACAAAATGTCCGCTTATAAAGTGGTATTTAAAATGACACAATAAATTCGTTTCCAAAGAGAGAAGGAGCGAAGCATGTTGTCAGAAGCTGTACGACCCTACATTGATGCCAGCGTACCGGTGCTGCGTGAACATGGTGTTGCTATCACGCGTCATTTCTACACGTCGATGTTTGAGGCTCACCCCGAGTTGCTGAATATCTTCAACATCGGCAATCAAGCGAACGGAGCACAGCAGCAGTCGTTGGCAAGCGCTGTGTTTGCCTATGCGGCCAACTATCGCAACCCGGAAGCATTGGCACCAGTTGTCGAGCGCATCGTGCACAAGCATGCTTCGGTGGGTATCAAGCCCGAGCATTATCCGATCGTCGGCAAGTATCTTCTGGGCGCAATCAAAGCGGTACTTGGCGACGCGGCAACGCCCGAATTATTGGCGGCATGGGCTGAGGCCTATGGCGTATTGGCCGATGCACTGATTGCTACAGAGAAACGCCTTTATGCCGATGCCGGCGTGGAGGCAGGTGAATTGCGTTCGCTGGTCGTCAAGCTCATCCGGCAAGAGAGTGACAACGTCAAATCGTTCTATCTGCAAACGGACGATGGAAAATCACCCGGCGTGTTTCAGCCGGGCCAGTATGTGAGTGTGGCGATAACTATTGATGGCCTGCGCCAACTGCGTCAATACAGCTTGTCCGATGCGCCGGAACAGCCATGGTGGCGTATCAGCGTCAAGCGCGAAGACGAAACACAGCCGGCGGGCCGTATTTCCAATTGGTTGCACGAGAATGTAAAGATGGGTGACACGCTGTCGGTCAGTGCATCGTTCGGCGATTTCCGACCGGTTATCGATGGCGATACCCCGATTGCATTGTTGTCGGCGGGTATCGGCATTACACCAATGGTTTCGGTACTCAACACGTTGGCCGTACGTAATCCGAATCGTCGTATTCTCTTTGTCCATGCGGCACGGCATGGCCGTCATCACCCACTGCGCGACGACGTGCGGGCCGCGCGTACCAAGCTAAAGGCGCTCACCGATATCCAGTTCTACGAAACGCCGAATGAACGTGATTTGGCCGGCGTGGACTACCAGCATCAAGGACGCATGATCGTTGATTGGCTGCAACTGGAACAACTAGGTGATGTCGATATTTACTTATGTGGCCCCAACGCTTTTATGCAAGAGCAATGGAGTGCATTGACGGCTGCAGGTGTGCCTTCCAATCGCATTCATCGCGAAGTGTTCGGGCCCGATTTACTTGCGCATCTGGTCTGACGAGATATCAGAACTCTTGCCCAAGAAAAAGGCCGTGCATTGCGCGGCCTTTTTAGTATTTACCAACGACGATATTCGTGGTGATGATGCCAGCCGCCATAACCGTAGCCATATCCGTAACCGGCCGGTGCGTAATACACGACAGGCGGCGGGGCCGGGCGTACGTAATACACAGGTGCCGGTGGTGGTGCGTAATAGGCCACTTGCTGAGGCGCATAACCATACGCAGGCGGTGCAGCGTAATAACGCGGTTGTGATGCGATCGAGGCGCCGGTGACGGCACCCACTACACCGCCGACGAGCGCACCGTTACGGCCGGCAACCGCATGACCGACAACAGCGCCTACACCGCCGCCAACCAAGGCGCCACCAAACTCATCGGCGCGCGCGTTCGTTGCACCCAACGAAGCAGCAACGAGTAACGATGCGAGAAAAATCTTCTTCATGTTGTCCTCCATTCGGCGCAAAAAATATGCGCCCGTGATGGAAGTAACGCGGTGCTCCGATAGTAGGCTGACCGGCCTTACAAAAACTTACCCAGGCCTGTCATGGGATTCGTCAATGCGCATAGCGGCGTACCAGTCCCACCATGACACCGAAGATTTCCAGCTCGCCTTGTGGGCGGATGATCGGATAAGCCGGGTTATGCGGAATCAAGACAAAGCGTCCGCGCTCCAGGCCGAGTTCCTTGAGGGTGAATTCATTGTCAACGATGGCGACAACGAAATCGCCTTTGCTCGCACCAGTGCCGCGTTCGACGACGGCAATGTCGCCGCTGTGAATGCCGGCGTCGATCATGGAATCGCCTTTGACCGGAATCATCACCGTCCGCGAGGGCTTCTTCACCACGTAATCGTCGAGCATAAACGGCTCGGCACCGTTTTCGGCTGCGACCGGCATGCCTGCAGGCACGGCTGATTCGGCCAGCATGCGTTCGAAAAAGCGCGGCGCCGGAATCCAGGCATCGTCGTCCGGCGTGCGCTCCACATAGCCGGCATTTTCGAGTCGCAGCAGTAATTTCTTCGCCGCGGTCTTGGAGGCAAATCCCATCAATTCACAGACACGCTGCAGCGATGGAATGCGCCGGCTGTCGGTGTAATAGTCCTGCAAATGCGCGAGATAGTCGCGATCCTTGTCATTGTCGGCCATGGCGTTCCCCAATAATCAGCAAGTGCCCAAACGTACACTTGTGATGATAGGTGTTCAGACGGACACTGGTCAAGCCACGGTGAAAGAAAATCGCTGGGTTTTCTTAAGCCGTGTCTTTTCAATCACATAGCTGGACTGACAACGCTTTAGTTACCCATGGCGGCTTTGTTTGCCCGCGCCGTATGCAGTTTTCTGTAGCTGTCGATCAGGCGCTGATGTCTGTCGAGGCCTTCCAGCTTCATGCTTGTCGGCGTCAGGCCGAAAAAGCGGACACTGCCATTCACCGAGCCAATCGCTGCATCCATGCGCGGGTTGCCGAACATGCGACGGAAGTTTGCCTCGTAATCGGCCAGTTCCAGATCGTCGTCCAACAATACTTCCAGCACCGCGTTCAGCGCTTGATAGAACAAGCCGCGCTCGACCGTGTTCTCGTTGTATTGCAAGTAGGCTTGCACCAGCTCATGCGCCGCTTCAAATTGTTTCAGAGCGAGCTGGATCAGCAGCTTCAACTCCAGAATCGTCAGCTGACCCCAGTCGGTGTTCTCATCGAATTCGATGCCGATCAGCGTGATGATGTCGGTGTAATCATCGAGTTCGCTGTCCTCCAAGCGCTCAAGCAGCGCCTGCAACTGAGCATCTTCAAGGCGATGCAGGTTCAGAATGTCCTCTCGGAACGCCAGCGCCTTGTTGGTGTTGTCCCAGATCAGGTCTTCAACCGGATAGACCTCGGAATAATCGGGCACCAGGATGCGGCAAGCCGTTGCGCCCAACTGATCGTACACCGCCATGTACGTTTCCTTGCCCATGTCTTCGAGGATGCCGAACAAGGTTGCGGCTTCTTCGGCATTGGCGCTTTCACCCTGGCTGGAAAAGTCCCATTCAACAAAATCGTAATCGGCCTTTGCACTGAAGAAGCGCCATGACACCACGCCGCTGGAGTCGATGAAGTGCTCGACGAAGTTGTTCGGCTCAGTCACCGCATTGCTCTCGAAAGTCGGGCGCGGCAAGTCGTTCAAACCTTCAAAGCTGCGGCCCTGCAGGAGTTCGGTCAGGCTGCGCTCAAGTGCGACTTCAAAGCACGGATGCGCGCCGAAAGAGGCAAACACGCCGCCGGTGCGCGGGTTCATCAGCGTGACGCACATCACCGGAAACTCTCCGCCCAGCGACGCATCCTTCACAAGAACAGGGAATCCTTGCGCTTCCAGACCTTGAATGCCGGCGACGATGCTCGGGTATTTCGCCAGTACTTCCTGTGGGACATCGGGTAGTGCGATTTCGCCTTCCAGGATTTCGCGCTTGACTGCACGCTCGAAGATTTCCGATAGGCATTGCACCTGCGCCTCGGCCAGCGTGTTACCCGCGCTCATGCCGTTGCTGAGGAAGAGGTTATCGATCAGATTGGTCGGGAAGTACACCGTCTCGCCGTCTGACCGCCGGACATAGGGCAACGCGCAGATGCCGCGCTGTGTATTACCCGAATTGGTGTCGTACAGGTGCGAGCCACGCAGTTCGCCATCGGGGTTGTAGATGTCGAGGCAATACTCATCGAGAATTCCCGGCGGTAGCGCATCCTTCTTGCCCGGCTTGAACCAGCGTTCATCCGGGTAATGCACGAAGTCCGCGTTGGCGAATTCCTCACCCCAGAACTGGTCGTTGTAGAAATGGTTGCAGTTGGTGCGTTCGATAAACTCACCCAGGGCCGATGCCAGTGCGCTTTCCTTGGTCGAACCTTTTCCATTGGTAAAGCACATCGGTGAATGCGTATCGCGGATATGCAGCGACCACACATTCGGAACGATATTGCGCCACGAAGCAATCTCGATCTTCATGCCGAGGTTGGCCAAGATGCCCGACATATTGGCGATGGTCTGTTCCAGCGGCAGGTCTTTGCCGGGAATATAGGTGGTCGTTTCGGCTGAACTGGGAATCAGCAAGGCTTGGGCATCGGCATCCAGGTTCTCGACTTCTTCAATGATGAAGTCGGGACCATTCTGGACCACGCGTTTTACGCTGCAACGCTCAATCGAACGCAGGATGCCTTGGCGGTCCTTTTCGGAAATATCCGACGGCAACTCGATCTGAATCTTGAAGGTCTGCTTGTATCGATTTTCCGGATTGACAATATTGTTGTGTGACAGGCGCATATTGTCAGTCGGGATATTGCGAGCGTCGCAATACGCCTTGACGAAGTAAGCCGCGCACAGGGCCGATGAGGCCAGGAAATAGTCGAACGGACCCGGCGCGGAGCCGTCGCCCTTATAGCGGATTGGCTGATCGGCAATGACCGTGAAGTCGTCGAACCTGGCTTCCTGACGAAGCTTGTCGAGAAAATTGACCTTGATTTCCATGCGTGAATTCCAGAAGGCCTGAGCGCAAGCAAGACGCTTGAGTCCCAACCTTAGATGCATTGCCATGAAAAACGTACCGTGCCGTATACGCTTTGAGCATGGACAATACGATGGTGGTTAGCGTCGCGCATCGGAATCGATGCGGGGCGGTTAAGCAGCCAGACTAAATGTGGCCACACGCGGATTTTAACGATTTCCTGCCAAGCGCATGAGATCGCGGCCTCACTGCTTTATACGGACAGGCATCAAGGACATAATGACGCACAAAAATAAACCCCCGGTCCAAGGGGAAGAAGACCGGGGGCGGAACGCCTTGAACAAGTCGAACAAGGCACCCGCTCAGGGAGGGTAAGCGGGAGACGGTTACTCACCGTCTGTCTGTAAGATAGTGCTTCCTCCAGAAAGTTCCAGTGGCTTTACAAATGAAGACAACCCTGTCCGCTCCCTTTCCTTCAGCGCGTATGCGCCGCATGCGCCGTGACGAGTTCTCGCGCCGTTTAATGCGAGAGCACACGCTTACTGCAAATGACCTGATTTACCCGGTTTTTGTCCATGAAAAGTCGGGGCGCGAAGCCGTGCCTTCGATGCCCGGTGTCGAGCGTTTGTCCATCGACGAACTGCTAAAAGTTGCCGAGCGTGCACTGAAATTGGGCGTGCCGGCATTGGATTTATTTGGTGTGCCTGACGCGACGGCGAAAACGGCCGGTGGCGCTGCGGCATGGGATGAAAACGGCATCGTGCAACGTGCGATTCGTGCATTGAAGCAACGTTTTCCGGAGCTCGGCGTCATCACTGATGTGGCGCTGGATCCGTACACGACGCACGGGCAAGATGGATTGATCGATGATTCTGGTTACATCCTCAACGACGAGACGACGCAAGCACTGATTCGGCAGTCGCTGTCGCATGCGCGTGCCGGTGCGGACGTGATTTCGCCGAGCGATATGATGGACGGACGTATTGGCGCAGTGCGTGCAGCGCTGGAGGCCGAGGGCTTCATCAACACGCGCCTGCTCGCGTATTCGGCCAAGTACGCTTCGGCGTTCTATGGGCCGTTCCGCAGCGCGGTTGGCTCGGCTGGCAATCTTGGCAAGGGCAACAAGTTCACCTATCAGATGGATCCAGCCAATTCGGACGAAGCCCTGCGTGAAGTCGCGCTCGACATCGCCGAAGGCGCCGACATGGTGATGGTGAAGCCGGGCATGCCTTACCTCGACATCCTGCGTCGTGTGAAGGACGAGTTCGGCATGCCGACGTACGTGTATCAGGTCAGCGGCGAATACGCGATGCTGAAGGCCGCGGCGCAGAATGGCTGGCTTGATGGCGAGGCAACGATGATGGAGTCTCTGCTGGCTTTCAAGCGCGCCGGTGCAGACGGCATCCTGACTTACTTTGCATTGGAAGCGGCAGAAATCCTGAAACGATAATTACGTTTTTAGGATCGCCCACTGCTGTGGCCATTGTGCGAGCGGTTCACGTTTGAAGCCGCTCTTCACAAAAAGATGCCAGCGCCCGATAACGTAGGCCAGCAGGGCGTTGGCGTGAGCGGAAAAGTCGTGTTCGGCGGCCAGTGCGCCTTGTGTCGACGCGACGCGCAGGGACTGTTTGAGCGACGCTTCAATACGCTCGTTGAGTTGATTGATGCGGACTTGCAGGCGCAGGTTCTCGTGGACAAGCGCATCTCCGATCAGCACGCGCGTGAGGCCGCGATTCTTTTGCGCAAAGCGCAGCAGGCTTGTGATGATCAACTCGACCTGCTGTATTCCACTTTCTTCGTCCTGCACGATCGTGTTGATGAGCGAGAACAGGCTGCTCTCGATGAACTCGATCAGCCCTTCGTACATCTGGGCCTTGCTGGCGTAGTGTCGATAGAGCGCCGCTTCGGAAACATCCAGCCGTGCGGCCAACGCTGCCGTAGTGACCTTTTCGCCCTCGGGTACTTCAAGCATCAGCGCGATGACCTGCAGGATCTGCTGTTTGCGTTCGCCAGCCTTTGTCACCATCGCGCCCTCCTCGGCGTTTGATCTGCTTACCTTGACTTGATCAGCGTACCCACGCCTGCGTCGGTCAGAATTTCCAGCAGCAGTGCATGCTCAACGCGACCGTCAATGATATGCACGCTGCGTACACCGCTGCGCGCGGCATCAAGCGCCGAGCCGATCTTCGGCAACATGCCGCCCGACAGCGTACCGTCGGCAACCATGTCGTCGATCTGGGTCGGGGTAATGCCCGTGAGCAAATTGCCGGCCTTATCGAGTACGCCCGGTGTATTGGTCAGCAGCACGAGCTTTTCGGCGTTCAATACTTCGGCAATCTTGCCGGCAACGACGTCGGCGTTGATGTTGTAGGTTTCACCGTGCGCACCGACGCCGATGGGCGCGATCACCGGGATGAATGCTTCGTCTTCAAGCAGGTTGATGATGGCCGGATCGATGGACACGATGTCGCCGACCTGGCCGATGTCGATCAGGTCTTCCGGATTGTCCAGCTTCGGCATCAGCAGCTTCTTGGCGCGGATCATGTTGCCGTCCTTGCCGGTCAGGCCAACTGCCTTGCCACCTGCTTGATTGATGAGGTTCACCACGTCCTTGTTGACCTGCCCGCCGAGCACCATCTCGACCAGCTCCATAGTCTCGTCGTCGGTGACACGCATGCCTTGGATGAATTCACCCTTCTTGCCAACACGGGTCAGCAGATGTTCGATTTGCGGGCCGCCACCATGTACGACGACGACATTCATGCCAACAAGTTTCAGCATCACCACGTCATGCGCAAAGCTCTGCTTCAGCTTTTCGTCGGTCATGGCGTTGCCGCCGTATTTGACGACGATGGTCTTGCCGTGGAA
>DATJJR010000010.1:0-17052 GCA_035492055.1 Rhodocyclaceae bacterium | reverse complement strand
GACTTGAGTTTGTTGCGTGGCGTCGTCAGCGTGTGCATATAGCCAGCGTTGGCTGCTGCGTTTGGCGCGATGCATGGCCTGATCGGCGCGCTGCAGCAGATTGATCGCATTTTCCCCCGCTTCCAGCATGGCAATGCCGATACGGGCATTGGGGTGCAGCGTCAGATCGCCCCAGGAAAGCGGAGCCTTGACGCAGCTTGCGATGCGTTCGGCCAGTTCGGTAACGGTGGCTTCGCTCTCTGCATACAGGAGGCACACGAATTCATCCGCACCCATATGGCTGAGATGTGCATCGTGACCCACGGCCTCATCCAGACGACGGGCAATGGTGGCGAGTATTTCGTCACCGTCGCCATAACCGAAGGTGGCATTGACTTGCTGGAAACGGTCGAGGTTGATCCACAATGCGGCGATGGTGCCGGGTGCGGCGCCTTCGATCATGTATTGAGAAAGCTGTAGACAGCGTTCGCGACTTAACAGGTCGGCCATGAGGGAGGGAATTCTCTACTGGATGTGATGTTTCGATTTGTCAGCATCATACCCTTGGGAAGTCCCTCGGTTGTAAAAAATACCGACAAAATTCCCGCCGGAATTAATGATTTATGCAACACATCTTCAAGTAAGTTCATAAAACAACAAACGGGGCCTGAGCCCCGTTTGTTGTTTTGCTGCTGGCCGATGTTTCGGCCGAAGACGTCTGTTGCCTAACTTGCAAAGAAGTCTTTTACCTTATGACTCCGGCCGCTTCGCTTAACGTTCGCTGCGCTCACGTTAGCCTGCGCCGCAAGGTAAAAGCCTTTCGCTTAACTCGCGAAAAAATCTTTTACCTTGTCCATCCAGCTTTGGGCCTTGGGGTTGTGTACACCGGCCTCGCCCTGGCTGATGGTCTCGAACTCCTCCAGCAGTTCCTTCTGGCGCGCAGTGAGCTTGACCGGGGTTTCGACAACAACGTGGCACATCAAGTCGCCATGGCCGATGCTGCGGATGCCCTTGATGCCCTTGCCGCGCAGGCGGAAGACCTTGCCGGTCTGCGTTTCTGCCGGAATCTTCAGCCGCGCAATGCCATCCAGCGTGGGGATTTCGATCTCGCCACCGAGCGCCGCCGTAGTGATGCTGACCGGCATTTCGCAATGCAGGTCATCGTGGTCGCGCTGGAATACGCTGTGTTCCTTGAGGTGCACCTGCACATAGAGGTCGCCACTCGGGCCGCCGTTGACGCCGGCTTCGCCTTCGCCCGACAGGCGGATACGATCGCCTTCATCGATGCCGGCCGGAATCTTGACCGACAGCGTCTTGTGCGTCTTGTTGCGTCCGGCGCCGTGGCAGCTCGGGCAGGGTTCGGGAATGAACTTGCCCGTGCCGTGGCACTTGGGGCAGGTCTGCTGCATGGCGAAGATGCCTTGCTGGATGCGTACTTGGCCGTGACCGTTACAGGTCGGACAGGTCTTGACCTCGGTGCCCTTCTTGGCGCCGGTGCCGTCACACGTCTCGCACTCCTCCATGGTCGGAATGCGGATCTTGGTTTCGGTGCCGCGTGCGGCATCCTCAAGCGAGATTTCGAGGTTGTAGCGCAGATCGGCGCCGCGGTAGACATTGCTACGTCCACCGCCACCGCCACCGCGTCCGCCGAAAATGTCGCCAAAAATATCCGAGAATGCATCGGCAAAACCACCGGCGCCGCCACCGAAACCGCCGCCGCCCATGCCTGATTGCGGGTCGACGCCGGCATGGCCGTATTGGTCATAGGCCGTACGCTTTTGCGCATCGGACAGAATTTCGTAGGCCTCTTTGGCCTCCTTGAACTGCTCTTCCGCTTTCGGATTGTCCGGGTTGCGGTCAGGGTGGTACTTCATCGCGAGTTTGCGATAAGCCTTCTTCAGCTCATCCTCGGATGCGTCGCGGTTAACCCCTAGTATTTCGTAGAAATCTTTTTTTCCAGCCATTTTTTTCTTTCGCTGCAGATGGCACGAAGGCACGGAAACAGATTGCTCCGTTTCTGTGCCCCCGCGTTCAGGCGTTCAATCGACTGACCTGACGACTTACTTCTTGTCCTTCACTTCGGTGAACTCGGCATCCACCACATCGCCGTCGTCCTTCTTGTCACCGCCATTACCTGCGCCCGGCGCCGCGTCGGCACCGCCGGCAGCCGCTTGCTGTTCGGCGTAAATCTTCTCGCCCAGCTTCTGTGCAACCTTGGCCAGTGCTTCGGTCTTGGCTTCGATGGCTTCCTTGTCGTTGCCCTTGAGTGCTTCCTCGGCTTCGGCAATGGCGGCTTCGATGGCAGCCTTGTCGTCACCGGCCTTGTCGGCGTGGTCGGTCAGCGCCTTCTTGGTCGAGTGGATCATGGCTTCGCACTGGTTCTTGGTATCCACCAGTTCGCGTGCCTTCTTGTCTTCCTCGGCGTGCTCGGCAGCATCCTGAACCATCTGCTGAATTTCAGCTTCGCTCAAGCCGGAGTTGGCCTTGATCGTGATCTTGTTTTCCTTGCCGGTGGCCTTGTCCTTGGCCGACACGTGCAGGATGCCGTTGGCGTCGATGTCGAAGGTGACTTCGATCTGCGGCATGCCACGCGGTGCGGGCGGAATGTCAGACAAGTTGAACTGCCCCAAGCTCTTGTTGCCGTTCGCCATTTCACGTTCCCCTTGCAGCACGTGGATGGTCACGGCCGATTGGTTGTCGTCGGCGGTCGAGAACACCTGGCTCTGCTTGGTCGGAATGGTCGTGTTCTTTGTAATGAGCTTGGTCATGACACCGCCCAGCGTCTCAATACCAAGCGACAGCGGGGTCACGTCGAGCAGCAGCACGTCCTTGACTTCACCCTGCAGCACGCCGCCCTGGATGGAGGCGCCGATGGCGACGGCCTCATCCGGGTTCACATCCTTGCGCGGGTCCTTGCCGAAGAATTCCTTTACCTTTTCCTGCACCTTGGGCATGCGGGTCATGCCGCCGACCAGAATCACGTCAGCGATGTCACCGACCTTGACGCCAGCATCCTTGATGGCGACGCGGCAAGGCTCGATGGTGCGGGTGATCAGCTCATCAACCAGCGACTCGAACTTGGCGCGGGTGATCTTCAGCGCCAAGTGCTTCGGGCCGCTTGCATCTGCGGTGATGTAGGGCAGATTGACTTCGGTCTGGGTTGACGAAGACAGCTCGATCTTGGCCTTTTCAGCGGCTTCCTTCAGGCGTTGCAGGGCGAGGACGTCCTTCTTCAGATCAACGCCTTGCTCTTTCTTGAATTCGTCGATGATGTAGTCGATCAGACGCTGGTCGAAGTCTTCGCCGCCGAGGAAGGTGTCGCCGTTGGTGGAGAGCACTTCGAACTGGTGCTCACCGTCGATTTCAGCGATGTCGATGATGGAGATGTCGAAAGTGCCGCCGCCCAGGTCGAACACGGCGATCTTGCGGTCGCCTTCCTGCTTGTCGAGGCCGAAGGAGATCGCGGCTGCGGTCGGTTCGTTGATGATGCGCTTCACTTCGAGACCGGCGATGCGACCGGCGTCCTTGGTAGCTTGACGCTGGCTGTCGTTGAAGTAGGCTGGCACGGTGATGACAGCCTCAGTGACTTCTTCACCCAGGTAGTCTTCGGCGGTCTTCTTCATCTTCTTCAGCACTTCGGCGCTGACTTGCGGCGGCGCCAGCTTTTGATCCTTGGCTTCAACCCAGGCGTCACCGTTGTCGGCCTTAATGATCTTGAACGGCATCAGGTCGATGTCCTTCTGTACAGCCTGCTCTTCAAAGCGACGGCCGATCAGGCGCTTGACGGCGTAGAGGGTGTTCTTGGCGTTGGTGACGGCCTGGCGCTTGGCCGAGGCGCCGACCAGCACTTCGTCGTCGGTGTAGGCGACGATGGACGGCGTGGTGCGTGCGCCTTCCGAGTTTTCGATGACCTTCGGTTTGCCGCCTTCCATGACGGAAACGCAGCTATTGGTGGTGCCGAGGTCGATGCCGATGATCTTGCCCATGTTGTATTCCTTCTTTCTGAATTGGATTTGCCTGTGAATGCTTCAAAACAGGCTTGATTCGAATATGGGGTTGGCGCTTTTCAGTTCAAGCGCCGAATGTCTTGATTTCGTTCAGTCTTATTTAGCAACCACGACCAATGCCGGACGGATCACACGGTCATGCAGTACATAACCTTTTTGCAGCACATTGATGACGTGGTTGGATTCGGCTCCATCCGGTGCGTCGATCTGGCTGATGGCTTGATGCTTGTGCGGATCGAATTTTTCGCCGACCGGATTGATTTCTAGCAGGGCCGATTTTTCAAATGCAGCGCTCAATTGCTTGAGCGTCAGTTCGACGCCTGCCTTCAGGTCTTCCGCGGTTTGCTTGTCGCTGGACAGTGCAGCCTCAAGGCTGTCCTTGACAGCAACAAGTTCACCGGCAAATTTTTCGACTGCGAATTTACTGGCCTTGG
This sequence comes from Rhodocyclaceae bacterium, assembly GCA_035492055.1. Taxonomy (GTDB): domain Bacteria; phylum Pseudomonadota; class Gammaproteobacteria; order Burkholderiales; family Rhodocyclaceae. The sequence goes on along the minus strand of DATJJR010000010.1, from coordinate 12,632 downwards.
TGATGTCTTCCTGCGCGCGGCGGCGGATGTTTTCGCCTTCGGCTTTGGCGCGCAGCCACGCATCGTGGTGTTCGCTGGCTTTTTGTTCGGCAAGCTTGAGTTGTTCTTCAATGCTTGGCATCACGTCGATATGCTCCGCGTTTTCCGGCGCGGTGCTTTGCGGTTCTTGGTCTTGCGACATCGTTTTAACCCTGTGGAACATTCGGATTGCCCACATTTGGGGATGGGTCTTTGTCTTTCAAGTCGTGGGGAATAAAAAACATAGCCACCTTTTTGTGGTGCGCGATGGTTTTTAAGTTATTGAATTTAATTTGAATGTTTTGTATCTGCTTGGGCGTCCCGTGTCGGAAGGGATACAGCAGATGTAGTGCTATTGCTATTCTTCGATCAGCCAGTTGCCCATGTGCGCCATGGCGGTCTCTGCCAGTGCGGCAATCCAGTCCGGGCGCTCATTCAAGCAAGGCAGCAGATGAAAGGTCTGGCCGCCACCGCCCTTCCCGTTGATGAGAAATGCCTGTTTGCATTCCATGCCGATTTCTTCCAGTGTTTCCAGGCAGTCGGCGGTGAAGCCGGGGCAAACGACGTCAACGCGGTGAATACCTTTGCGTGCAAGGGTTTCAAGGGTTGGCTGCGTGTAGGGTTGCAGCCATTCGGTGCGACCGAAGCGTGACTGAAATGTAATCAGATATTGGTCTTCCGCCAACCCTAAGGCCGTGGCGAGTTGCTGGCCTGTTGCGCGGCATTCATGGAAGTAAGGGTCGCCTTTGTCCACGGAAAATTTGGGCAATCCATGAAAGCTCATCACCAGCTTGTCGTCACCGGCAAGTCGACCATTGCGTTGCCAATGCTCGCGCACGCTGTTGGCGAGTGCCGAGATGTAGCTCGCGCGATCATGGTAGTCGCGCACAAATCGGAGCTCCGGCAGGTTGCGCGTGCGGCACGCCCAGGCACCGACAGCGTCGGACAAGCTGGCTGTCGTTGATGCAGCGTATTGCGGGTAAGCCGGAAGGATCAGGATTCGCGAGCAGCCGGCGGCCTTGAGGATGTCAAGACGACTGGCAATGGACGGATTGCCGTACCGCATGGCCCAGGCGATTTCGAAGTCATGATTGCCAGTGATTTTCAGCGTTTCACCGAGTGCGCCGCGCAGCAGCTTGGCCTGCTTTTCGGTATGCACGGCCAGTGGCGAGCCGTCCTTGCGCCAGATACTGGCGTATTTGGCGGCCGACCGCTTGGGGCGGAATGGCAGAATGAAGCCGTGCAAAATGAGCCACCAGGCCAACCGTGGAATTTCAACGACGCGTGGGTCAGACAAGAATTCCTTGAGATAGCGCCGGGTTGCTTGGGGTGTTGGTGCGTCCGGTGTGCCGAGATTGACGTAGAGAATGCCGATTTTGGGCGGCGAGTCAGGGAGTTGCCGTGGCTCGGCCTTGTAGTGTGGCATGTGCGATACCGTTAATTGGGGTTGCTGAGCGCGTTGCTGAGCAGGCGCGCAGTGATGTCGACGATGGGGATAATGCGCTCGTACGCCATGCGCGTTGGGCCGATCACGCCGAGTGTGCCGACGACCTGTCCGTCAACTTCATATGGCGCCGCGACGACACTGCATTCGTCAAGTGTGGCGATGCCAGATTCACCACCGATAAAGACTTGCACACCTTCGGCACGGCTTGACAGCTCCAGCAGTTGGGCAAGGCTGGTTTTCTGTTCGAACAGATCGAAGAGTTGGCGCAGGCGACTGATGTTGGAAGTCAGGTCTTCAATGTTGAGCAGTTTGCGTTCGCCGCTGATGATGTATTGAGGGCGGTTGGCTTGCGTATCCTCGCCAGCTGCGACGGCCGCCGTCATCAATGAGCCCATGTCAGTATGCAGTTGCGTGAGCTCTTCGCGCAGACGTGTGCGAATTTGCTCAAGATCGAACCCCGCATAGTTTTGATTCAGGAAGTTCGTGGCTTCGATCAATTCGGACGATGAATAGTCACGTTGTGTGTGCAGAATACGATTTTGCACGTCGCCATCATGTGTGACGATGATCAGCAGGACCCGTTTGTCGGACAGCGACAGGAATTCGAGCTGGCGAATGCGTGTTTGCGGGCGACGCGGCACGACGACGACGCCCGCAAATTGCGTGAGTTCGGACAACAGCTGAGAGGCGGCATTGATGGCCTGTTGTGGCTGGTGCGCCTGAAGATTGCCTTGCAATTCGGATAAGGCCGTATGTTCAAGCGGCTTGACCGTCAACAGCGTATCCACGAACAAACGATAGCCCAGCGCGGTGGGAATACGGCCGGCCGAGGTGTGTGGGCTGGCGATGAAGCCCATTTCCTCAAGATCGGACATGACGTTACGGATCGTCGCCGGCGAGAGCTCAAGTCCGGAATGTCGCGACAAGGTGCGCGAGCCGACCGGTTGTCCTTCGACAATGTACCGTTCGATCAAGGTCTTCAGCAAAGTCTGGGCGCGTGGGTCGAGCATGGGACTGATTGTATTAAAAACGGCGGTTTTTGCGGTAATGCTGGTCAGAGACGGCCCGCTCACTTATGGAATAATCCAAGGATGTCTACCGAATTCAACACCATTGGCCTGGTCGGCCGCTTCCAGACGCGCGAAGTCGGCGAGTCGCTGGGTGCGTTGGCCGCCTATCTGCGCACTCAGGACGTCAACGTGCTCGTCGATGAGCATACGGCGTCATCCACCGATATCCAGGGCTACGAGGTCGTTACCATTGACGAGCTTGGCAAGCGCGCCGACCTCGTTGTCGTGCTGGGCGGCGATGGCACCATGCTCAATGCCGCACGCCAGATGGCCGAATATTCCGTGCCCGTGGTCGGCGTCAATCAGGGCCGGCTCGGCTTCATGACCGATATTTCGCGTGATCACATGCTCGAAGGTGTGGCTGCAATTCTCGAAGGCAAGTACACGCGCGAGGCACGCGTACTGCTGGATGCCGAAGTTTGGCGCAGCGGCGAACGTGTGTTCCATTCATTGGCCTTCAACGATGTCGTCATCAGCAAGGGCGATATCGGCCGGATGATCGAGCTTGAAGTAAAGGTCGATGGCGGCTTTCTCTACGTGCTGCGCGCCGACGGCATGATCGTGGCGACGCCGACGGGGTCGACGGCTTATGCGTTGTCGGCTAACGGCCCGATCTTGCATCCGTCCGTGCGTGGTCTTGCGATCGTGCCTTTGTGCCCGCATGCCTTGTCGAATCGACCGATCACGGTGAGTGACGAGTCGGTGATCGAAGTCACCGTGGCTGCGCCGCATGCCTGCCGTTTCCATTTCGACTCGGTCGGTCGCTTCGATGCGGAGTCTTACGACCGCATCGTGATTCGTCGTTCCGATCATGTCGTCACGCTGATTCACCCGCAGGGCTACAGCTATTTTGAAATGCTGCGTGAGAAGCTCCACTGGAGCGCCTTGCCTCGTTACTGAGCGCGTTATTGAGAACATGCTGCAACGCCTGATCCTGCGCGATTTCGTCATCGTCGACACACTGGAGCTCGAATTCGGCTCCGGTTTCGGCACGCTCACCGGTGAAACCGGTGCGGGCAAATCTATTCTCATCGATGCCTTGTCGCTGGCGCTGGGCGAGCGCGCTGATGCGGCCGTGGTGCGCAGCGGCGCCGAACGGACCGACATCAGTGCGGAGTTCGCGGTGGAGAAGAAGTCGCCACTTGCAGCGTGGCTGAAAGAAAACGACTACGCCGATGACGAATGCCTGTTGCGGCGCGTCGTAGATAGCGCTGGCAAATCACGCGCCTACATCAATGGCGCACCGGCGACATTGACGCAATTAAAAGCGGCGGCGGAATTTCTGGCGGATATTCACGGCCAGCATGCGCATCATTCGCTGCTGAAGAACGAAGCACAACGTCAATTGCTCGATGTGCATGCCGGCTTGCTTGCGCAGGCGCGAGAGACATCAGAGACCTTCCGCGCATGGCAAAAGCTGCGTGAAGCACGTCAGCGGGCCGAACATGATGCGACCGCCAGTGCGCGTGAATGCGAACTGTTGGCCTTCCAGGTCGATGAGTTGAAGGCGTTGGCCTTTGATGCTGTGCAGTGGCAGGATGAAAATCAGGAGCAGCGGCGCCTGTCGCATGCTGCAAGCCTGCTTGCCGGTGCCGAAGGGGCCATCGAAGCCGTGGACGAAGGCGAAAATGCCGCGACGACGCAGCTCGATCATGTTCTGGCGACGCTGCATCCGCTTGCGGAAATTGACGTTGATCTCAACGAACCGATCGAGCTGATCGAGGCGGCGCGTATTCAGCTTGGCGAGGCAGCGCATGCCCTGACGCGCTATCGGCAACGTCTCGATCTTGATCCGACCCGTTTGTCTGAACTGGATGCACGTATCGCAGCGGTAACGACCTTGGCTCGCAAGCATCGCGTACAGCCCGAGGAATTGCCGGATACGCTGGTCGACCTCGATACACGCTTGCAGGCGCTACAGCTTTCCGCTGATCCGGCGGCACTGGCGAAACAGGAAGCCGAGGCCGAAGCGGTTTATATGTCTGCCGCCAAAAAACTTTCTACCGGCCGCAAGAAGGCTGCCGCTGAGCTTTCCAAGCGCGTGACTGAAATCATGCAGGATCTGGCCATGGGCGGCGGCCGTTTCGAAATTGCGTTGAACGTACTCGAACAGCCGGCCAGTTTTGGTCTGGAAGCCATTGAATTCATGGTTTCCGCCAATCCGGGGCAGGCTTTGCGGCCTTTGGCAAAGGTCGCTTCAGGTGGCGAACTGTCGCGTATCGGACTCGCGATCCAGGTCATTGCCAGCGAAGCTGGCGAAACACCAACGTTGATCTTCGATGAAGTCGATGTCGGTATCGGCGGCCGCGTTGCCGAGATCGTTGGACGTTTGCTCAAGCAGTTGGGTAGCAATCGCCAGGTATTGTGTGTGACACATTTGCCACAAGTCGCCGCGCAGGCCGATTGGCAGTGGTCAATTGCCAAGGATGTGAAGGGCGGCGAAACGCGTAGCCGCGTGACGCCGCTGGACGATCAAGGCCGTATTGAAGAGATTGCGCGCATGCTCGGCGGTGTTGAAATTACCGCCACCACACGCGACCATGCGGCCGAAATGCTTGGGCTTGAATAGCTAAGAATGGATTAGCGCCGCACCTTCTTGTTGGCGCAATCGGTCTTTGTGCAATCAGCGTAAAGATAAAGCGCGTGTTCTGTAATCTGGAAACCGCGGTCCTTGGCAATCTGAGTCTGACGGCGCTCGATCTCGGCGTCGTAGAACTCTTCCACCTTGCCGCATTGCATGCAGACAAGGTGGTCGTGGTGCTTGCCTTCGTTGAGTTCGAATACGGCCTTCCCTGATTCAAAGTAGTGACGCTCCAGCAGCCCGGCTTGCTCGAATTGGGTGAGCACGCGATAGACCGTCGCCAAGCCAATGTCGATGTTTTCCGTCATCAAGTGGCGATACACGTCTTCGGCGGACATGTGGCGTTCACCAGGGCTGTTGTGCGCTTTCTGAAACAGATCAAGGATTTTGAGGCGTGGTGTGGTTGCCTTGAGGCCGATGTCCTTGAGATCTTGTGAATTTGCCATGAGGTCTGGGCCGGGTGGTGTGCAGGGCCGCCGGAATGGGAAGACCCCTATGATATAGTCTCCGCCGCTCTGTCGAAACCCCTTGCCGCGTCACTGTGGCTTCTGTCCGTCTTCCATCTTTCGTGCCGATGAAACGATTGCTTCCTGTTTTGGCTGCTGTTCTTGCAATGGTGCTCATGAGTGCTTGTACCTCTACGCAAGAACTGGTGACCAAAATCAACCCCTTCAAGATCGATGTGCGTCAAGGCAATTACGTGACGCAAGACATGGTGGCGCAGCTCAAGCCGGGTCAGACCAAGGATCAGGTTCGTTATATTCTCGGCACGCCGCTGGTGGACGATATTTTCCATGCCGATCGCTGGGATTACGTCTATCGCTTCCAGCCAGGGCGTGGCGATGTCGAGCAGCGACGCTTGATTGTGTTCTTCAAGGACAATCTGCTGGTGCGCGTTGGTGGCGATGTTGTTGCTGGTGCCGAAGGCGGTACCGTACCTGCACAGCCACCCATTGAAACACTGATCATTACTGATCCGAATGCAAAGCCGGCTGATATCAAGGCTGTTGAGCCGAAGTCAACTGAAACGCCATTGACCGACGTTAAACCGGCCGACGTAAAACAGTAAAACGTGGCGTCGTGCCCGTAGTGCGACGCACAATCGTTAGTTCTTTCCCGGAAAAAGAATTTCCGGGATAGGTGATTCTTCTATGAGCAAAATCCGATTTGCAGTTGCAGGTTGTTCTGGCCGCATGGGCCGCATGCTGGTCGATGCCGTGTTGAGTTCCGCGGATGGCGAGCTGGTTGTCGCGCTCGAACATACCGGTAGTGCGTTTATCGGCAAGGATGCCGGCGAGCTGGTCGGCAGTGCCTGCGGCGTGAAGATCACGGACGACCTGAGCGCGCTCTCTACTTGCGACGTATTGATCGATTTCACGCGTCCCGAAGGGACGCTCGCTCATTTGCATGCCTGTGTGCAGCACAAGACCGGCATCGTCATTGGCACAACGGGTTTCGATGCGGTCGGTAAGGCTGAAATCGAGGCAGCTTCAAAAAATATTCCTGTCGTCTTCGCGCCGAACATGGCCGTGGGCGTGAACGCCGTGTTCAAGCTGCTTGAAGTGGCTGCCGGCATTCTCAATGAAGGCTACGACATCGAAGTGATTGAAACGCACCATCGCTACAAGGTCGATGCACCTTCCGGCACGGCGCTCCGCATGGGCGAGGTCGTTGCCAAGGCACTCGGCCGTTCTCTCGATGAAGACGCAATTTACGGTCGCGAGGGTTTGACCGGTGAACGCCCATCGCGTCAAATCGGTTTTTCGACGATTCGTGGCGGCGATGTTGTGGGTGATCACACCGTGCTCTTTGCCGGCTTGGGCGAGCGCATTGAAATTACGCATAAATCCGCGAGCCGCATGCCTTATGCCTCCGGTTCACTGCGTGCGGCGCGCTTCATCAAGGACAAGGCGAGCGGCTTGTTCGACATGCAGGATGTGCTTGGCTTGCGCTGATTTTGTATAGTGCCGGTGTAAGTCTGGTTTGCTTGGGTGGGGTATTTCAGGTACAATAGTCAGGATTCAAAGAGCGGGACGGGCCATGAGCCTGTCCCGCTTTGCACATGTACCGCGCAAAATCGAGATTCTCCTGTAACTCCCTGAGTTGGTTGGATAAATTCTCGGCCTTGCCACCGTAAAACCTGCCGAGGAGCCATCCGTGACCCAGTTTCCGCCCGCCATTCTTGCTTTAGCCGACGGAACTGTTTTTTACGGTCAAGGCATAGGCGCCACGGGTAGCACGATTGGCGAGGTGGTGTTCAATACTGCCATGACGGGGTATCAGGAAATCCTGACCGATCCGTCCTACACGCGCCAGATCGTCACACTGACGTATCCCCACATCGGTAACGTCGGTGTGAACAAGGAAGACTGTGAGTCGGACAAGGCCTATGCCGCCGGCCTCGTGATCCGCGACCTGCCCATGGTCGTGTCCAACTTCCGTTCCGAGCAAAATCTTTCTGACTACCTCAAGGCCGAGAACATCGTTGCCATCGCCGGGATCGATACGCGCAAATTGACGCGCATCTTGCGATCGAAAGGTTCGCAATCCGGTTGTTTGGTCACGGGTGACAACATCGATGTCAATGCCGCCATCGAAAAAGCTAAAGGTTTCGAAGGCCTTGCTGGGATGGATTTGGCCAAGGTCGTCAGTACGGCCAAGCCCTACACTTGGACCTCGGGTGAATGGCGCCTGGGCAAGGGCTATATCGAGCAGGCGAATCCCAAGTTTCACGTTGTCGCCTACGATTTCGGCATAAAGCAGAACATTCTGCACATGCTGGCCGAGCGTGGCTGCAAGCTCACCGTGGTGCCGGCGCAGACACCGGCCGCCGATGTGCTGGCGATGAATCCGGACGGTATCTTTTTGTCGAATGGCCCAGGTGATCCGGAACCTTGTGATTACGCGATCAAGGCCATTCAGGAAATTCTTGCAAAGAAAGTACCGACCTTCGGTATTTGTCTGGGTCACCAGTTGTTGGCATTGGCTTCCGGTGCCAAGACCATGAAGATGACTACTGGCCACCATGGTGCCAACCATCCGGTCAAGGATATGGACAGCGGTCAGGTGCTGATCACGAGCCAGAACCACGGTTTCGCGGTTGACCCAGCCACCATGCCGGCCAACCTGCGTGTGACGCACGTTTCGCTGTTCGACGGCAGCAACCAGGGCATCGCTCGCACCGACGTGCCGGCGTTCAGTTTCCAGGGCCACCCGGAAGCCAGCCCGGGACCGCAGGACGTTGCCTATTTATTTGACCGCTTCATCAAGTCGATGGAGAAGGGTGCCTGAAATGCCAAAACGTAACGACATCAATTCCATCCTCATCATCGGCGCTGGCCCCATCATCATCGGCCAGGCCTGTGAGTTCGACTACTCCGGTGCGCAAGCCTGCAAGGCGCTGCGCGAAGAGGGTTACAAGGTTATTCTGGTCAATTCGAATCCGGCCACGATCATGACCGATCCGAACATGGCCGATGTGACTTACATCGAGCCGATTACCTGGCAAGTGGTGGAAAACATCATCGCCAAGGAACGTCCGGATGCGATTCTGCCGACCATGGGCGGACAGACTGCACTGAACTGCGCGCTCGACCTCGCCAAGCACGGCGTGCTCGACAAGTACAAGGTCGAAATGATCGGCGCCTCCAAGGAAGCCATCGACAAGGCCGAGGACCGCGAGAAGTTCAAGAAGGCCATGACCAAGATCGGCCTGGGCTCGGCGCGTTCCGGGATTGCGCACTCGCTGGAAGAGGCGCAGCAAGTTCAAAGCGTCATGGGCTTCCCGACCATCATCCGCCCGTCCTTCACCATGGGCGGTTCGGGCGGCGGCATTGCCTACAACCAGGAGGAATTTGTCGAGATCTGCAAGCGTGGCCTTGAAGCCTCGCCGACCAGTGAGTTGCTGATCGAAGAATCGCTGCTCGGCTGGAAAGAGTTCGAGATGGAGGTAGTGCGTGACCGCAAGGACAACTGCATTATCGTCTGCTCGATCGAGAATCTCGACCCGATGGGCGTGCATACCGGCGACTCCATTACTGTTGCGCCAGCGCAGACGCTGACCGACAAGGAATATCAGATCATGCGCAACGCCTCGATCGCGGTGTTGCGAGAGATCGGCGTGGATACTGGTGGCTCGAACGTGCAGTTCGCCATCAATCCCGAAGACGGTCGCATGATCGTCATTGAAATGAATCCACGCGTGTCGCGTTCCTCGGCGCTCGCATCCAAGGCGACCGGCTTCCCGATCGCCAAGGTCGCAGCCAAGTTGGCTGTCGGCTACACGCTGGACGAACTCAAGAACGAAATCACCGGCGGCGCGACCCCGGCGTCGTTCGAGCCTTCGATCGACTATGTCGTGACCAAGGTCCCGCGCTTCGCCTTCGAAAAATTTCCGCTCGCCAACGACCGCCTGACCACGCAGATGAAGTCGGTCGGTGAAGTCATGGCCATGGGCCGTACTTTTCAGGAATCGCTGCAGAAAGCCTTGCGCGGTCTGGAAACCAGTGTGTATGGCCTTGATGAAATCGATGCCACGCGCGAAGAAATCGAGCACGAAATTGCCAATCCGGGCGCCGAGCGTCTCTGGTATGTCGGCCAGGCTTTCCGCATCGGCATGACGTTCGACGAAGTACAAAACCTGACCAAGATCGATCCGTGGTTCCTTGTGCAAATTGAGGATATCGTTCGTATTGAGGAGTCGTTGCGTTCGCTGAAGCTTGAGGCGCTCTCCAAGGACGAGTTGCGCAATCTCAAGCGCAAGGGTTTCTCCGATCGCCGCCTGGCCAATCTCACGGGCAGCAATGAAACTGCGGTACGCAAGCTGCGCCAGCAGCACGGTGTGCGCCCGGTGTTCAAGCGCGTCGATACTTGCGCGGCGGAGTTTGCGACCGGCACTGCTTATATGTACTCGACCTACGAGGAAGAGTGCGAGGCCCAGCCGACGAACAACAAGAAAATCATGGTGCTCGGTGGCGGCCCGAACCGCATCGGTCAGGGCATCGAATTCGACTATTGCTGTGTGCATGCCGCGCTGGCGATGCGCGAAGACGGCTACGAGACCATCATGGTCAACTGCAATCCGGAAACCGTGTCGACCGACTACGACACTTCTGATCGTCTGTATTTTGAGCCGTTGACGCTGGAAGACATTCTCGAGATCGTCGATGTCGAAAAGCCGGTCGGCGTGATCGTGCAGTTCGGTGGCCAGACGCCGCTGAAGCGTGCACGCGAACTTGAGGCTAATGGTGTGCCGATCATTGGTACGTCGCCGGACATGATCGATGCGGCCGAAGACCGCGAGCGTTTCCAGAAACTGTTGCACGACCTCAAGCTCAAGCAGCCGCCCAATCGCACTGCACGTACGCCCGAGCAAGCCATTGAGCTAGCCAACGAAATCGGCTATCCGCTGGTTGTGCGTCCGAGCTACGTGCTCGGTGGCCGTGCCATGGAAATCGTGCACGAACAGAAGGAGCTGGAGCGCTATATGCGCGAAGCCGTTAAGGTTTCCAACGATTCGCCAGTGCTGCTCGATCGCTTTCTCAACGACGCAATCGAAGTCGACGTCGATGCGCTCTCCGATGGCAAGCAGGTCATCATCGGCGGCATCATGGAGCACATTGAGCAGGCGGGTGTTCACTCGGGCGATTCCGCCTGTTCGCTGCCGCCGTATTCGTTATCCAAGGAAATCCAGGATGAGATTCGTCGGCAGACCGCTGCCATGGCCAAGGGCCTGAACGTGGTCGGCCTGATGAACGTGCAGTTTGCCGTGCAAAAGCAGGCCGACGGCAAGGATGTCATCTACGTATTGGAAGTGAATCCACGCGCTTCGCGTACGGTGCCGTTTGTTTCCAAGGCGACGAGTATTCCGCTTGCAAAGGTTGCCGCCCGTTGCATGGCTGGCCGCAGTCTGGTTGACCAGGGTGTCACTGCGGAAGTGATTCCGCCGTATTTCTCAGTCAAGGAAGCCGTCTTCCCATTCAATAAATTCCCGGGTGTCGATACTATCCTCGGACCGGAAATGAAGTCGACCGGCGAAGTCATGGGAGTTGGGCGCACGTTTGGCGAAGCCTTTGTGAAGTCGCAAATGGCTTCCGGCACCAAGTTGCCGAAGTCCGGCAAGGCCTTTATTAGCGTCAAGCATGGTGACAAGCCCAAGGCCATTGAAGTTGCGCGTGAATTGCACGAGCTGGGCTTCTCGCTGGTGGCCACGCGAGGTACGGCAACGGCAATTGCCGAAGCTGGCATTCCGGTCACGTCGGTGCACAAGGTGACCGAAGGCCGTCCGCACATCGTCGACATGATCAAGAACAACGAGATCGCTTTCATCGTCAATACAGTCGAGGAAAAGCGTAGCGCGATTCTCGATTCACGTTCGATCCGTACTTCTGGTTTGGCGCAGAAAGTGACCTCGTTCACAACCATTGAAGGTGCGCGCGCTGCCTGTGCCGGTATGCGCCATCTGGCCGGACTGGAGACCTACTCGGTTCAGTCCATGCATGCGGAGTTGAAATAATGAGCGGCAAGATTCCAATCACCTTGCGCGGTGCAGAATTGCTGCGCACTGAGTTGCATAAGCTGAAGACGGTTGACCGTCCCGCCATCGTTGCGGCGATTGCCGAGGCGCGCAGCCACGGCGACATCTCGGAAAACGCCGAGTACGAGTCCGCCAAGGATCGTCAAGGTTTCATCGAAGGTCGTATTCAGGAAGTCGAAGGTAAGCTGGGCAACGCACAGATCATCGATCCGGCATCGCTTGATGCAGATGGTCGTGTGGTCTTCGGCGCAACGGTCGAGCTGGAGGATCAGGACAGCGGCAATGCCGTGACGTACCAGATCGTCGGCGATGACGAGGCCGATCTGAAGCAGGGCAAGATTTCGCTCAACTCACCGGTGGCTCGGGCCTTGATCGGTAAGTTCTCTGGCGATCTCGTCGAAGTGCAAACGCCGGGCGGCGTGCGCGAGTACGAAATCCTCGACGTCAAATACGTCTGAGAACACGATGAAGCGATTGGCCGACGCGCTGTACTCGATTGCGATTGCATGCTGGGTCGGCGGCCTGCTCGGCATTGGTTATGTCGCCGTGCCGGTACTGTTCATGCGCTTGACCGATCGCTCATTGGCGGGTTATCTCGCCGGCGACATGTTCGCCATCGGTGGCTGGATTGGCCTTGTCTGCGGATTCTATTTATTGACCTATTTGTTTCGAACGCATGGCCGTGCTGCATTAAGTAATAGCGTGACGCGCCTGGTTGCTTTGATGCTCCTGATTGGCATGGTCGGCCAATTTGTCTTGCAACCAATGATTGCCGCGATTCGCGTTCAGGCCTTGCCAATGCAGGTCATGCAAAGCGCCTTTGCCGTCAGTTTTGCACGCTGGCATGGTGTGTCCAGCGTGCTTTATCTAATCGAGTTTTGTCTGGGTATTGCCTTGGTGATCACCCAGAACAAAGGCAAGCGCGTTTAACGCGTTCTGACCCACACAGGCGAATGCTTAGCGGGTGCGGGTGGGGCGACG
>DATJJR010000009.1:0-38831 GCA_035492055.1 Rhodocyclaceae bacterium | reverse complement strand
TCAGCTTGCAACGCACAGCGTGTACAGCACCGCGTCATCCGCCACTGTCACCTCATACGCCGTCGCTGCACTTGATAGCTCTCCGCCAGCACTGCTCCCCAGTACCCTTACCGTCCCGCTTCCCGTGTGTCCGTCGTCCAGGCTCTCATCTACCTGTCTTGCGTAACGGCCTGAGATTCTCGTGCAAATTACCGAAACTCTTACTGTGCTTTCAAATGGCCCAAGCGGGTTAGAGTCTTGATAGAATTCGTTCCCATGAAAATCAACTTTCTTGAATTTGAGCAGCCGATCGCTGAACTTGAAGCGAAAATCGAGCAACTTCGTTTCGTGCAAGAAGATTCGGCTGTCGATATTTCCGAAGAAATCGGTCGTCTGGAGATCAAAAGTCAGGCGTTGACCAAGGATATCTATGCCAAGCTAAGTTCTTGGCAGAGTGCTCAGGTAGCACGTCATTCGCAGCGGCCATATACGCTTGATTACGTCAATTTGATGTTTACCGATTTTGAAGAGTTGCATGGTGATCGTAACTTTGCCGATGACCATGCCATTGTCGGTGGCTTGGCGCGCTTCAACGGTCAGCCATGCATGGTGATTGGCCATCAAAAAGGCCGGGATACCAAGGAAAAGATTTTCCGCAATTTTGGCATGCCGCGCCCTGAAGGCTATCGCAAGGCGCTACGCTTGATGAAGATGGCAGAGCGATTTGAGTTGCCGATCTTTACGTTCGTTGATACACCCGGTGCCTATCCGGGCATTGATGCAGAAGAGCGTGGACAGTCCGAGGCGATCGGCCGCAACTTGTTCGAAATGGCCGAACTCAAGGTCCCGTTGATTGCCACGATCATTGGTGAAGGTGGTTCTGGCGGCGCCTTGGCGATTGCCGTGGGTGATGCCGTGAACATGCTCCAATATTCGGTCTATTCGGTCATTTCTCCCGAGGGATGTGCCTCGATTCTCTGGAAGAGTGCCGAGCGCGCCAATGAGGCTGCTGAGACATTGGGTATTACCGCCGCGCGCCTGAAAACGCTGGGCTTGGTTGATCGCGTTGTGACCGAGCCACTCGGTGGCGCGCATCGGGATCATCAGGCCATGGCTGTGACGCTCAAAAAAGTGTTGCAGGAACAGCTTAAGCAATTGACGGCGTTACCTGCCAATGAACTTGTCGAGCGTCGTTTCGAGCGTGTAATGGCTTATGGCAAGTTCAAGGAACAAGCTATCAACTGATTCATTGACGCAGGCGCTGAATGAATGCCTGCGCAAGACACTGACGCCAGGGAAACGCATTGCAATTGCGTTTTCTGGCGGCTTGGATTCCTCGGTATTGCTTCACTTGGCAGCGAGGCATGGCGCAGGCGTTCAAGGCTTGTCTGCAATCCATGTGAATCACGGTCTGAGTCCACACGCGGAAGCATGGGCTGATTTTTGTCGTGCACGTTGTGCCGAGTTCAATATCCCTTTTGCGCTCGCAAAAGTGACAGTGCCGCAAGATGCTCCGGAAGGGCTTGAAGCTGCAGCACGGCGTTTGCGCTACGAGGTTTTTTCCGCGCTTGATGTCGATCATGTTTTGCTCGCACATCATGCCAATGATCAGGCAGAAACTTTACTGTTCAACCTGATGCGAGGTGCTGGTGTATTGGGGGCTGCAGGGATTCCTGCGACTTCCACTGGTGGGCGCTATCTCAGGCCTTTGCTGGGATCTGCACGTAATGAGCTTGAGGCCTATGCAAGTGCGCATGAGTTGCATTGGATCGAAGACGAGAGCAATCACGACGTCGACTTTTCGCGCAACTTTATTCGCCATGAAGTGCTGCCGATCCTGGCCTCACGTTTTCCTGCTGCTGCGCTGAATCTGGCGCGCTCCGCCGACTATTTTTCGGAAGCACAGGAGATGCTCGACGAGATGGCCCGCTTCGACCTCGGCGGCGTGGCCAATTTTCCTGTGCCGATTGTGCAATTAACGCAAATGAGCGAAGCACGTGCTCGCAACGCGTTGCGCTATTTGATTTCAGCACACGGTCTGCAAGCTCCGAATGGAAAACGTTTGAGCGAGGCCTTGCGGCAGTTTCTCGAGGCTGGCCCCGACAAACATCCCAGTCTGGATCTGCCGGCGTATCGCTTGTACAGATCCAGAGGGATGGTGTTACTCGAAACCGCTTACTCCTGAAGTGCTTCGTCGCGACGTCTCCGCACTGACGGAGCGAGGACGAACGCGATGGCAGCGACGGCAATCAGCAGCATGCTACCGCTGATCGGGCGCGTGATGAAAACGCTGGCATCGCCGCGCGACAACACGAGCGCACGGCGCAGATACTCCTCCATCAGCGGGCCGAGAATGAAGCCCAGCAACATTGGTGCTGGTTCGCACTTCAGCTTGGCGAAGATATAACCCAGCGCACCGAAGATGGCGATCATGTACACGTCGAACTCACTGTTGTTGAGACTGAAGGCGCCGATGCAGCAGAAGACCAGAATCGCCGGATAGAGCAGCGGGTAAGGCACGAGAATCATCTTCACCCACAAGCCGATCATCGGCAGGTTGAGGATGACGAGGAAGAAATTGCCGACCCACATTGAGGCGATGATGCCCCAGAAGAGTTGCGGCTGCTCCGTGATGACCGACGGGCCTGGCTGAATGCCCTGCAGGATCATTGCCCCGATCATCAATGCCATGACCGGGTTTGACGGAATACCCAGTGTCAGCATCGGAATGAACGAGGTTTGCGCACCGGCATTGTTTGCGGACTCCGGCGCAGCCACGCCTTCGATGGCGCCCTTGCCGAATTGGGCGCGATTCTTGGAGATACGCTTTTCCAACGAATAGGCAGCGAAAGCGCCGAGGATGGAGCCGCTGCCGGGCAGGATACCCAGCATTGATCCGAGTGCCGTGCCGCGCAACACCGGTGCAGCGATGCGCTTTAAATCCTCCTTGGTCGGCATGAGGCCTGTCACCTTCTTGACCATGACGGAGCGTTCGCCCTCGGTCTGGACGTTGCTGATGATTTCGCCCAAGCCGAACATGCCCATCGCGATGACCACGAAATTGAGGCCATCGGCGAGTTGCGGCACATCGAAGGTATAGCGTTGAATACCCGAATTCACGTCAGTGCCGATGAGGCCGAGCAGCAGGCCGAGGATGACCATACCGACGGCATGTAGTAATGACCCGTGCGCCAGCACGACGGCGACGACGAGACCGAGCACCATCAACGAGAAATATTCGGAGGGTCCGAATTTCAGCGCAATTTCCGCAAGTGGCGGAGCAAACATGGCGATGAGAATGGTGGCCACCGTACCGGCGAAAAAAGAACCGAGCGCCGCGGCGGCAAGCGCCTTTCCGGCCTGGCCGTTGCGCGCCATCTGATAGCCATCCAGCGATGTGACGACCGAAGATGCCTCTCCCGGCAGGTTGACCAGAATGGCAGTGGTTGAGCCGCCATACTGCGAGCCGTAATAAATGCCGGCCAGCATGATCAGGGCAGCAACCGGTGGCAGATTGAAGGTGACAGGCAGCAGCATGGCGATCGTGGCCGTCGGGCCGAGGCCGGGCAGCACGCCGATGGCCGTGCCGAGCAGCACGCCGATCAGGCAATAGAACAAATTGGATAGCGACAACGCCGTCGCGAAACCCATTTCAAGATTTGTGAGCAATTCCATGAGTGTTTCTTCCCTGAGTCAATTGCCGAACCAACTGCCCAAAAGCGGCATCGGAATACCTAGCCCTTTGAGGAAGATGAAGTAGCAGGCGGCGGTGAGGCCGAGGGCGAGCAGCGCGGTGCGCAGCAAATTGAATTGCGGGCTCGCGTAGGCACTACCGAAGATCAGCACGGGCATGGCGATCAAAAAACCAGCGGTTTGCAGTAGAAGCGCGAAGAGCGCGATGGGGCCAGCGATCAGCGCCATGCTGCGCAAATTGAGGCGGCCGATAGGTTCGCCATCGATGCGAAAACTGCGAACGATGGCGATGATGCCGATCAGTGTCAGTATGCCGCCGAGTACTGTGGGGAAATAACCTGGGCCCATACGTAATGCGGTCCCCATGCCGTAGTCATGTGCCTCGGTAACGACAACAACGCCAAAAGCAATATAAATCAGCCCAGACCAGAAGTCGGAGGGGTTGCGAATGCCGGTTTTCACGTAAAACTCCTTGCGATGCAATCAAAGCAAAAAAGCAAAACAGGCTGATCCGACGTGATGGACCAGCCTGTTCGTGTGACTTGGGTTTGCGAGTCGATCAGTCGGCGTAAATTCCGGCCTTCTTGATAATCGGGCCCCACTTATCGACTTCTTGGCGCAATTGCACGCGCAATGCTTCCGGCGTAGCACGCTTGAGCGTGACGGGCTCGGTCCCTAAATCGGCAAAACGCTGTTTGACGATTGGATCTTGCAGTGCAGCTTGAAGTGCTTTGGTGAGGCGGTCGATGATTGCGGTCGGTGTACCCTTCGGCGCATACAGACCGTGCCAGCTGGCGACTTCGAAGCCAGGCAAACCTGCGCTGTCGAGTGTTGGCAAATTCGGCAGGGATGGTACACGCGCTTTCGTCGTGACCGCATACGCCTTGATTTTGCCGCTCTTGATCTGGCTTGTTGTATTGGTAGTCTGGTCGCACATGAAGTCGACTTGTCCACCAAGCAGATCATTCATGGCAGGGCCGGTGCCTTTGTACGGTACGGTCGTGAAGTCGGTCTGCAGCGCAGTCATGAGCAGCATGCCGCACAGATGGGAAGCTGAACCGACACCGGCATTGGCGTAGGTGATCTTGTCCTTGTTGGCCTTCACATAAGTGATGAATTCCTGGATGTTCTTCGGCGGGAAATCCTGACGCGCAACGATGGTCATTGGTACATCGGTGATATTGCCGATTGGCTCGAAATCATTCACCGGATCGTAGGACAGCTTGCGGTACAACGACGGCGCCGTAGATTGGCCAATATGATTGAGCAACAAGGTGTAGCCATCAGGGGTTGCCCGGGCGACACGTGCAGCGCCAACCGTACCGCCTGCACCGCCTTGATTTTCGACCAGCACGGTTTGCTTGAGGTTGACGCTCATGGCCTGGGCAATGAGTCGTGCCACAGTATCCGTCGGCCCACCCGCAGCAAAAGGCACAACGACAGTGATCGGTTTGTCGGGATAGGTGTTCGCGTGGCTCAAAGATGCGCCAAACAGAGCTATAGCTGCAATCAGGGTGTGTACAAGTTTGCTGGTCTTGATGAACATTCGTATTTCTCCTCTTGTGCAAAAGTCAGCGGTATTCGGGTCTGCGCCCGTTTTCCTGACTAAAGTGCAAGCTAACTCTACCGGAGAAACACGGAGTCTGTAACCAAATATGTGCAAAAAATGCAGAAAACATTACATATCCGTCAGCTTTCTGGCGTACATGTTTATGCAATTTGGTTTTGGAAAAATGGTTTGGAAGGCGCCGCGGTGGACTGATAAAGGGCTGGGGAAAGTCCTGTAAATCGGATAAAATCTCAGGTCTAACGAGATTGTGGCTGCCTGTGCAGGAAACGACTTAGTGCCCTTACCCAATAATCTCTCGCAGAATTCTGTTGCTTAAATCCAATTGGAGAATTTCATGGCTGTTGAACGCACCCTCTCGATCATCAAACCCGACGCTGTTGCCAAAAACGTGATCGGCAAGATCTACACCCGTTTCGAGGATGCCGGCCTCAAGATCGTTGCTTCGCGCATGACGCACTTGTCGCGTGCCGAAGCCGAGGGTTTCTACGCAGTGCACCGCGAACGCCCTTTTTTCAAGGATCTGGTTGACTTCATGATCTCCGGTCCGGTGGTGATCCAAGTGCTGGAAGGTGAAGGCGCCATTCTCAAGAACCGCGAACTGATGGGCGCAACCGATCCCAAGAAGGCAGAAAAGGGCACCATCCGCGCCGATTTCGCCGACAGCATTGATGCCAATGCAGTGCACGGCTCCGACGCTCCGGAAACTGCTGCCGTTGAGATCGCCTACTATTTTCCGGCGCTCAACGTCTACTCCCGCTAACTCAGCGGAGTACGCTGGATAAGGGCCGGCTTGTCATGGCAGTCAACCTTCTTGATCTTGATCCCGAAGCGCTGACCGACTATTTCGCCGGCCTGGGCGAGAAGCCCTTTCGCGCCAAGCAAGTGCTGCGCTGGTTGCACCATTTTGGCGCCGCTGACGTCGGCCAGATGACCGATATTGCGCGCACATTGCGTGAAAAACTGACTACCGAGGCGACCATCGTTGCGCCGCCGGTTGTCAGCGACAAAACGTCGCATGACGGTACGCGCAAGTTTTTGTTCTCGGTCGGCAACGACAATGCAATCGAGACAGTTTTCATCCCCGAGTCTGATCGCGGGACCTTGTGCATTTCCAGTCAGGCGGGCTGCGCACTGGATTGCGCTTTCTGCTCGACCGGCAAGCAGGGCTTTAATCGCAATCTGACCACAGCCGAAATCATCGGCCAGTTGTGGCAGGCGAACAAGGCGCTTGGCCGTGATCCCAAGGGTGAGCGCATCATCAGTAACGTCGTGATGATGGGCATGGGCGAGCCGCTCACCAATTTCGACAATGTCGTCGCAGCATTGCGATTGATGCTCGACGATAACGCTTATGGCTTGTCACGTCGCCGCGTCACGGTTTCGACTTCGGGCATCGTGCCGGCCATGGATCGCTTGCGAGATGCGTGTCCCGTTGCATTGGCCGTTTCGCTGCATGCGCCGAACGATGAGTTGCGTGACGAGCTCGTCCCGATCAATAAAAAATATCCGCTCAAGGAATTGCTGGCAGCCTGCAATCGCTACCTTGAAAAGGCGCCACGCGACTTCATCACGTTTGAGTATGTGATGTTGGACGGCATCAACGATAGCGACGCACATGCGCGCCAGCTGGTTGATATCGCAGCGCAGGTACCGTGCAAGTTCAATCTGATTCCCTTCAATCCATTCCCTGCGGCACCTTTCCTGCGCAGTTCACCGGATCGCATTCGTCGCTTCGCCGATATTCTGATGCGCGCAGGTATTATCACAACCACGCGCAAGACGCGTGGTGACGACATCGATGCTGCGTGCGGCCAGTTGGCCGGACAGGTCAAGGACAAGTCGCGTCGGGTGATTCGTCTGCGTAACATTGAAAACAGCGCCGGAAATCCTACGGAGGTGTTGCAGTGAAGTTGGTGCGAATGGTGGGAGCGGGTGTGCTCGCAAGCATGCTGGCAGCATGTGCAACGACCGGAGGCGGTCGTGGTGGAAATGGTGACGATAGCGTTGCCGTACAGGCGATATCGCAACAAACACCCAAGAACGACATTGAAAAGCGGGCAAAGGATCATACTGAGCTTGGCAATCTCTATGCTCAGGACGGCCGCTATTCCGTCGCGCTGGATGAAGTTCGCTTGGCCTTGAGTGCCGATGATTCGTATGCGCCGGCGTATAACCTGAAGGCCATCGTGCACATGGCGCTGGGGGAAAACGGTCTGGCCGACGAGTCCTTCCGTCGCGCATTGTCGCTTGCGCCGCGCGATCCGGAAATCAACAACAACTATGGCTGGTTCCTCTGCCAGAGCGGTAAAGAAGCCGACAGCATTGAACGCTTCCGTATTGCCTATCGCAATCCTTTGTATCTGACTCCAACACGCGCCTATACCAATGCCGGTATCTGCTATCTGCGCATGAAGAATTACACTGCGGCGGAGCAGCATCTGACGACGGCGATTCGGTACGATTCCGGCAATACGCTTGCGCTCTACTGGTTGGCGGAGACCTATTATCAGAGCAACCGGCTTGTCGAGGCTCGTCAGCGTGTAAACGATCTGTCCCGCGTGATTGATCCGACGGTCGAAGTGGTATGGCTTGGTTTGCGTATCGAACACAAGCTTGGCGATCGCGATGCGGAATTACGCTATTCGACGACGATGCGTCGCAAATTCGCGGATACGCCGCAATATCAGAAGATGGTTCAGGGGCAGTTCGAATGAGCGAGATGAACGAAAGCCTCTTTCCGGACGCACCTGTCGAAGTGCCGCCGCTCCCTTTGCCGGGCACGGCCTTGCGCGAGGCGCGCGAGGCGCATGGTTATTCGCTGGCCGATGTTTCGCTTGCACTCAAGTTTGGTGTACGGCAGCTTGAGGCGCTGGAAAACGACGATTACAGCAATCTCAAAGGCACGACTTTCGTGCGAGGTTTTGTGCGTAGCTATGCGCGTTATCTGAAGCTCGACGAAGTACCTTTGTTGAAAGCGCTTGAGCCTCGTCTGCCGGCCCCGGTAGCAGAGGTCAAGGTGGTGGAGAGCATGGATGCCGAAATGCCGACGCAAGGCGCCGACATTCATAGCCGCCGCGCCTATGCCATTGCAATCGCAGTATTGTTGCTTGGCGCGCTGGCCTGGTTTGCAGTGCAAGGACATGCGCCATCGCCAAAGCCCGTAGATGATCAAGTTGCTACGCCTACGCCATCGACGCTTGATGCCACGGCGCCCAGGTCAGAGTCTGCCCAGGCAAATGCAATACCGGCGATCACGGCCTCGCCTGAAACGCAGCCGGCAACGACAACGACACCTGTAGCGCCAGCGACTGCGACATTGGGTACGCAAACTGCTGTGCCCGCAGATGCACCTACGACACCAGCCACACCTGCGATCAATCCCGATGAGCGTCAGCTTGTATTGAGTTTCAGCGCAGAGTCCTGGGTGGAAGTGCGCGATGGTACGCAGCATGTGATTTTCAGTGGCCGTAGCCCTGCAGGTAGCAACCAGACTTTGCATGGCAAGCCGCCTTTCCAGCTAGTGGTTGGCAACGCACCTGCTGTAAAGCTGCATTACGAAGATCGCGACATCGATCTTCAGCCTTATACCCGTGTCGATGTGGCACGCCTTACGCTTGATGACAACACAAAGTAATTTTCCTCTGCGACGCAAGACGCGCCAAGTGCGCGTCGGCAAGGTACTGATTGGCGGAGGTATCGGTGGTACCGACATTGCGCCGGTCGTCGTGCAATCGATGACGAACACCGATACGTCCGATGATTTCGCGACGGCCATGCAGGTTGCGCAACTGGCGCGTGCCGGATCTGAGATTGTGCGCATTACAGTCAATACTCGTGAGGCTGCAGCTGCCGTGCCCAAGGTGCGGGAGCGGCTTGCACAAATGAAGATTGACGTGCCGCTGGTCGGTGATTTTCATTTCAACGGACATCGTCTGCTGACCGAGTTTCCGGAGTGTGCCGAAACGCTCGACAAGTTGCGCATCAATCCCGGCAATGTCGGCAAGGGAAGCAAACGCGACGAGCAGTATGCGCAGTTGATCGAGATCGCTGCCAAATACAACAAACCTGTGCGTATCGGCGTCAACTGGGGCAGCCTTGATCAAGCCTTGCTGGCACGCGTCATGGATGAAAATGCCAAGCGTGCTGTACCGAAGGACGCGACGGAAATCATGCGCGAAGCGATGGTGACATCGGCGCTCGAATCTGCTGCGCAGGCCGTTGAGTTTGGCTTGTCGCCCGACAAGATCATTCTGTCGTGCAAGGTTTCCGGTGTGCAGGACTTGATCGCGATTTATGCTGATCTCGCTTCCAAGTGTGATTATCCATTGCACCTCGGGTTGACCGAAGCCGGCATGGGTTCAAAAGGCATCGTTGCATCAAGTGCCGCCATGGGCGTGCTTCTGCAACAAGGCATTGGCGACACCATCCGCGTTTCACTGACGCCCGAACCGAACGGTGACCGTACACGCGAAGTCGTGGTTGCCCAGGAGCTGCTGCAGACGATGGGGTTGCGTGCATTCACGCCGCTTGTCGCCGCTTGTCCTGGTTGTGGTCGGACCACGAGCACGTATTTCCAGGAGCTTGC
The DNA here is from genome assembly GCA_035492055.1 of Rhodocyclaceae bacterium. Taxonomy (GTDB): domain Bacteria; phylum Pseudomonadota; class Gammaproteobacteria; order Burkholderiales; family Rhodocyclaceae. The sequence goes on along the minus strand of DATJJR010000009.1, from coordinate 29,004 downwards.
ACAGGACGTGCAAACCTATGTGCGCGAACAAATGCCGGCTTGGCGTCTGCAACGTATTGGCGTCGAGAATATGACGCTGGCCGTGATGGGTTGCGTGGTCAATGGTCCGGGCGAAAGCAAGCACGCCAACATCGGCATCAGCCTGCCAGGGACTGGCGAATCACCGGTCGCACCGGTGTATGTTGACGGCGAACATACGATCACACTCAAAGGCGAAGATCTGATCGAAGAGTTCAAGACGATCATCGACGATTACGTTGCCCGCAGTTATCCATTGCATCGTCAGTAAGAAAGTGTTTTCCCCTCATCCCTTTCCCGTGGAAAGGGGAATTGTGGTTCAGCGAGTTGTTTGCAAGCCGCTTCCCGAATGATTTAACGGTCTCTCTGAATGAAGTTTGGAGAGCATGAAAAGTATGAGCCAGACATTGCAAGCCATCCGCGGGATGAACGACATCCTGCCCGCCGAAGCCGAGTTGTGGGAACAGTTCGAGGACATGATTCGCGACTGGTTGCGCGCCTACGGCTACAAAAATATTCGCATGCCGCTGGTGGAGCCGACGCCGCTGTTTGCGCGTGCCATCGGTGAAGTGACCGACATCGTCGAGAAGGAAATGTATTCTTTCGAGGATGCCTTGAATGGCGAGAAGTTGACGTTGCGCCCCGAAGGCACGGCCTCGTGTGTTCGTGCCGCGCTTCAGCACAACTTGCTCTATGAAGGCCCGAAGCGGCTGTGGTATCAAGGCCCCATGTTCCGCCATGAGCGTCCGCAGAAGGGGCGTTATCGACAGTTCCACCAGATCGGTGTTGAAGCACTTGGCTTTGCCGGTCCGGACATCGATGCTGAGCAAATTCTCATGACTGCGCGTCTGTGGGACGACATGGGGCTCGATGGCATTCGACTGGAAATCAATTCGCTGGGATCGGTCGAGGAGCGTCAGCAGCATCGTACTGCCTTGATTGCCTACTTCGAACAACACAAGGACACGCTGGATGCCGATGCGCAGCGCCGTCTCTACAGCAATCCGCTGCGTATTCTCGACACCAAGAATCCGGAGATGCAGGTACTGGTTGAGGCTGCGCCAAAGTTGATGGCGTATCTCGGCGAGGCTTCGCTCAAGCATTTTGAAGGCGTGCAAGCGATCCTCAAGGATGCCGGTATTCATGCACGCGTGAATCCGCGCTTGGTGCGTGGTCTCGACTACTACAACCTCACCGTGTTTGAATGGGTGACCGATCAGCTCGGTGCACAAGGAACTGTATGTGCGGGCGGGCGTTATGATGGTCTGATCGCGCAGTTGGGCGGCAAGCCTGCGCCGGCATGCGGTTTCGCCATGGGGGTCGAGCGTCTACTGGCGTTGTGGAAAGACCAAGGCAACGAAGCCGCACCGGTGACGCCGGATGTGTATCTCGTTGCGCAGGGTGAGGCGGCAGAGCGTTTTGCCTTCCGCGTTGCGGAAGATTTGCGCGGCAACGGTTTTGATGTGTTGCATCATTGCGGCGGCGGTAGTTTCAAGTCGCAGATGAAACGCGCCGATGGCAGCGGTGCTTTGTTGGCGGTCATCATCGGCGACGATGAGGCAAGCGCAGGTGAAGTAAGCCTGAAGCCGTTACGTGACAATGGTGAGCAGAAAAAGGTGGCGCTGGCCGGTTTGGCCGATGCTGTGAGTGATCTGATTTATTCGACTGACGAGACGGAAGACTGAAATGGCAGTGTACGACCACGAAGAACAGGAACAGCTGGAGTCATTGAAAGCTTGGTGGCGCGATCATGGCAACAAGGTCATCAGCGCTGTGCTGGTGCTGGCATTGATCGCCGCCGCAGTCTTCGGCTGGCAATGGTGGCAGGTCAAGCAGGCCGGTGATGCCTCGGTGATTTATGGACAGTTGCAGGCCGCTGCAGAGAAGAAAGACACCAAGGTCGTGCAGGATGCGGCTGTGGCCTTGGTTGATAAGTATTCAGGCACAGCATTCGCTGGCATGGGCGCATTAGTTGCTGCTCGTGTCGAGCAGGATGCAGGCGACAGCAAAAACGCGCAGGCGCAACTGGCCTGGGCTGCCGACAAGGCCAGTGATCCTGCATTGCGTGATCTGGCTCGTCTGCGACTGGCTGGCCTCTTGCTGGATCAGAAATCGTACGACGATGCGCTGAAGCAACTGGCAAAAGCACCGGAAAAGAATTTCGCTCCACGCTATGCCGAGCTGAAGGGCGATGTGCTGCTCGCACAAGGCAAGCAGGATGAAGCGCGGGCCGCCTATCAGGATGCACTGAATCAACTCGACGGGCAGGGCGCCGATGCAGGTTCGGCATCACAGCAAAATGCGGTGTACCACCAGATGCTGCAAATCAAGCTTGAATCGCTCGGGGGCAAGGCGTGATGGATCGCCGCATCCACCGCCTCAGTCAAGGCATCGCCTTGCTCGCGCTGACTGCAGCGCTGGCTGCGTGTTCCTCGCTGAATCCCTTTGCGTCCAAGCCGGATCCCAAGACCATGCCTGCGCCGCTCAAGGATTTCCGGGCGACTGTCGCCATCAAGACGCAATGGCGCGTGAGTCTCGGTGCGGGCGATGAGTTCACGTTTACGCCCGCTGTTGTCGGCGATTCCGTGTATGCGGCAAGCAGGAGTGGCGCACTGGCGCGTTACGACAACGGTCAGGAAATCTGGCGTATCAATGTGGGTAGTTCGATTTCCGGCGGTGTCGGCGCGGACGCCAATGTTGTTGCCGTTGGCACGTCGAAGGGTGACGTACTGGCTTTCGATAGCAGTAACGGCAAGCCCATGTGGACGGCGAAAGCTTCGTCCGAAGTGCTCGCTGCGCCAGCGGTTGGTGCCGGTCTCGTGATTGTGCGCAGCGGTGATTCGCGCGTGTTTGCCTTTGCTCAGGCCGATGGCAAGCAACGCTGGGTTTATCAGCGTGCAGTACCGGCCCTGACGGTACGTACCAACGCTGGTGTGGTACTGGTCACCGGCGGTATTCTTGCCGGCTTCCCGGGCGGCAAGCTCGTGGCGATTTCATCCACGGATGGTGTGACCCTATGGGAGGTCAGCATTGCCCAACCCAAGGGGGCGACCGAATTGGAGCGTATTGCCGACATTACCAGCCCGCCAGTACTCGATCTGCGTAATGTGTGTGCCGTTGCCTTTCAAGGGCGCGCAGCGTGTATCGATCTATCCAACGGCAACAACCTCTGGTCGCGCGATGTGTCCAGCAGCGCTGGTTTGGCCGTCGATAGCAAGGCGGTTTACGTGAGCGATGACAAGGGTGCCGTGCTGGCCTTGGATCGTTATACCGGCTCCAGCTTGTGGAAGCAGTCTGCGTTGGCGAATCGCGGTTTGTCGCGACCTGTTGTGGTTGGCAATTATGTGGTTGTCGGCGATGCGCAAGGCTATGTCCATGTACTCAGTCGGGATGATGGTTCTTTCGTTGGGCGAATGAGCACCGATGGCAGTGCGATTGCCGCTGATCCGCAACCGACCGCCAAAGGCTTTGTTGTGCAGACGAAGAATGGCGGCGTTTACTCTCTGACGCTGGATCAACAATGAAACCTACGCTGGCCCTCGTCGGCCGCCCCAACGTCGGCAAGTCGACGTTGTTCAATCGTCTGACGCGTTCGCGTGATGCCCTCGTGGCCGACATGCCTGGCCTCACGCGCGACCGTCACTACGGGCATGGTCGTGTGGGTGATCGCCCGTATCTCGTGGTGGATACGGGGGGGTTCGAGCCGCGTGCCAAGGAGGGCATTCTGCGTGAAATGGCACAGCAGGCCGAAGCAGCGATTGCCGAATCGGACATGCTGCTGTTCATCGTCGATGGCCGCGCCGGCTTGACGCCGCAGGACGAAGCGATCGGCGAGCGTTTGCGCAAGAGCGGCCGTCCGCTTTTGTTGGTGGTGAACAAAGCCGAAGGCATGAATCAGGCGATGGTTTCTGCCGAGTTTCATCAGCTTGGTCTCGGAGATCCACTGGTGATTTCTGCGGCGCATGGCGATGGTGTACGCGACGTAATCGAACAAGCGCTGGCACCGTTCCCGATGGAAGCCGAAGATGAGAACGAAACGCGCAATCCCAAGGTTGCGCTCGTTGGTCGCCCCAATGTCGGCAAGTCGACGCTCATCAATGCCTGGTTGGGCGAAGAGCGCGTCATTGCTTTCGATATGCCGGGTACTACGCGCGATGCAATTGAGGTGCCCTTTGAACGGGACGGTCGTGCATACACGTTGATTGACACTGCCGGTTTGCGTCGCAAGGGCAAGGTGTTTGAGGCTGTCGAAAAATTCTCAGTGATCAAGACGCTGCAGGCAATCGAAGCATGCAACGTCGTCGTCTTGATGCTGGATGCGAGCCAGGATATTTCCGATCAGGATGCGCACATCGCCGGCTTTGTCGTTGAGTCCGGTCGCGCACTGGTGATCGCCGTCAACAAGTGGGATACGGTCGATGGGTATCGCCGCGACCAGATCAAGCAAGACATCAATCGCAAGCTCAACTTCCTTGGGTTTGCTCGCCTGCATTTTATTTCCGCGTTGAATGGCGACGGTATCGGTGGCGTGCTGGCATCGGTTGACAAGGCCTATGCCGCGGCGATGATCAAATTGTCCACGCCACGTTTGACGCGGGCATTGCAGAACGCGCTGGAAAAACAGTCGCCGCCGCGCCATGGCTTGTTCAAGCCGAAAATGCGTTATGCCCACCAAGGTGGTAGCAACCCACCGATTATCGTTATTCACGGCAATGCACTTGATCATATTCCAGAGTCCTACACACGATTCCTGGAACGAAGTTTCATGGACGTGTTCAAACTCAAGGGTACGCCGTTGCGTATCCAATACAAGACAAGCAAGAACCCGTTTGCCGAGAAATAGCGCCTGTTGTTAGACAAATAGCCACAATTTGCTCTGCCGTGGCGATTAAAAATGGATTACAGTAGGTGCTCAATTACGCATCCGCCTGATAAAACACTGAAAATCGGCGCTTGCAAGGCAAAACAATAATCAAACAAGAAGAGGCATACCGATGAGTAACAAAGGCCAAATGCTGCAAGACCCATTTCTGAATACCTTGCGCCGTGAACACGTTCCCGTGTCGATCTACTTGGTCAACGGCATTAAATTGCAAGGCCAGATCGAATCTTTCGATCAATACGTGGTGCTTCTCAAGAATGTCGTGACGCAGATGGTCTACAAGCACGCCATTTCTACCGTCGTGCCTGCACGTTCGGTTAATTTTGCCACTGACGGCACAGCCGAGAGCTGATTCACATGTCGCCTGATCGGGTGGCGTGTGCGCCACCCGGCGCCGTGCTGATTTTCCCTTCCGATGTTTGAACGTCCTGCGAGCGGCGATGCGGCTGTGCTCGTCCAATTGGATTTCGGCGAAGGTGATTACGCCGAACGTCTAGAAGAGTTTCGTCTCTTGGTCGGCAGTGCCGGTGCAGCGCCTAAAGCCGAGATTCGCGGCAAGCGCCGTGCGCCAGATGCTGCGACGTATGCCGGCAAGGGCAAGGTGCAGGAAATCAAAGAGGCTTTGACAGCGGCTGACGCCGACATTGTCATCTTCAATCATCAATTGTCGGCGGCACAGCAGCGCAATCTTGAGCGCGAACTGAGCTGTCGTGTCATCGACAGAAACGCCCTGATTCTCGACATCTTTGCCTTGCGTGCACGTAGCCACGAGGGCAAATTGCAGGTTGAGTTGGCTCAACTTGAGCATCTCGCTACACGCCTTGTGCGCGGCTGGACTCACCTGGAGCGCCAGAAGGGTGGTATTGGCCTGCGTGGGCCCGGTGAAAAGCAGCTTGAAACCGACCGCCGTCTTTTGGGCAAGCGAGTGGCTTTTCTCAAGGACAAACTCAAAACACTGGAGCGGCAACGTTCGGTGCGTCGCCGTGCACGTGATCGTAACGACGTATTGGCCGTTTCTTTGGTGGGTTACACCAATGCCGGTAAGTCGACGCTTTTCAATGCCTTGACCAAGGCCGGTACTTACGCCGCAGACCAGCTTTTCGCAACACTGGATACAACATCGCGGCGTCTCTATTTGCCCGAAATCGGCGGGCAGATCGTAATTTCGGATACCGTAGGTTTCATTCGCGATCTGCCACATTCACTTGTTGCGGCTTTTCACGCAACGCTTGAGGAAACGGCGAATGCCGATTTGCTGCTGCATGTCGTTGATTCCGCCAGCCCGGATCGTGATCAACAAGTCGATGCGGTCAACGGTGTATTGAAGGAAATCGGCGCTGCCGATGTGCCGCAAATCATTGTGTGGAACAAGATCGACGCGACAGCTGCCAGCGCGGGGGCTGAGCGGGACGAGTATGGTAAAATTTCGCGCGTTCGAGTTAGTGCGCGCACCGGTGAAGGCCTTGGTTTGCTGCGTTCCGCACTGGCCGAAATTGCCTCGCCGGATCGCAGTGAACCCGACATCGAAGTTTCAGTCGAATAAGCGTCGCGGACGCACGTCCGATTTAGACCTCCGACTTAGAACTTATCCAGACCTAACCCGCCAATAAAAATCGTGATTACTGGAATTCTGCTGTCAATGGGCAAGCCGGGCAACAACGGCGAGGGACCTCCCGATCTCGAAGAACTGTGGCGCGATTTCAGCCAGCGCCTGAGTGCGTTATTTGGCAAGAAGCGTCCCGGCGGTTTTAATCCACCGCCGAACCAACCGCATACGCCTAACATGACGCCACGCCTGTTCGGCGGCGGTGTTGGTCTGATCATTGCGCTGATTGTTGCGATCTGGCTGGCCAGCGGCTTCTACATTGTTGATGCGAGCGAGCGTGGCGTAGTCCTGCGTTTCGGGCGTTATGCTGAAACTACTGCGCCTGGTTTGCGTTGGCGCCTGCCGTGGCCGATTGAAAGCCACGAGATCGTCAATCTCTCTGGCGTGCGTCGACTCGAAGTCGGTTATCGCGGCTCCGAAAAGGATCAGGTACTGCGCGAAGCGCTGATGCTGACCAACGACCTGAATATCGTCAATATCCAGTTTGCCGTTCAGTACCTGCTCAAGGACGAGCGAGCTTACTTGTTCAACAATCGCGATCCAGATGAGGCAGTCAAACAGGCTGCTGAAACGGCGATCCGCGAAATGGTCGGCATGAATAACATGGACGACGTATTGAGTGCGCAGCGCGAAAAAATTGCCAGCGGTACGCGTGATCTGATGCAGGAAATTCTTGATCGCTATCAGACCGGTATTGAGATCACTAGCGTCACCATGCAAAAGGCACAGCCGCCAGCACAGGTGCAGGCGGCGTTTGATGATGCCGTGAAAGCCAAGAATGATGGCAAGCGCTATGTCAATGAAGGTGAGGCGTATGCCAATGATGTCATTCCGCGTGCTCAAGGTGCTGCTGCGCGTTTGATCGAAGAGGCCAATGGCTACAAGCAACGCATGATTGCCACCGCGGATGGTGACGCCAGTCGTTTTACTCAGATACTGACTGAATACAAGCGTGCACCTGAAGTGACGCGTGAACGCATGTATCTGGAAACCATGCAGCAGATTTATGCCAATACCAGCAAGATCATGATTGATGCCAAGGGGCAAGGCAATCTGCTGTACTTGCCACTCGACAAATTGATGGCTGCAACCGCTGCACAAGTGCCGGCAGTGTCCGGCACGGTGGGTGAATCGAGCGGGCCGAGCTATGGTCCGGTCCCTAATCCGTATGCCGGCAGCGTCCCACCGCAAATCGAGAAGGTTCCGCCTGTTACGGGCGGCGGCTTCAGTCGCAGCGATCGTAATCGGGAGGATCGCTAATGCAACGCGGCCTCTCTTTCCTGTTGGCGTTTGTTTTTGCCGCCGTCATGCTGGTGTCGAGTTGTGTTTTCACCGTTGACCAGCGTCAGTTCGCCGTTGTTTTCCAATTCGGCGAAATCGTGAATGTCTATGACCAACCAGGCCTTGCTGCCAAGTTGCCGTTCGTGCAGAACGTGCGTTTCTATGACAAACGCATTCTCACCCTTGATTCGAACGACCCTGATCTGTTTTTTACGGCCGAGAACAATCCGATTCTTGTCGACGCCTATGTCAAATGGCGCATTCGTGATGTGCGCAAGTTTTATATCAGTCTGGGTGGCGGTGACGAAGGTGTGGCAGAGACGCGTATTGATCCGATCATCACGTCCAGCCTGCGCGAAGAATTCGGTCGTCGCAGCATGCGCGATACCGTGACTGCCGACCGTGACGACATCATGACGACGGTACTGAAGAAGGCATCGTCTGATCGTCGTATCAGCGACATGGGTGTCGAAGTCGTCGACGTCCGGATCAAGCGTATAGAGCTGCCGACCACGGTGTCCGACTCGGTTTACGGCACCATGGAAACTGAGCGCAAACGCGTGGCCAATGAGTTGCGTTCACAGGGGGTTGCTGCTGCCGAAAAGATCAAGGCAGATGCAGATCGCCAACGTGAAGTCATTCTTGCCGATGCCTACCGCGATGCTCAGAAGATCAAAGGTGAGGGTGATGCCAAGGCTGCGGCCATCTATGCCCAAGCGTTCGGTCAGAATCCGGAGTTTTACGCCTTCTACCGTAGCCTCGAAGCCTATCGCTCCAGCTTCAAGAATAAGGGCGACGTGCTGGTTGTCGAGCCGAATTCCGAGTTCTTCAAGTATCTGAAGGGCGCAGGGCGCGGCGGCAAGTAATCATGCTGAAAACGTTGTTTGTCGCAATCGGCCTCATGCTGGTGCTTGAAGGGCTGATGCCCTTGCTGGTACCGGCAGTTTGGCGCGAAACGTTTACGCGCATTGCCCGTCTTGCCGACGGGCAACTAAGATTTATGGGCTTGTGCTCGCTGGTAGCGGGCTTTGTCATTGTCATTATTTTTGCCAAGTGAATTCCATGCGCCGCTGGTTATTGCCTGAAGCGATTGAAGACATTCTGCCGGCGGAATCCGCCCGCATCGAAGCGTTGCGTCGCCGCATGCTCGATGGTTTCCGTGCCTGGGGTTTTGAACTGGTCACGCCTCCTTTGCTCGAATACGTTGAGTCTCTGTTGATTGACGGTGCGCACGACCTCGATTTGCGCACGTTCAAACTGGTCGATCAGCTTTCCGGTCGTACGCTGGGTATTCGGGCTGACATTACGCCGCAGGTTGCACGCATTGATGCGCATCTGCTGAATCGCGCCGGCGTAACGCGCCTGTGCTACTGCGCCAACGTATTGCACACACGTGCCGATGGCCTGACTTCGACGCGTGAACCCTTGCAAATCGGGGCTGAGCTTTACGGTCATGCCGGCATCGAAGCCGACATCGAAATCATTCGCTTGCTGGCTGAAACGCTGGCCGTGGCAGATCTTTCGACCACACGCATCGATCTCGGTCATGTCGGTATTTTCCGTGCGCTGGTGAATCGTGCCGACCTCGGCGACGATCAGGTCGAGGCGCTGTTCTCTGCCTTGCAGGCTAAGGATGTGCCGACCTTGCTTGATCTCACTGAAGGCCTTGCCGAACCGGTGCGCACGGCATTGCGTGCCTTGCCCGACTGTTACGGCGGCCGCGAGGTACTCGATACGGTGATTCGACTTGCAGGTGATGATGCCGAAGTCGTCGCTGCCGTGGACGATTTGCGCCGCTTGGCCGATGCCTTGGCCGGTTTGCCGATCAGTTTTGACCTTGCCGATTTGCGCGGCTATCACTATCACAGCGGCGTTGTTTTTGCCGCTTACTGTGCTCGCCATCCGAATGCCATTGCCTTGGGTGGCCGCTACGACAATATGGGCCGCGCCTTCGGTCGCGCCCGTGCTGCTACGGGATTCTCGATGGACCTGCGTGAAATTGTCCGTCTTTCGCAGAATGGTGCCGGGCAGGGCAAGATACTTGCGCCGCTTGATGATGAGCCCGCGTTGCTCAGCGAGATTGCACGCTTGCGCACTGCCGGCGAAGCGGTTGTATCCGCCTTGCCGGGCCACGAAGGTGACTGGGCCGAGACGGGTTGCGACCGCCGATTGATCAAGCGCGGCACGCAATGGATGATTGAAAAGCTGGACGCCTGATTCCGGTCTGAATACTGAATTGATTAACGGATTGCACAATATGGCAAACACTAAAAACGCCAAGAACGTGGTCGTCGTCGGTACCCAATGGGGCGATGAAGGCAAGGGCAAGATCGTCGACTGGCTGACCGACCACTCGCAAGGTGTGGTGCGCTTCCAGGGTGGCCACAATGCCGGCCATACACTGGTGATCAACGAAAAGAAAACGGTGCTGCATCTTGTTCCGTCGGGTATTCTGCGTGAAGGCGTGACGTGCTACATCGGCAATGGCGTCGTGCTTTCCCCTGAGGCGCTGGTCAAGGAAATCGATCAATTGAAAGCGGCTGGTGTCGACGCTGTCTCGCGCCTGCGTATTTCGGAAGCCTGTCCGCTGATCCTGCCGTATCACCAGGCGCTCGACATTGCACGTGAAACCGCGCGTGGCGAAAACAAGATCGGCACCACCGGCCGCGGCATTGGTCCGGCATATGAAGACAAGGTCGGTCGTCGTGCGTTGCGCCTGCAGGATTTGCTTAAGCCGACGCGTTTTGCCGAAAAACTGGGCGAGATTCTCGAGTACTACAACTTTGTGCTGACCAAGTACCACAATGTCGCTGCAGTCGACTTTCAGATGGTGCTCGATCAGGCCTTGTCCTATGTGCCCTTATTGCAAAAAATGGTCGCTGATGTACCGCGTGAGCTCTACGAGGCCAACAAGGCCGGCGCCAATCTGCTTTTCGAAGGCGCGCAGGGCGCGTTGCTCGATATCGACCACGGCACTTACCCCTTCGTGACTTCGTCCAACTGTGTTGCCGGTGCAGCCGCATCCGGTTCGGGTGTAGGGCCGGGTATGCTGCATTACGTACTTGGTATCACCAAGGCCTACACCACACGCGTTGGTAGCGGCCCGTTTCCGACAGAGTTGTACGATGCTGTCGGCAAGCTCGATCCGGTCGGCAAGCATCTTGCCGAAAAGGGGCATGAGTTCGGTGCCACGACGGGGCGAGCACGCCGTTGCGGCTGGTTTGATGCTGCCGCGATGCGCCGCTCGATTCAGATCAACGGGGTGTCCGGTCTATGCCTCACCAAGATGGACGTGCTGGATGGCGTCGAGGAAATCAACATCTGCACCGGCTATCGCCTTGAAGGCGGCAAGACGACTGACATCCTGCCGGTTGGTGCCGAAGAGTTGGCGTGCTGTATTCCTGTCTACGAAACCCTGCCGGGTTGGCGTGAAAGTACGGTTGGCGTGAAAGAGCTCGACAAGCTGCCGGCCAATGCCCTCGCGTATATCAAGCGTATCGAAGAGGTATGTGCTGTGCCGGTTGACATGGTTTCGACCGGTCCGGATCGCGAAGAAACTATCGTTTTGCGCCATCCGTTCAAGTAAACACAACCAGCTTGCTGAAAAAAGCCCGCAAAGAAATCTGCGGGCTTTTTTGTTTGCGGAAAGAATTCGTGGCTTACGTAGCTGCACGCAAGTACCAGCCAGTGTTGCGACAAAAAACAAAAAACCGCATGTAGCGCAAACTGGCTATCATGCGGTCTGTTGTTCTTGCTTGGTGCCCAGGAGAGGACTCGAACCTCCACGGAGTTACCCGCTAGTACCTGAAACTAGTGCGTCTACCAATTCCGCCACCTGGGCAGCACCCACAAGAGCCGCGCATTATATAGGAAGAATCCGAATTGTCAAAACAGACCAATAAGAAAACCATAAAAATAAGCAAAATCCGCCAGGCTGACCCCATGCTCGAACGGGAGTTGGCAAGCTACGAAAATCCGCTACCCAGCCGCGAATACATTCTCCAGATTGTTACCGAGCAAGGTGTGCCGGTGAGCTTTGAGCGCTTGATCAAGCTGCTCGACATCCGTCCCGAAGAAGAAGAGTTTTTCATCCGTCGCCTTGGCGCTATGGCACGCGATGGTCAGTTGATGCAGAACCGTGGCGGCAATTGGTTGCTCCCGGACAAAGCAGATTTGGTGACGGGTAAGGTTGAAGGACATCCCGACGGTTTTGGGTTCCTGGTGCCGGATGGCGGCGGCGCAGATATTTTTCTTGCTGCGCGCGAGATGGAAAAGGTGATGCATGGCGACCGCGCGATTGCGCGCGTCATTGGCACCGATCGTCGCGGTCGCCCGGAAGGCAAGTTGGTTGAGGTCATTGAGCGCGCCAACAGCAAGCTGGTTGGACGTGTCTATAACGAACACGGCGTCTGGTTTGTCGAGCCCGAGAACAAGCGCATCAGCCAGCGCATTTTGATCTCGCAACCTGCGGCAGAAAAACCGAAGCGTGGTGCCAAGGCTGCTGCCGCGCCGCAGATGGTGGCCGGGCAAGTGGTGATGGTCGAAATCATCGAGCAGCCCAATCGTAACGCGCATGCTATCGGCCGCATTCTCGAAGTGGTCGGAAACTATGCCGATCCGGGCATGGAAATCGAGATTGCGCTGCGCAAGCACGAATTGCCATACGAGTTCAGCAAACAAGCCGAAGCTGAAACCAAGAAGTTGCCGGATGCCGTGCGCAAGATCGATTGGAAGGGGCGCGAGGATATTACGCACTTGCCACTCGTCACCATTGATGGCGAAACGGCACGCGACTTTGACGACGCCGTGTATTGCGAGAAACAGGGCAAGGGCTACCGTCTTATCGTCGCCATCGCCGATGTGAGCCACTACGTGAAGCCCGGCACGGCGCTAGATCAGGATGCCTACGAGCGTGGCAACTCCGTGTATTTTCCGCGCCGCGTGATTCCGATGTTGCCGGAGAAGCTGTCCAACGGTTTGTGCTCGCTCAATCCGCAGGTCGAGCGCTTGTGCATGGTCTGTGACATGGACATCGGTCCGACGGGCGAAGTGAAGCGTCATCGTTTTTATGCCGCAGTGATGTTTTCGCATGCGCGACTGACTTACAACGAGGTTGCGGCGGCGCTCTACGAACGTGAAATCCCGGCGCGTCGCAAAATCGGCAAGCTGCTGCCGCAACTCGAAAATCTCGATGAGCTGTATCGCCTGCTGGCTGCAGCACGACAAAAGCGCGGTGCGATCGATTTCGAGAGCACCGAGACGCGCATGATCTTCAACGACAACGGCAAGATCGAACGCATCGTGCCGGATGCACGCAACGAAGCGCACAAGATCATCGAAGAATGCATGCTGGCTGCCAATGTATGCGCCTCGGCGTTCTTGGCCGAAAACGAGCAGCCTTGCCTCTATCGCGTCCACCAAGGGCCGTCGCCTGAGCGACTCACCAAACTGCGCGATTTCCTCGGCACGTTCGGGTTGCAGTTGACCGGCGGCGAAGCACCGAAGGCCAAGGATTACGCAACCCTGATCGACAAGATCAAGGGCAGGCCGGATACGCAACTGCTGCAGACCGTCATGCTACGTTCCCTGCGGCAGGCAATCTACAGTCCTGACAACGTTGGCCACTTCGGTTTGGCCTACGACCATTACACGCACTTCACTTCGCCGATTCGCCGTTATCCCGATTTGCTTGTGCATCGCTCGATCAAGGCTGTCCTGGCAAAGCAGAAATACGAGCCGAACCATGAGCAGGGTGATTGGGAATCCGTTGGCCTTCACTGCTCGATGACCGAGCGCCGCGCCGATGAAGCGACGCGTGACGTCGAAGCCTGGTTGAAGTGCTTCTACATGCAAGACAAGGTGGGCGAAATTTTCAGCGGCAGCATTGCATCCGTGTTGCCTTTCGGTATATTCGTCGCCCTCGACGATGTGTTCATCGAAGGCTTGGTGCATGTCTCCGAACTTGGCACCGATTATTTCCACTTCGACGAGGCTGCGCATGCGATGGTGGGCGAGCGCAGCGGCAAGCGTTATCGTTTGTCGGATCGAGTCAGTGTGCAGGTGGTGCGTGTTGATCTGGCAACCAACAAGATCGATTTTCGTCTTGCGCCGAATGAGACAGACAAGATCATTGGCTCGTCACGATCGGCATCCGCGAAGGCGCGTCCTGCCAATCAGGCAGGCAAGGCAGCAGGAAAGCCGGCACCGAGTAAGGCAGCACAGCCTCGCGTCCGACGCGGCAAGGATGTGGTGAGCGCCATGCCCGGTGGTGTGACGGAGGTGACGTCTGCGCGCAGCCCACGAGCGACGCCGAAAAAACCAGCTGCCAAGAAACCCGCGCCTCGCCCGCAGGTGGGACGCAAGAAGAAACGCTAAGCATGCGGCTGTGTATCGCCGCTGGAGAAAGAAGTGTCCGAAACTCGCATGATCCACGGCTTTCATGCCGTTACCACGCGCCTGCGGCAAAACGCGGACAGCGTGATCGAACTTTATGTTTCTGCGCAGCGCCAGGATGCGCGTCTGCGCGATCTACTCAAACTTGCTGAGTTGCTAAATGTACGTGTCATGCCGGTGGATGCGGCGCGACTCGATGGCATGGGCTACGGTACGCGTCATCAGGGCGTGGTGGCCAAGGTGAAGGTCGTTGCACTCGCGCACAGCATTGACGATGTGCTTGATGTCCTGACCGATCCGCCATTGTTGCTTGTGCTTGATGGTGTGACTGATCCGCATAACCTTGGTGCCTGCCTGCGGGTGGCCGACGCCGCCGGCGTGCATGCGGTCATTGCGCCGAAGGATCGTTCCTGCGGCCTCAATGCCACCGTGATCAAAGTGGCCAGCGGTGCGGCCGATACCGTGCCGTATCTGATGGTTACGAACTTGGCACGTACGTTGCGTGAAATCAAGGAGCGTGACATTTGGGTTGTTGGCACGGCCGGCGAAGCGGAGCGAAATCTGTACCAGGTCGAACAGAAGCGTGCGATCGCCTGGGTCATGGGCGCCGAAGGCGATGGCATGCGTCGCCTTACGCGCGAGACATGTGACGAGCTCGTGAATATTCCGATGGCTGGCAGTGTCGAAAGCTTGAACGTATCAGTGGCTTCGGGCATCTGCTTGTTCGAGACACGTCGTCAGCGTTTGAGTTGAGTCGATGAAGCTGCAGCAGCTCCGATTCCTCGTCGAGGTCGTTGATACCGGCCTCAATGTGACGTTGGCATCGGAGCGCTTGTTTACTTCTCAACCCGGCGTCAGCAAGCAGATTCGTTTGCTTGAAGAGGAGCTTGGCGTCGAGATTTTCGAGCGTGCCGGCAAGCGCTTTATTGGTCTCACGCGTGCTGGCGTTGCCGTGACGGAAGCCGCCCGACGTGTATTGCTCGAAGCCGAGAACCTGCGTCGTGTCGGTGCCGAATTCAGCGATGAGGCGGCCGGCACCTTGACTGTCGCCACGACGCATACACAGGCGCGTTACGTGCTGCCGCGCATCGTGGCCGAATTCACAAAAAACTATCCGCGCGTGCGCCTTACCATTCGCGCCGTCAGTCCCGGGCAGGTAGCGGACATGGTGGCGCGCGGCGATGCCGAAGTCGGCATGGCGACTGAATCGCTGCTGTCATCCGAGCATTTGCTCTCGCTCCCGGCATATTCCTGGACGCATAAAGTCGTTGTGCCGGATGGACATGCACTTTTGCAGGAAAAAAATCTCACACTGCAGGCGTTGACCCGATATCCGCTCATTACCTACGATCCGGCGTTCTCCGGGCGTAGCCGCATCGACGAGGCATTTGCCCGTGCGGGTATCGAGCCGAACCTGATTTTGACTGCCGTTGATTCGGATGTCATCAAAACCTACGTGGCTATGGAGCTGGGGGTCGGCATTCTTGCCGCGCCAGCCTTCGATGCCGAGCGGGACAAAGGGTTGAGCGTGCTCGAAGCGGGTCATCTATTTGGTGTACAGACCACGCGCGTGGCCTTGCGACGTGGCGTGCAGCCGCGCCGCTTTACGCTCGATTTCCTCGCGCTGCTTTCGCCACAGTTGACGCCGGAAGCGATTACCGCAGCCGGCCGCGATGGTGGTGGCGACGGCGATGATTATTCGATTTAAGCCGCGTCGATTTAGTCTACGTAAACAAGCCGAACAAACGCGACTGATATAAGCGCTACAAAAACAAAGGGCCGGAATTTCCGGCCCTTTGTTTTATTCCACGCTTACCAGAGTTGCCACCAAGGCAGTTTTCGGTCGCCGTAGTTCCTGGTGAAGTATTCGCTGTTGGGGAAATTCTTCCGCATGATGCGCTCGGTATCGTCGCGCAGATCCGTCATGCCCAGCTTGTCGTAGGCCTTGACCATGATTGCCAGTGCGGCTTCGTTAGCCGGTGCACCTGGATACGTCTTGATCGAGCCTTGGGCGCGATTGACCGCGGCAACATAGGCACCGCGCTGCATGTAGTACTGTGCTACGTGGACTTCGTGCGAGGCCAGTGCATTGACAAGGTATTCCATGCGCGCACGTGCATCGGGCGCGTATTTGCTGTCGGGGAACTTGGTGACGAGATCGCGGAAAGCGTCGAAGGAATCACGTGCTGCCTTCGGGTCGCGTTCGCTCAGGTCCTGGTTGCTGATGTAGCCCATGATCCCGAGGTCGCCGTTGAAATTGGCCAGACCCTTCAGGTAATAGATGTAATCGACATTCGGGTGATTCGGCTGCAGGCGAATGAAACGGTCACAGGCAGCAATGGTCGAGGCGACTTCACCTTGCCGATAGTAGGCGTAGGCGATTTCGATTTCTGCCTGTTGCGCATAGCGGCCGTAGGGATAGCGTGCCTCAAGCTTTTCGTAATACTTGATCGCCTTGTCGTAGGCGCCATCGTTCATGGCGTCTTTGGCTTCGCTGTAGATTTTGCTGGCCGACCAGCCGGCCGTTTCGTCCACCTGGTCGGGCAACAGGCCGCAACCGGCGAGCAGGGCTGCGAAGAACAGGGGGAGAACCAAACTACGCGCTAAACTACGCATGATGAAAGATGTCTCGAAAATGAGGGCGAACGCGGAAAATCCCGACGATTATAGCCCAGCACCCCACACCGACGCCTTGCTGGATTCACTCGATGAAGCTGAAGGCGAGTCCGATGATGCAAGCTTTGTGACGATTCCTGCCGAATACGCTGGTTTGCGTCTCGATGCGGCCCTGGCGAAGATATTCCCGGAACATTCGCGCAGCCGGCTGCAAGGTTGGCTCAAGGATGGATACATCCGGCTCGACGGCGAGGTACGCGATGCCAAGCACAAGATCTGGGGCGGTGAGCTGGTCGGTATGCAAGTGCAGCGGGCGCATGAAGACATGGCGACGCAGGCCGAGGATATTCCACTGAACGTGGTGTTCGAAGACGACACTTTGATCGTCATCGACAAACCGGTCGGTCTGGTCGTGCATCCGGGCAGCGGTAACTGGTCCGGCACGTTGATGAATGCCTTGTTGTACCACGCACCACATTTGGCTGAAGTACCGCGTGCAGGCATTGTCCATCGGCTGGACAAAGATACGAGCGGACTGCTCGTGGTGGCCAAGACATTGGCTGCACAGACGGCTTTGGTGCGGCAACTGCAGGCACGTACCGTACGACGCCACTATCTTGCGTTGGCGCATGGACAAGTGTTGCGTGATGGCTTGGTTGATGCGCCGATTGGCCGGCACGCGCGCGATCGCACGCGCATGGCCGTCGTCGGCAGCGGGCGTGAGGCGCGCACACACTATGTGGTGCGTGACCGTTTCACTCGCTGCACGCTGCTTGAATGCCGCCTCGAAACTGGGCGTACGCATCAAATTCGTGTACACATGGCCAACATTTCGCACCCGCTCGTTGGTGATCAAACCTATGGCCGCAAGGTCAGCGGCGATGAGAATCTTGATGCCTTTCCGCGACAGGCCTTGCACGCATGGCGACTCGCGCTGACGCATCCGGTCAGCGGCGAAGAGATGGCATGGGAAACACCGTTGCCGCAGGATTTCGAGGATTTGCTCCAGTTGGTGAGGGGCAGTACGTGAGCACTTCTTTGGTACCCGATTTTCTGGTGCCCGATTGGCCCGCTCCGTCCAACGTGCATGCACTTGTGACAACCCGCAACGGAGGTGTGAGCACGGGGCCATGGGCACACTTGAATCTGGCGACCCATGTCGGCGACGATATTGCGCATGTCACGGCGAATCGTGCGTGGCTACGTGTACAAGCGAACTTGCCCAATGAGCCGGCGTGGCTTGAACAAATACATGGCACTGACTGCGTTATTGCAGAAAACACTGGGCCGAATTGCACCGCCGATGCCAGCGTGAGCTTTGCCGCGAAGCACGTGTGCGCTGTACTCACGGCGGATTGCTTACCCGTTTTGTTTTGTACCCGTGACGGTAAAACCGTTGCTGCCGCACACGCCGGCTGGCGCGGTCTTCTGGCCGGTGTCCTCGAAAATACGGTGCGGTCGATGCGTGCATTGCCGGCGGATATTCTCGTCTGGCTTGGGCCTGCCATCGGTCCGCAACAGTTCGAGGTCGGTGAGGAGGTGCGTGCGGCGTTTATCGAGCATGCGCGTGTATCCACCAGTGCGGCGTTTGTTCCGCATGGAGACAAGTGGCTGGCAGATATCTATGCGCTTGCCCGCCTGCGTCTGCAAGACATTGGCATTGCAGAAATATATGGTGGTGACTTTTGCACCGTGACGGATTCCGCCCGTTTTTTTTCCTATCGCCGGGAGGGCGTGACGGGTCGCATGGCCAGCTTGATCTGGCGCAACGATTAACGAGACTAAAAGATCTGGCCTCTTCTTGTCTCTGCGTTACATGGAAGATCAGCAAACCGGTTGAGCAGAACAACACAAGGTGTTGTCGTTCAAGCCAGATCTATGGATTCAAGACACGGTTTACAAATTTCTTTTAAAAACTGCTTGCATAGTTAATGAGAATGGTTATCATTAGATCAACGCAATTCCAGTTGCGTTAGGGGTAGTTCTCGCAGCAATGCGACTTCGGTCCGGCGTCCGTTTCCTCATCGGACGCCGGATTTTTTCTACCGGCTTGGCCTGTGGGAGCGCCCATTTCATGTCAGAAATTCAGGAACAAACATGTCCCGCTACACCGGCCCCCGTTTGAAAGTCATCCGCGCACTTGGCACTGCCTTGCCGGGACTGACTGCAAAAACTACCGAACGCGACTATCCGCCCGGTCAGCATGGGCAGCGCCAGCGCAAGAAATCTGATTACGGCATCAAGTTGATGGAGAAGCAGAAGCTGCGTTTCAACTATGGCGTTACCGAAACCCAGATTCGTCGCTTGATGACCGAGGCCAAGGCGAGCAAGGAACAGACAGGTAAAAAATTGCTTGAATTGCTGGAGCGCCGGCTCGACAACGCTGTTTTCCGCGCCGGTTTTTCGCCGACGATTGTGGCGGCGCGCCAGCTTGTGCGTCACAAGCATGTGCTGTTGAACGGGCGTGCCGTCAATATTCCGTCGATTCGAATCAAGCCGGGCGACACGCTGCGGCTGACCGCGAAGGGATTGAAAATTCCCTGCGTGATTGAGACGCTGGCGACGCCGGTGCTGGAGGCTGCCGAATGGATCAAGCGCGATGCTACGACGCAAATCGCCACGGTTGCGCATGTGCCGGATGCGGCCGAAGTGCCGTTCCCGATTGATATCCAGCACGTGGTCGAGTACTACGCCGTACGTCTCTAAGTCACAGGAGCTCGCCATGCAGATGCCCGAATATCCGGAACAACCTGAGTTGGCCCTGGTTGCGGCGTTGAACCTGATCAGCCGCTATTCCTGTTGTTGTTCTCCGGCATTGGCCGGTGCGGCGGCCGTGCAATTGCGTGTGGTGGCCGATGACGTACGTTTTTCGGAAGCGTTGCGCGATTGCGCAGAACAGCTTGCCTGTTTCTGGCTGCAGCGATCGGCGGCAATGGAAGCACGGCAGCCATTGCATTGAGGGCAAGGTTATCCGCAGGGATGTGGATTCAGCGATAATCTTGGCCCCTTCATTGGGGCCTTTTCTTTTTCTTCCTTGTCAGCCATGTCCATCCTTGCCTGGATCATCGTGACTTCTTTTGCCGGCGGCGTGATCAGCGTCTCGATCGCTGCGGGTTTTTCGCTGGCGGCACGCGCCCGCTGGATTCCGATGCTCATCAGCTATGCGATCGGTGCTTTGCTGGGCGCGGCTTTTCTGGATTTATTGCCCGATCTGATCGAGTCTGGCGTCAAACCGGCTGAGGCAGGCGCCATGTTGCTGGGCGGCATCCTGCTGTTTTTCTTTCTCGAAAAGCTTTCGCTCTGGCGTCATTGCCATCATGAGCATTGCGAGGCGCATGAGCTGCCGACGCTGGAGCATCATCACGTACATGATGAAACGTGTGCCCATGATCATGCACAGAGTACGCAGCCTTATCGGTATGCGCCACGCAAAACTTCGGCCGAAGTTGCGCCGATTACCGGTGCAACACGTCGTACCGGCTTGCTCATCGTCATCGGCGACAGCTTCCACAATTTTGTCGATGGCGTGCTGATTGCCGCTGCCTTCATGCAGGACATCCGCCTCGGTTTGATTGCTGCATTGGCGATGTTCGCGCACGAAATTCCGCAGGAAGTTGGCGACTACCTGATTCTTTTGAACTCAGGCTACACCAAGCTGCGCGCGTGGATGCTCAATGTGCTGTCGAGCTTTGCAACACTCGCGGGCGGTTTGCTCGCTTATATGGGCTTGTCGGCCGTCAAGAGCGCGGCGGCGCCGATGCTGGCGCTGGCGACGGCGAGCATGATCTATGTTGCTGTCGCTGATTTGATTCCTGGCTTGCATCAGCGCACGGAGTTGCGCGCCACGGTCCAGCAAATCGTCCTGATCCTGTTGGGCGCGCTCTCCGTTTATGCAGCGCATCACTACATCGAAACCCATCTGGGCATCGGTTAATTTGCGTTGACCGCACGCGGCGACTTCGGCAGGAAGAACGCGATGCAGCCGAGCAGTGGCAGGAAAGCGATGGTTTTGTACACGTAAGCGATGCTGGTGTGATCGGCCAGCACGCCGAGTACTGCTGCGCCAAGACCGCCCATGCCAAAGGCAAAGCCGAAGAACAGCCCCGAGATCATGCCGATCTTGTGCGGCATCAGTTCCTGTGCGAACACCAGAATCGCCGAGAAGGCCGAAGAGAGCACGAAGCCGATGACGATCATCAGTGCCGTGGTCCAGAACAGGTTCACGTAGGGCAAGGCCAACGCGAAGGGCGCAATGCCAAGAATGGAAATCCAGATCACCGGCTTGCGGCCAATGCGATCGCCGACAGGACCGCCGATCAACGTGCCGGCGGCCGAGGCGAACAGGAAGATGAACAGGTGCATCTGTGCGTCCTGCACCGACACGCCGAACTTGTCGATCAGGTAGAAAGTGTAGAAGGTGCTGATGCCGGCGATATAGAAATACTTCGAGAAGATCAGCACCAGCAGCACGACGATGGCGCCGATCACCACGTTGCGCGGATAAGGCGACGTCTCGGCATGTGCACGGCTGCCGTGGTGCACGAGTGGCATATTGATCGCATACCAGCGACTCACCTTGAACAGCAGATAGATGCCAATCAGCGTGGCGAGAGCAAACCAGGCAATGCTGTGCTGGCCGTAAGGCGCAATGATCAATGCTGCCAGCAACGGACCGATGGCCGAGCCGGTATTGCCGCCGACCTGGAACATCGACTGTGCGAAACCATGTCGACCGCCTGACGCAAAGCGTGCAATGCGCGCCGATTCCGGATGAAACACGGCCGAGCCCAGGCCGATGAACGCGGCGGCCACGAGCAGCGAGATGTAGTTCGGCGCGAAGGCAAGCAATAGCAGGCCAATCATCGTCGACGCCATGCCGATGGGCAACGCGTTCGGCAGATGGCGTTTGTCGGTGTAAAGACCAATCAAGGGCTGGAACAGCGACGCCGTGAGTTGGTAGGTCAACGTGATCAGACCGATCTGACCGAAGTTCAGATGGAAGCTGCCCTTGAGGATCGGATACAGCGCGAGGATCAGCGACTGCATCATGTCGTTGATCATGTGCGTTGTACTGAGTGAGCTCAAAATGCCCAAGGCGGCGGGCCGGGGCGCGGTCGTCGTGCTTGCAGTCGCGGTCATGGCGTTTCCTGTGTACGGTTGATTACCTTCTGAACCTGCATCCTAGGCAAAAGCGGATTGCCTGTCGCAAGCCATATGGGAATACACTGTCGCGAAATGGACATTGGGTTTTTGCATGATCCCGCTTCAACAATCTCTGCGCGAAATCGAAAGCGGCACCTTGCCGGTGACATGTCGCGTCACTAATTACGCGCCCAATGCCGTCATCGAACCTCACACACATGGCAAGCATCAGCTCGTCTATGCAATCCAGGGCGTAATGGTGGTGCAGACTTCGGGCGGCGTATGGATCGTGCCGCCGACACGCGCAATCTGGATGCCGGCCGGCACGCAACATTCGATCCGCTGCATCGGTGCCATTCACATGCGCAGCCTCTTTGTGATGCCCGACGCGGCAAGCGGATTGCCGCAGGTCGCGCAAGCGGTCGGTATTTCTCCCTTGTTGCGCGAGTTGATTGTTGCTGCAGCCGAGGTTGAATTGCCCTATACGCCGAAATCGCGCGATGGCCGGTTGATGCGTTTGTTGCTCGATGAATTGCATGCGCTACCAGTGTTGCCACTGCATTTGCCGCAACCTGCTGATGCGCGTCTGCGCAAGATCTGCACACGCATTCAACGCGAGCCGGACGATGTTTCCACGCTCGCCGATTGGGCCGATCAGCTTGGCGTCGATGTTAAAACCATCCAGCGCCTGTTTGCGCGCGACACCGGCATGACGTTCGGACAATGGCGGCAGCAGGCACGTTTGCTGAATGCCCTGGAGCGCCTGGCGCAAGGCGAGAGAGTGCTCGATGTGGCACTGGCACTCGGTTATGACAGCCCAAGCGCATTTGCCGCCATGTTCAGGCGACAATTCGGCCAGACACCGAGCAGTTTCTTTCGTTGAAGTGTGTGTTGAGGGAGATGGGCGTGAATGAGCAAGGCTGGAGCGACGATGCTTTTCAAACGATGTGGGCCGCATGGCTCGCCTTCGTCGCACCGGTGGTCGATGCGGAGCACGGCGAACACGATGCGCGCATTGCCGAATTGCAGCAGGAAGCGAGGCTGCTGCACATGCAGCTGTGGCAGCGTCAGTCCTTGCGTGCGCAAGGCGGTGCTGTGCCGCCGCCGGTGATCGAGCCTGCGCCGGGTGATACACGGTTTGCGGCTTCTGATTGGGCGATGAGCCCTGTTCATGATTATCTGCGTCAGGCGTATTTGATCAACGCCGATTTCCTGCGCCGCGCCGCGGAGGTTTTTCCGGTCAAGGACGAAGCGGAACGTCGACGTGTGCGTTTCATGACGCGTCAGTATGTGGATGCATTGGCGCCGTCGAATTTCGCGGCGACCAATCCGGAAATCATCCGCCTTGCGATGGAAAGTAATGGTGAGAGCATTGCGCGCGGCATCGTCAACATGCTCGTCGATCTCGATAAAGGTCGCATCTCGATGAGCGACGAGTCCGCGTTCAAGGTCGGCGAGAACCTGGCCATCACGCCGGGTGCCGTGGTATTCGAGAACGCCGCGATGCAGCTGATCCAGTATTCGCCGACGACCGAACGCGTTGCATCGCGCCCGCTGCTGATCGTGCCGCCGTGCATCAACCGTTATTACATCCTCGACCTGCAGGCGGAAAACTCCTTCGTGCGTCATGCGATTGCGCAGGGGCATACCGTGTTCCTGATTAGTTGGCGCAATCCGCATCAGAGCGAAGCCGACTTTACTTGGGACGATCTAGTCGCCCAGCCGATTTATGCATGGCGCATTGCGGCCGACATTTGTGGCGTTGAGCAAATCAATGCACTCGGCTTCTGCCTCGGAGGCACCTTGCTGGCCACGGCGTTGGCGGCGGCGCGTGCACGCGGCGAAGATCCGGTACATGCATTAACGCTGCTGACCACGCCGCTCGATTTTTCGGACGCTGGCGAGTTGGCGTGTTTCATCGACGAAGCCGGTGTGACCACACGCGAAGCGACCATCGGCAAGGGCGGATTGATGCACGGTGCCGAACTCGCGGCAGCTTTCTCCAGCCTGCGTGCCAATGAACTGGTGTGGCACTACGTCGTCGGCAACTATCTCAAGGGCAATACGCCGCCGGCTTTCGATCTGCTGTTCTGGAATGCCGACAGCACCAATCTGCCGGGGCCGTTTGCCGTCTGGTATCTGCGCCATCTGTATCTCGAAAACAAGCTGCGCGAACCGGATGCGCTGACCGTACTCGATACACCGATTGATTTGCATCGTATCGACATGCCGACTTTCGTCTATGCCTCACGCGAGGATCACATCGTGCCGTGGAAGAGTGCTTACGCCACGCGCGGCCTGATTGGCGGCGACAGCGTTTTCGTGCTCGGTGCGTCAGGCCATGTGGCCGGCGTGATCAACCCGCCGATCAAGCAGCGACGCAGTCATTGGCATGTAGAAAAGGACAATGTGACGCTTGATGCAGACACGTGGCAGACCCAAGCAACGGAGTTGCGTGGCAGTTGGTGGCCGGCATGGGCTGAATGGCTGGCGCAATACGGTGGTGGCAGTACGGCAGCGCGTGTGCAACTCGGCAATGAGCAATATCCGGTGCTGGAGTCTGCGCCGGGTCGCTATGTAAAAGAATAGAAAAGGATAGGGAGGGAAAATGAGCGAAACACGTGTTGCGCTTGTGACCGGTGGCATGGGCGGTATCGGCACGGCCATTTGCAAGGCGTTAGCGGCCGATGGCTTTACGGTGGTGGCGAATTGTCGTGAAGGCAAGGCCAGCAAGGATGAGTGGCTGGCAGCACGCAAGGCAGAAGGCTTTGCCATGCACGCTGCCGAGGCCGACGTTACCGATTACGCTGCATGCGAGGCAATGACGGAACGCATCGAAAAAGGCATTGGCCCCATTGCCGTGCTCGTCAACAACGCCGGCATCATTCGCGATCGTTCTTTTGCCCGTATGGACAAGACACAGTGGGATGAAGTGCTTTCCACCAACCTCGACAGCCTGTTTAACGTGACGCGCCACATTTCGCCGCGCATGGCTGAACGCGGCTGGGGACGCATCATCAACATCGCCTCGATCAATGGCGTCAAAGGGCAGGCTGGGCAAACCAACTACGCGGCGGCCAAGGCGGGCGTACTTGGCTTCACGCGCTCGTTGGCGCAAGAGCTTTGCCGTCGCGGCGTGACAGTCAATGCGATTGCGCCGGGCTACATCGCGACCGACATGGTGATGGGCATGCGTGAGGACATTCGCGACAACCTCATCGCGACCATTCCGATGCAGCGTTTGGGCCGCCCCGAAGAGATTGCTGCGCTGTGCACTTACCTTGTCTCGGATCTGGCGGCATATATGACGGGTGAAACGCTCAACATCAACGGCGGCCTGTTCATGGGATGACATGGGCTGAGCAGTTGCTGCGCTTGCATTAGCTGACAAGCCTGACATTTTCGGCTAAATCCTTCTCCAGCCTATATAATTCGCTCGCTTTGCTGCGCTGCGGCAATGTCGCCCGTTTTTCCGGAGTTGCCCATGGCCGACGCTCGCCGCCTCATCAAGAAATATCCAAACCGCCGTCTCTACGATACGCAGACCAGTGCCTACATCACGTTGGCCGACGTCAAGGCATTGGTGCTTGAAGGGGCCGAATTCGCCGTGGTGGATGCCAAGAGCAATGAAGATCTGACCCGCAGCATTCTCCTGCAGATCATCCTGGAAGAGGAAAGCGGCGGTGCGCCGATGTTCTCGTCCGAAGTGCTGGCAACGATGATTCGTTTCTACGGCAAGACCTCGCAAGGCGCGATGGGCAAGTATCTGGAATCCAACGTCCGTGCCTTCAACGACATGCACGCACGCTTTGCCGAGCACGCAAAAAGCATCTACGGCGACGCGGCACAGGATCGCAGCGCCGACTTGTGGGCGCAATTCCTCAGCTTCCAGGGGCCGGCCATGCAAAACATGATGGGTGCCTACGTCGAACAGAGCCAGAAAATGTTCCAGCAAATGCAGGAACAGACACGTAACATTTTCGGCGGCGGGTTTGCACCCAGTGCTGCCACTCGTGCATCAGACCAAGACAAGAAACAATGAGCAATAAAAAACATATCCCGACCGTCGGCTTCGTTTCCCTCGGTTGTCCCAAGGCATCCTCCGATTCCGAAGCCATTCTGACGCGCCTGCGCGCAGAGGGCTATGAGATTTCCGGCAACTATGACGGTGCCGACCTCGTGGTCGTCAACACCTGCGGTTTCATCGACGCCGCGGTGGAGGAGTCGCTGGATGCGATTGGCGAAGCCCTGGCCGAAAACGGCAAGGTCATCGTCACTGGCTGCCTCGGCGCCAAGAAGGATGCGCAGGGGCGCGATATCGTGCAGACCGCCCATCCATCGGTGCTGGCGGTAACCGGCCCGCATGCGACGCAAGAGGTCATGGACGCGGTGCATAACTACCTGCCGCCGCTGCACGATCCGTTTACTGATCTGGTGCCGCCGCAGGGCATTCGCCTGACGCCGCCGCATTACGCGTATCTCAAGATCTCCGAAGGCTGCAACCATCGCTGCACCTTCTGCATCATTCCATCGATGCGCGGCGACCTTGTGTCACGCCCCATCGGCGACGTGCTGCGCGAAGCAGAAACGCTGGCTGAATCGGGTGTGAAGGAATTGCTGGTCATCTCGCAAGACACCAGTGCCTACGGCGTGGACGTGAAATATCGCACCGGTTTCTGGGGCGGCATGCCGGTTAAGACGCGCTTGAAGGAACTGTGCGACGGCCTCTCCAAGCTCGGCATCTGGGTGCGCCTGCACTATGTTTATCCGTATCCGAGCGTGGACGACCTGATTCCGATGATGGCGGAAGGCAAGATTCTTCCGTATCTCGACGTACCGTTTCAGCACGCCAGCCCGCGCATTCTCAAGGCCATGAAGCGCCCGGCCAGCAGCGAGAACAATCTTGAGCGCATCAAGAAATGGCGCTCGATCTGCCCGGAACTCACGATTCGTTCCACCTTCATTACCGGCTTCCCCGGCGAGACCGACGAAGACTTCGAGCAACTGCTGCAGTTCCTCGAAGAGGCCGAGCTGGACCGTGTCGGCGCGTTCGCCTATTCGCCTGTAGACGGTGCTGCAGCCAACGATCTGCTGGGCGCCGTGCCGGACGAAGTGCGCGAAGAGCGTCGTCAGCAGTTGATGGAGTTCCAGGAAGACATCAGCACGCGCCGTCTTGAAATGAAGATCGGCAAGACCATGCAAGTGTTGATCGACGAAGTGGATGAAGAAGGTGCCGTGGCGCGCAGCCCGGGCGATGCGCCGGAGATCGATGGCCTCGTCTACATCACCGACGGTGCCGATCTGGAGGTCGGTGAATTCGCCACCGTCACGATCAATGACTGCGACGTACACGACATGTACGCCACGCTCGCGACGGAACATTAAGCGATGTCCCTGATCGACAGGCTTGCGGCTATCGTCGGTTGGGACAACATCATCACCGAGCCTGCGGCCCTTGAGCCGTATCTCGTCGATTGGCGGCGTCGTTATCGCGGTACGGCGCAATGCGTCGTGCGACCGGGTAATACAGCTGAAGTTGCAGCTGTCGTTGCCGCGTGTGCCGAGGCGGGTGCCGGTATCGTGCCGCAAGGGGGCAACACTGGTCTGGTCGGTGGTGGCATTTCAAAAAACGACGAAGTCATCGTCAGTCTCACGCGACTCAACCGCATCCGCAGTGTGGATGCCGACAACAACACTATGGTCGTCGAAGCCGGTGTCATTCTGCAGCATGCGCAGGAAGCAGCAGCACAGGTGAACCGCCTATTCCCGCTGTCGCTGGCGGCCGAAGGTTCTGCCACCATTGGCGGCAATATCTCGACCAACGCCGGTGGCGTACAGGTGCTGCACTACGGAAATATGCGCGAGCTCGTGCTTGGATTGGAGGTTGTGCTACCCGATGGCCGCATCTGGCATGGCTTGCGCGCATTGCGCAAGGACAATACTGGTTACGATCTCAAGCAGTTGTTCATCGGGGCAGAAGGCACACTGGGTTTGGTCACGGCGGCCGTGCTGAAATTGTTCCCGCGTCCTCAAGCGCAACTCACTGCATGGTTGGCCGTGCGCTCGCCTGCTGCTGCAGTAACCGTATTGAGTCGCCTGCGGGAAACCTGTGGCGAACGTGTCACCGCATTTGAATTGATGGCGCAAACGCCGTTGTCCATGGTGCGACAGCATCTGCCGCAAGTGTTCATTCCGCTGGTGCCGCAACCTTGGCAAGTGCTGGTCGAGTTGAGCGACACTTGGCGTGGTGCACCGCTTGCCGACATGCTGAATGAAGCGTTGCAGCCTTTGCTTGAGCGCGGTGACGTCACAGATGCCGTGCTGGCATCGAACGAGATGCAGGCGAAGGCGATGTGGCGTGTGCGCGAGAGCATTCCTGAAGCGCAAAAAGTCGAGGGCTACAGCATCAAGCACGACATCGCCATGCCGGTGTCGGCGATTCCGGCCTTTATTGAACGTGCCGCGGTTGAACTGGAACGTGCTTTTCCGAATATCCGCATCGTCTGCTTCGGCCACGTCGGTGACGGCAACCTGCATTACAACTTGTCACCACAAGCAGGGGATGATCGCGATTTTCTTGCCAATACGGCAACAGTCAATCGCATTGTTCACGACCTGGTTCATTATGTTGGTGGCAGCATTTCGGCCGAACATGGCATCGGGCAATTGAAGATCAGCGAACTTGCGCACTACAAAAGCGAGCTCGAGTTGGTGTTGATGCGCGGCATCAAGCAAACCTTCGACTCTGGCAACCTGTTGAACCCAGGCAAGCTCTTTGGCGAGTAAAGATTCATAGTATTTTTTGCGCGAAGGGTCTTTACAAACCGAAAGTCTTTGCCTACAATCTCGCTTCTCTTGAACGGGGGTATAGCTCAGCTGGGAGAGCGCTTGCATGGCATGCAAGAGGTCAGCGGTTCGATCCCGCTTACCTCCACCAGGACCTCAAAAGGGTTCGTTTGAGAGACAGAAGTAAAAGCCTCGTCCCTATCGTCTAGAGGCCTAGGACAATACCCTTTCACGGTATGAACCGGGGTTCGAATCCCCGTGGGGACGCCAGTTTGTAGGA